>JAYVYB010000077.1:0-7035 GCA_043784625.1 Methylovirgula sp.
GAAGATAATGACGCCCAAAATCCACAAAACTTCGCGCGGAGCCTTGTATGACCCGTAATATAGCCCACGGAACATGTGCATATATACGGCAAGAAAGAACATCGAAGCGCCGTTAGCGTGCAGATAGCGCAACAGCCAGCCGTAATTCACGTCGCGCATGATGTGTTCAACGGAATTAAACGCCATGGTGGATTCGGGAGTATAATGCATGACCAGCACGATGCCGGTGATGATTTGAGCCACCAACATCAACGACAGAATGCCGCCGAACGTCCAAAAATAGTTGAGGTTGCGCGGCGTTGGATAACTCACGAAAGAGTCGTGGGCCAAGCGCACAATTGGCAACCGGTCATCAAGCCAACGGCTGAAACCGTTTGATGGTGTATAAGATGAATGCCCGCTCATAGTTTGTCTCGCAGTTGAGGTTTGCAGTGGCGCAATTGACAAGAAATCAGCCGATTTTTACCTTGGTATCGGAAACGAATTCATAGCCCGGCACAGGCAGGTTGAGCGGCGCCGGACCCTTGGTAACGCGACCCGATGCATCATATTGAGAGCCATGGCACGGGCAGGCCCAACCATCAAACTCGCCCTGATGCCCAAGCGGCACACAGCCCAGATGGGTGCAAGAGCCCAATACAACCAGCCACTGGTCTTTACCAGCCTTGACACGATCCTCGTCTTTTTGCGGATCGATTAGCTTAGCCAGAGGAATTGCGCGGGTTTGTTCAATTTCTTTCTTCGTCCGGTGCCGAATAAAAACCGGGTTTCCGCGCCATTTGATGGTGACAATTTGCCCCTCGGCAATGCCCCCGATGTCCATTTCAATCGACGCAAGCGCCAATGTCGAAGCATCCGGGTTCATTTGGTTGATTAAGGGCCACGCAATGCCACCCGCTCCAACAGCTGCCACCGCACCTGTTGCAATGTAGAGAAAATCCCGCCGAGACGGGTCTGACGAAGCCGATCCAGCTTGCGCATGTGACGAGGTAGTCAAGAGAGCCCCCAAATCCAAATGTTAGCTACAAAACCCGGCCGATTTTGACCAAGTTAATCAACACAACCTCATAAACCGCCGGATTTTCAGCCACAATGCGACGCATCGCCGCCACCGGAAAATCACGACCATTTAAGGGCCATTTTTCCGTTATTTCGCACCGTTCAGCCAACTTGTCCAGCCAAGTTCGCGAAGTTGTCGTGCATCATTGCTTTTTTGCACCAGACCTCGCGCTCAGTGTGAACTGAAGCGCCTTGCCAACGCCAACGCCCGCCGCATGGGAGCAACCTGAAGCCCTCCCGAGGTCTTGCGGGCCAAAGTTACAAAATGACCGAGGCGTCCGCCAAATTCAGGCACGTCACCAGAGTCGTAACCGGAAAGTCCGGCATCAAAAATCTGGCGCTCTTCGTTGGTTCCGCCATTTTGCAAGGCTAAGGCAAAGGCCACGTTGGCCCCATTATCGGGCTCCAATGCCCGTGCCACCCGGTAAAGATTGATAAACCGCTTTATATTGCGGGGGGCTGGCCCAACCCATTCTGCAAGAGCGTTCAGCAGAGATATCTCCTTTTGAGACAGCGGCGCATCGTAAACCGAGAGCTTCGGATCAATTCCGATCACATCTGGCTTAGTGTCCGGCTCCAACAAACTTGCAATCAAGCGGCCTTGATCACGGCTGAATCCGCGTTTGCCCAAATCATACGGAATTTGAACCATGCGCTGAACAGAGGCGGCGCTCAGCGTGGCGTTGCCCACGGTGAGGATGGACGCAAAGGCCGCGCCCTTCAAAATATCCTGCAATTCCGCCTCAAAAGCCAATTGTTCCGCAGCAGTCAGGTGATCAAAACCCCCAAAACTGACAACAAGGCGCTGTGGCGCGGCAGAGCTTAATTTTGACTTTGCGTTATCACGATTGGCAATAATTTCATTAACTGATCGTAAGAACTCCACCGCGACAGCGTCTTGACCAGAAGGAATCGCAAATGTCGGCACCGTCGCAGCTTGGTTTGCTCTGCCGGCGCGCGCGCGCGCCTGAGCTTCCGAAGCGCGTTTGGCCACAACCTCCACCTCTTGAGATAAACTGCCGACCCGTTGGGTTTGATGCGCTAAAAGACCATCAATATCGCGCTTTCTGGCCGAGACATCCGAGCGTAGCAAGCCAACACCGTGCGAAATCGGCAGAAAAAACCGCATCGCCCGCCAAAAATTCCAAACCACCAACAATATGGTCAGCCCGAGAAGTCCGGCTTGGAGCGTGTGCAGCCAATCAGCATGGCTGATAAGGTAGTTTGCCACAGGCTGGAGATTGTCCGGCCACGCCTTCAGATTGGCGCTCCAAACTGTTTCAGTTTTGGCGGCAAAACCCGCAGCCCAAGCCAAAGCCAGCGACAGAACCGCCAAAACCAATAGCTTTGTCTGACCTTTAAACGCCCAAAGCGATCGCAAGAACCCGCCCAGGCGAGGGAACACGCCGCGCGTATCCGCCACGTCCCGCACCAATGTTTTGAACGCCGCCAACGGATCAGATGCTTCGAATCCGAAACTGCGCAGACGCGGCTCAAGCGTGCCTCTAATTTTGCGTGCGTAGGAATCTACCCTCGATCCGGCGGACTCGAACAAGACCGTATCGGCCAACCGGGCGTTACGACCGTTCAATTCGTGCAGCGTCTGCCGCTCCATGTCTAACCGCTGGCGTGCCTCGCCTAAAGCTTCCTGAGCCTCTCGGGCCACCAATTGCGGGTCTCGTCCTGCATGTTGGGTCTCGTCAAGCAGGGGCCCATATCCGGCACGCGCCAAAGCTTGGTAGGCGGCACGCGCCAAGGTCGATGCGGCCGAAACCCCGCTTTGCAGCCTTGCCTTGACGATAACAATTTTTGATAAAAACGGCCCAGACGGAACCTTTTCGGCTGCGGCGCTAAGACCTTGCACACGCTCCAGCATCAGAGCAACGAAGGTGCTTTTGCCAACGCCCGCCCCACCAAACAGTCCTAGAGTGACCGGCGTTTGCGTGCCCTTATGCGCCAACATTTCGGCTAAAACGGCGGCATCCACCGCATCGCCCAACAAATCTACCGAACTCGCCGCATCGGCGGAAAACACCCTTATGGTCGATGCCGTCGCAACAAACGGAGCGGCTTCTGGTGTCATCATCGGAGCCGCGTCAAACTTCGGCTCGATTACCACTTTTAATTGGGTTGATTTAACTCTCGGCAAAGCCGCTTCGGAAGAATTTTCGGTGACCGTCACAACGGACCTCCAGAGAAAGGAATTACACTAAATACGCGGCCAATCAGGGCAAAATAAAGTCCGCTCAACTGATGAGCCATACGGACGCCACTCCAAAATAGGTCTCACGACATGCGGCCTACAGCTCACCTCTATGCGCTTAATTGCGCTTTCACCAACGCGCTTGCCTTACCAAAATCCATCGTTCCTGCATATTTGGTTTTTAGCACAGCTACAACTTTACCCATATCTTTCATACCATTAGCGTTAATTTCGCTGATAACTGCCTTAATCGCGGCCAAAGCATCCGCTTCAGACATTTGCACCGGCAGGAATTCGCTTACGATGGCGATCTCGCTGCGTTCAACTGAAGCAAGGTCTTCCCGATCAGCCTTTTCATAAATGCTTAGCGATTCCTGGCGCTTTTTCACCATTTTCTGCAACAGACTCAGAATATCCTCTTCTGTGACCACTTTGCCGAGACCGCGCGCTTCGATGTCCTTGTCTTTCAGCTCAGCCTGAATCATCCGCACGGCAGAAACGCGCGGCTTATCGCCGGCTTTCATCGCAGTTTTCAAGCTATCCATCAGTTTCTCGCGCATCACTTTTCCCTTTATCACCTTGACCTTGCGCGCTGCTTGCTTCAAAGCAACGCCATCATCAAACTTAACTAGCACATTCGTGAGCCTCTGTAGGACGACCATGCCCGCTGTTCAAGACAAAGTCGCAAACAACGCTGTATCAAATGGATGGACCATACCCAAACACACAGCTGTCGTCGTTTTGAGCGACGGCACAGTGCTCAAGGGCTTTGGCTTTGGTGCTGTTGGCACTGCTGTTGGCGAAGTTTGCTTTAATACCGCCATGACAGGATATGAGGAGATTCTCACCGATCCTTCATATGCCGGACAAATTATCACCTTCACATTTCCGCATATCGGCAACGTTGGCACCAACGAGGAAGACGTTGAAACGCTTGATATGGCGCAGACGAACGGTGCGCGCGGCTTGATCGTGCAAAGCGCGCTCACCAACCCGTCAAACTATCGCCACACCAAACATCTCGATGTTTGGCTTAAAGAGCGCAACATCATTGGTTTGTCCGGCATTGATACGCGCGCCCTTACGGCACTTATCCGCGATAAGGGTATGCCCAACGCTGTCATCGCACACCAGCCAGACGGAAATTTTGATCTCGGCGCATTAAAGGCGCAGGCCGCAAGCTGGCCCGGTTTGGAGGGTATGGACCTTGTTCCAGACGTGACCAGCCTGGCCGCCTCGCAATGGAGCCAGACCACATGGAACCCGGCGAAGGGATATGGCGTCGCTGCCTCACATGCCTTTCACGTGGTTGCGATGGATTTTGGTGCGAAACGCAATATTTTACGGCTGCTCGCAGATGAAGGCTGCCAGGTTACCATCGTGCCAAGCACCACAAGCGCCGCTGATGTTTTGGCCCTCAAGCCGGATGGCGTGTTCCTGTCCAACGGTCCTGGCGATCCCGCTGAAACTGGCAAATATGCGGTTCCAACGATATCCGCCCTGCTTGAAAAGCGCGTCCCGATATTCGGAATTTGCCTCGGCCACCAAATGCTCGGTCTCGCTGTTGGCGCTAAAACACTAAAAATGCACCAGGGCCACCACGGTGCAAACCATCCTGTGATGGATTTTACCACCAATAAGGTGGAAATAGTCTCAATGAATCACGGCTTTGCCGTCGATGTAAAGACATTGCCTGCCAACGCGGTCGAAACCCATCGTTCTCTGTTTGACGGCACCAATTGCGGCATGTCTTTAACTGATCGTCCTGCCTTCTCTGTGCAGCACCATCCGGAAGCATCCCCCGGCCCGCAAGACAGCCATTATCTGTTCAAGCGCTTTGTCGCCCTGATGGCGGCCAACAAAGTTTAGGCTTTGGCTTTGTTTAGGCTTTGGCTTTGCTAAGGCAGAAGATTGCCTGATCCCCGAACAGGTTCCATATCGCCCATGGCGCATGGACCATCATGCGTTTGCCGAAGCGGTCCAGCGCCACGGCGTCTTCGATTTTCGCGTCCATATCCCGCGCCAGCGCCACAAAATCAGCGATGGTACAAAAATGGATGTTGGGCGTATCAAACCATGAATAGCTCAGGTTTTCTGTCACCGGCATCCGGCCTTTGAACAATATCTGACTTCTAATTCGCCAATGGCCAAAATTTGGAAATGAAACGATGGCCCGTTTGCCGATCCGAAGCATATCCTCCAACACATCCTTTGGCCGATGGGTAGCCTGCAACGTCTGCGAAAGAATCACATAGTCAAACGCGCCATCCGGGTAAAACTGCAAATCGGTGTCGGCATTTCCCTGTACAACCGAAAGACCCCGGCTTACCGCCTCGTTCACTCCGCGCTGCGAAAGTTCAATACCGCGTCCGTCGCACCCGCGCGTTTCCGCAAGCAGAGCCAGCAACGCGCCGTTACCGCAACCGACATCAAGCACCCTCGCGCCGGATTCCACCATTTCCGCAACTGTGAGAAAATCAACGCGGGCTGAATCCCGTGCCGCCAAATGCTCGCTCATGATTTCGGGCCTTCAATGACGCTGGTTGTAGCGGTATTTCTTGCAATAATGCCGCTTTTTCTGGCCGCAGCCTCCAGAAAACCTCGTGTCGTCCCCATAAAGTCCGGTTCGTCCAGCAAAAAAGCATCGTGGCCTTTGTCTGACTCTATTTCCACAAATGACACTGACGCCCCCGCCGCATTCAGCGCATGAACAATCGCCCGCGAGGCAGAGGTCGGATACAGCCAATCGGTGCTGAATGACACCACGCAAAACCGCGTCTTGGTGCCCTTGAAGGCCGCTGCCAAAGAGCCGCCAAACTCACCGGCCAAATCGAAATAGTCGCAGGCGCGCGTCACGTACAAATATGAGTTTGCGTCAAAGCGGTCGACAAAACTCGCGCCCTGATAGCGCAGATAATTCTCGATTTGGAACTCGGCGTCGAAAGAAAATGACTTTTCGCCACCGGATTGCATATTACGGCCGAATTTCCTCTGCAGCGCCTCATCGGAAAGGTAGGTGATGTGCGCTGCCATCCGCGCCACAGCAAGGCCTTTGGAAGGGGCAACATCCATATCGAGATAGCGCCCGCCCTGCCAGTCTGCATCTGCCATAATCGCCTGACGCCCGACTTCGTGAAACGCGATGTTTTGCGAAGAATGTTTGGCGGCGGTGGCGATCGGCATAGCGCAATAGACCCGATCTGGGTAAGTCGCCGCCCATTGCAACACCTGCATGCCGCCCATCGAGCCTCCGGCCACGCAAAATAGCTGCGAAATGCCGAGGTGATCTATGAGCCTTGCCTGCGCCCTAACCATGTCCCGAATGGTCAAAACCGGTAAGTCCAGCCCGAAACTTTTGCCCGCAGCCGGGTTTAATGAGGCGGGTCCTGTTGACCCCATGCAGCCGCCAATCACATTGGAACAGATGACGAAATAAAGATTGGTATCGATCGGCCTGCCCGGCCCAACCATATTTTCCCACCAGCCTTGTTTGCCGGTAATGGGATTAACATTGGCGACATGCTGGTCGCCGGTAAGCGCATGGCAAATCAGCACAGCATTGGATTTTTGAGCGTTCAGTACGCCGTATATTTGATAGGCTAGGGTAAGCGGCGCGAGCAAACCGCCTGAGTCAAGCTGCAAAGGCTCATCCATACCAAAGCGCACGACAAGGCTGTGCGGCGCATCCGCCTCGCGCAGAGACTGTTGCTTTTGGCTCGGTTCCGCCTTTGCATTTATCGGCATTTTTCACCTAGAGTTCTTTATGAAGAACG
>JAYVYB010000078.1:0-3082 GCA_043784625.1 Methylovirgula sp.
GGTGAAATTGATCCCTGTGCGCATCAGAAAGACTCGCACAAAACAACGTCAAAGGGAATCCAGATCAGGACTCCTCCGTTCCGATCAATCCACTAGTGCCGAATAGGTTTTCCCGAGACCCACGCTATCGGCAAGAATACACCCATTGTGGGCGTTGATCTTGTGGATTGCCCCTTTCACGCCGTCCTTCTGGAAATCGAACAACGCTTTCCAGATATCAGTATCTATGATCGCGGTCTGCTCAAAAAGGGCCGCGTCGGCGTCTTGCCCTGAAACAAAGCGTTCGAATACGTGATAAAGCGTCTTAAAATAGATGAAATCCGGCGCGTGGTTGACGTAGAGCTGTTCAAGATATCTCAGAACCTCGTCCTTAACGTCCGAGACGAGCTTCTTGTCATCCCATATTTCATCGAACCAGCCCTTAAGGTCCGAGCGGTCCCGATCACTATCGACAATTAAGTTTAGTTCAATATTCGGCGTGCTCGATATGCCCAAGCCGCGACGCGTGAAATTAGAACTCCCAACAATAGCGTGCTCCCGTCGGCCATCGTCGATGTGATACATTTTACCGTGGACGAAGTTCGCATCGAGAACTGAACGGATATCGACTTTCTCATCAAGCCAACGCGCGCAATCGAATGCGACCTGTCTTTGCTGGAGACGATTGGCGAGTTCTAGACCATCATCTTCAATTGCAAACCTCTTTCGCTCGGTCTTTTCAGGATCCAGTGAACCGATGAAGCGAGGTTCGCCAAATAAAAAACGAAGTCGCTCCACGCCGTCCAGATTTGCCTTCAACGCTTGATATGCATGGATGGTAGAATAGGCCGAGACGACAGAGAGTATACTTCCTTGCGACACCCGCAGCCTTAAGAAATCGGCGACGCTGCCCCGAGAATGGTTATCTCGAATGCCATGCATGAAAACGGAGTTTTTGAGTGGCAAAAATGGATCTCTTGATTTTTTGATTTTCTGCGACGAACGAAATTTAGCGTGTAATCATGCGGTAAGTATTGAACTATTGCCAATCTTTTTCTTCTGGGAGGAAGAATATCTCATTCCTTATCTCCAATAGCCGCAATCATGTTTTTTTGATCACATGCAGTTCGAGCACCTGCTCGGCGATGACTTCTTTCATATCGCGCGCATCACGCCGCAAAACTTTAAAATCATTTGAGTACGCGGCTTTTGATGTGTCACCAGCCAGTCATTTTTCACCGGCTTACAGAAACTCCTTTGACATCGAGCCGGACACCTGTTTCACTGGTTCTGAGCAGACATCTAATTGAAGATTACCAGAAACAGTGAACGTGTGACACGCAATCACGGGTTGTCGTGGTAACTAACTATATACTCACCAATAGTCTGCCCATCTTCGGTAGCAGAATTCCAATTTTGTTTTAGAAATTTCAGCATCTTTTGAGACGTTTCAAAATCAGTGTCTTCAACGACGTGAAAAAAATGGCCATAAATAAGAGAATTACTCCTCTTTTTTGCGTTTCCTTCGAAGCGAACTTGATCCAAGAAACTTAAAACAAAACTATTCCAAGCCTTGGCATCAACCCGAAAGCGGGGTAACTCTATGTTCTCATAACCAGTCACATAACGTTCACAAAAGTCTTCATCGGCAATTTTTTCAAAGTCGATTTTAATTTTCTTATCGAAGATTTCTTTATATTTCGCTTCATGTAGCCCGTTGTCTATTTCGTACAGATAATCACGTGCTGTTGTTCCTAAGCTTGACCAAAGTTCCCGCATTTTTTCGATAAATATTGAACACTCTTTATTTATTTCTGCTTCTACTTCAAGCAGCTTCAGTTTATCAATATTTGCCTTTCTGGCTTTATAACCTGAATTTTTGAACTGATTATTATGATTTTTATAGCATTCGTCTGAACACCAATAGCCAAGATGGGTCCAGACAAAATATTTGCTTCGCCAAGATTCTTTTTTTGAACCGTCGGCGTCTTTTTTAGATACTGCAATGTAAGAATAGTTCAGTTTTTTTGACAACTGAGTGTCAAAACCACTTCGTCTGACAGCGCTCTCAAGTGCACCTTTAGGAAGCTCCTTTTTTAAATCTATCCCAATTTTCAGAAAGGCATTGT
This sequence comes from Methylovirgula sp., assembly GCA_043784625.1. GTDB lineage: Bacteria > Pseudomonadota > Alphaproteobacteria > Rhizobiales > Beijerinckiaceae > JANXSV01. The sequence continues at coordinate 2,109 of JAYVYB010000078.1, forward strand.
CAGGATCATACTTCGAGAGCAAATGTCCGCGTTGAAGCCACGAGTCAAAGCCGTCAGCTTTACTGGTTGCGTGCTTTAGGGACATTCCCGGTAGCCTAAGGTGTACCCCCTTGGCTACCTCCGCGTCGCGCAACGGCGCAAGGTCTACTTTTTCTATAGTGGCTGATTTTTTATTGTTCCGAACTGCATTTTGACTTTGTGCTAAGCTGTTCGCTTTCGCCACAACATTATTAAGCCAATCGAGAATAGGTCCGTGGTTTGCCGCTGTAAGTCGGACCTTACACATTAGTTCAGAATTAACTACTCCCTCGAAGGCCTGGCGTGTCGCGTTGCCCGATCCATAAACAAGCGTATATGCACTTCGTTTCGCTGACGTTATCCATTCCACATAGAATATTTTCGCGTGAACAAGGCCGGAGCAACCTGCTAGCACAACGTTTAAATTTTTAGTCTGATTTTGTATTTTTTTGATCATCTCTATGTCGCTGGATCGACAGCTATCGTCGATTACGACGGTTAGGGCCTTCGGTTTTATTTTTTCAGCGAGCGTCTCAAAAAATGCCTTCTCGACAAACGGGGAAACGATAAGCATCGACTTGGCAGACCATCCTTCACGGGCCAGTAAATCATAGTGATCCATAAAATAAATTCTCCATTCCCCATGCTTAAGTCGTCAAATGCTTTAGAAAAGATCTGGTCTTAATTAAAAGATTTGAAAGCTACTGTAGACCAGAAAAGGATGGCCATGCCTTTCGACCATTACTGATTTTACGACGCTTTTTATTGACCTGCTCCCCGAATTTAGGCCATCCGGAGCTGGAATTTCCGGGGTTTAGGCTCAGATCGGCGGGGCTGCCGCTGAGCCATTTACCAGCGATATCGGCGGCTTATTGCCGATCGCGCTGTGTGGGCTACACTTATTTAAAGTTAGCCCAGAATTTGCTTGACATTACTGCGACGTGCGCGTCCCTCTA
>JAYVYB010000079.1:0-9511 GCA_043784625.1 Methylovirgula sp.
CGCTGTCGTGACAGCTGCGGCGCAGGGAATTGGCCGAGCGATTGCCGAGCGGCTCGCCGCAGAAGGCGCCGAGGTTTTAGCCGTCGATATAAATGCCGAACGGCTTCAAGACTTGAATTCCGGACCCATTCGGACGGCTGCTTTTGATGCTTCAAACGAGGCTGCAACACGCGCCGTGCTTGCTGGTGAACCGTTCGATATTCTGCTCAATTGCGTCGGTTGGGTGCATCACGGAACGATTGCTGAGACTGGTTATGACGATTGGCAGAAGTCCTTTCGGATCAACGTGGATTCGGCGTTTCACGCCGTTCGCGCGGTGCTACCCGGAATGCTGGAGCGTGGCGCAGGCAGCATTGTAACTATTGCCTCGGCAGCCTCGTCTGTCGGCGGGTTTCCAAATCGCGTTGCCTATGGCGCGTCTAAAGCCGCGCTAATTGGCATGACCAAGGCGCTTGCAGTCGACCATGTTAAAGCGGGCGTCAGCTTCAATGCAATCTGCCCCGGCACGGTAGAATCTCCGTTGCTGAATGATCGTATTAATGCGGCCGCGGATCCGGTTGCAGCAAAAGCTGCCTTTATCGCCCGTCAACCGATGAGTCGGCTTGGAACCGCAGCAGAAATTGCCGCTTTAGCTGCCTATCTTGCTGCTGATGAAAGTGCCTTCATGACCGGCTCTGTGCTGGTTCTGGATGGCGGTGCCACCAACTAGAAATATCAGAAAGAATAAACATGAAACTGCTGCGCTATGGAATTGAGGGGGCTGAACGTCCGGCGATTGTTGCCCAAGACGGAAGCTTGCGTGACCTTTCTTCGATGATGACGGATATTGATCCCACGACGATTGGCAATCTGGCGGCAATCGCCAATATCGACCTGCTCTCCTTGCCATTGGTGGAGGAAGGCCAGCGTATTGGTGCCTGTGTCGGGCGGCCGGGCAAATTTGTCTGCATCGGCCTTAATTATGCCGACCATGCCGCCGAGACCGGCGCGCCCATTCCGGAAGAGCCGATTATATTCATGAAGGCCGTGACCGCCGTCTGCGGCCCTAACGATGAAATTTACATCCCGCCGGGGTCATTGAAGACCGACTGGGAGGTCGAACTTGGCCTAGTTATTGGCAAGACAGCCCGTCACGTGCGCGAAGATGAGGCCGATGAGTATATTGCCGGCTATTGCCTGATCAATGATGTTTCGGAACGTCACTATCAAGTGGAACGCGGCGGCACCTGGGACAAAGGCAAAGGCTATGACCGATTTGGACCGATCGGCCCCTGGCTGGTAACCAAGGATGAGATTGCTGATCCACAAAACCTTTCAATGTGGCTTGAGGTTGACGGTCATCGTTACCAAAACGGCAGCACGCGGACGATGATTTTCGGCGTCCGTGCGCTGGTCAGCTATGTCAGCCAGTTCATGTCACTGCTTCCGGGCGACATTATCAGCACCGGTACTCCTCCTGGTGTTGGTCTGGGCCAAAAACCGCCAGTATTTCTCAAGGCTGGTCAAACCGTTCGCTTGGGCATCGAGCATCTTGGTGAGCAGGTGCAACGGACCGTGGCTTCGCCGTTCGGCGGGGCCTAAAGATGACGGATCCTGCGTTCGACGCCATTATCGGAGACCTAAGGCAATTCGGACTCATTCCTGCCGGAGCTGAGCCCGAATTTGTGCCGCTGACGGGCGGCGTCGCTTCCGATATCTGGCTGGTGCGGGCGGGAGGTCAACAATTCGCGGTGAAGCGTGCTTTGGAGAAATTGCGTGTTGCCGCAGATTGGCGCGCCCCCGTCAGCCGCAATGCCGCAGAAGTAGCCTGGCTCAAAACGGCAAATGCCGCTGTGTCGGGAATAGCGCCTCTTATTCTGGCGCATCAGCCTGAACGCGGCTGGTTTGCAATGAATTTTCTTCCGCCGGAAACGCATGTTGTGTGGAAGCGCGAACTGCTTGAAGGCCGGGCCGATGCTGCCTTTGCCGCGAAAGTTGGCACAAGTCTTGGCATTATTCACGCCTATACAGCGAGTCAAGGCCAGATGGCGCCGAAATTCAATGACGACGCCTTGTTTCGCACCATCCGCCTCGAACCCTATCTCGAATATACGGCAACCCGGCACCAGAACCTTGCGGCGGCGCTCAAACATCTGGTCGACGTCACGCTACTCACCCGGCTGGCATTGGTGCATGGCGATGTCTCGCCCAAGAACATTCTGGTCGGTCCAGATGGCCCGGTCTTCCTGGACGCTGAATGTGCGTGGTATGGCGATCCTGCATTCGATCTGGCTTTTTGCCTGAATCATCTCTTATTGAAATGCCTCCGGGTGCCTTCAGCACGCGAGGGCTTTCTAGTCAGTTTCGATGCACTGGCGGCAGCCTATTTTCAGAAGGTCGACTGGGAGCTGCCCGCTGCATTGGAGGCACGCGCTGCTGCACTGCTTCCGGCTCTTTTGCTCGCCCGTATCGATGGAAAGTCGCCAGTCGAATATGTCACAGACGCTGACGTCAGGCAGACCGTGCGGGATTTTGCGATTCCCCGGATTCAGACTGCCGTGCCGCAGCTCTCAACAGTCGGCGCCCATTGGGCAAAGATGCTTTCAACATTTCAGGCACAAATATCATGACCGCAATCGCGCATGTTCACGGACGCCGGGTTTGGGATTCGCGAGGGCGACCAACGGTCGAAGCGGAAGTTACACTCGCCAGCGGGGTGTCTGGCCGCGCCATCGCGCCTGCAGGAGCATCGACCGGTTCGGGTGAGGCGCTTGACATGCGCGACGGCGGCCAAAAACTGGGCGGCTATAATGTTGCGCGTGCCGTCAGCCATGTGAATGGCGAAATTGCTACCGCCTTAAAAGGTATGGACGTCGGCAACCAACAGGAAATCGACGAAGCGCTGATAGAACTCGACGGCACGCCCAACAAGACACGCCTGGGCGCCAACGCACTGCTCGCCGTTTCCATGGCGGTACTTCATGCCGCCGCGGCCTCAGTCAAGAAACCTTTATGGGCCTATCTTTCTGGCGGCGATCCTGTGCGCATTCCAGTGCCGGAAATCCAGATCTTTGGCGGCGGCGCCCATGCCGGACGGCGGGTCGATATCCAGGATTTTCTGGTCATTTGCCCGACAGCCTCGAATTTCGATGAGGTTATGGAGCGGACAGCCGAAGTCTATCGCGCTGCCGGCCAGCTGCTGGCGGAGAAAAACCGATTGCAAGGTGTCGCTGACGAGGGCGGTTGGTGGCCAAGCTTTGATACGAATGAGGAAGCTTTGGACTTTCTCGTGCGGGCCATTGAGCGGGCCGGCTATACGCCGGGTGACGAAGTTTCGATCGCGCTTGATGTTGCAGCGTCTGAATTTTGTAAAAATGGACGGTATCGTCTTGGGCTTGACCAGCGCGAACTTGACCGTGACGGTATGGGGGAAATGCTGGTGAATTGGGTAGACCGCTATCCGATTATTTCCATTGAAGATCCGTTCGCCGAAGACGACAAACAAGGATTTCGCATGTTCACAGCCGCTGTTGGCAGGCGAGTGCAGATCGTCGGCGACGATCTGCTAGTGACCAATGCCGCGCGTGTCGAGGAAGCGGCGCGTGAAAAGCTTGCAACCTGCGTGCTGATCAAGCCCAATCAGGCGGGCACGGTGACGGAGACTTATGCGGCGCTTGAAACAGCGCATCGGCTCGGTTTGGGGGCGATTGTTTCGGCCCGTTCGGGCGAATCCGAAGATGTGACGATCGCGCATATGGCCGTGGGATGGAACGCCGGGCAGTTTAAAGTTGGTTCGATTACCCGGTCTGAACGGATGGCCAAATGGAATGAGATCTTGCGTATCGAAGAGTTTTTAGGGGCGAATGCAAAATATGCAGGGCCGGGAGCGCTCGTATTTGCGAAATAGGCTTGGGGATACGAAAAAAGCAAATGGCCTCTGGATGTGTTATTTGCAACTCACCAGAGGCGTTGCCCGTCATAAATATCCTTTGCCTTTCAGGCAATGTGATAGAGGTTTTCGCCAAGCCCGGGGACGCCAACCTGCAATGCAAACAGACTTCCGGCGAGCCGGTTTCCCGGCGGCGACACGATGCTGGCAGTGGTGACGAACAAGGTTTTCAGCTGGGGCCCGCCAAAAGTGCAGGTTGTTATGTTTTGAACCGGCATGTTAACGACCCTGTCGACAGTGCCGTCTGGAGCTATTCTGACAATGCAGCCGCCGCCAAAGCGGCAATTCCATAGATAGCCTTGGCTGTCGATTGCTGACCCGTCCGGAGCGCCGTGGTCAAAACCCCTGAAAAATACCCGCTCGTTTGAAATGGCTCCGTTTGTCGCATTGTAATCATAGGCGCGGATTTCATTTTCGAGCGTATCCGCGAAATAGAAGGTGCGCGCATCGGGGCTCCAGCACAGCGTGTTGGAAATACCCAATCCCTGCCGCCATTGAGTGACATTGCCTTGCGGATCGACGCGATAGAGCACGCCTTGACCCTTGCCAGCCTCGCCCAATTCGCCGTCCGCCAGCACGTTGTTTTTCATAGAGCCGACCCAGAAGTTCCCGGCAGGATCGGATCGGCCATCGTTGAAGCGCACAAGCGGATATCCTGGCAAATCAAAGCCGAAATCCGCGCGTTTGTCAGAGCAGGGCCACCAGTAAATCAGCTTCGACGCCAGTGTCACCAACATCTGATCCGGCTTACTGGTCAGGGAAATGGCGACAACCGGTTCGTCAAAGAACCAAGACTGCAAGGTTTCAGCCAAAGTATCAAAGCGGTGGATGAGAAAACGGTTGATGTCGGTCCAGTAGACCGCGTTTTCCGCTGCTGACCAAACAGCGCCTTCGCCGCATTTGTCGCCGCTGGGAACAAGACATCTGACCGGAGAATTCATCGCTCGACCTTTTTGTTATTCTGTTGCGAAGGACAATTTTGCCAGCGACCAGGATGGCCCTAGCGTCGCGGCATTTTGCACGAGAGCACGCATATAGCCTAAGGCAAACGCCTTGCCTGCGTGCCATGATGCGGCGCAGGTCATGCTGGGTGTATGGTCGGGGATCAACACGCCCTGATAGTTTTCATCACGCAGAATGCGGACGATTTCCGCCATGTCAATATCACCCTCATCGACAAAGGTTTCGACATATTTTGGAATCTTGCCCTTCACATTGCGGAAATGAATATAGCCGATGCGATTGCGGCGGGCAAAACGGCGGACGTGTTCATAAATGTCACCGCCGGGCATTTCCTGTAACGAACCCAGACACAGCTCGAGCGCGTTTGAGGGTGAATCGACAATATCCAGCAGCCGGTCATATTTTTCGGGCCGGTTGACAAGTCGCGCCGTGCCACGCAGCTGCTCGGCTGGAGGATCATCCGGGTGAGCAGCCAAAATGACGCCAGCCTTCTCCGCAACCGGCACAATCTCCTGCAAAAAACTGGTCAAACGTTGCCATAATTGCTCGTTCGAAACCTGCACGGGCGCGGCACCGGGCCGCGCGGCACGATAACGCATGTTCCAGACGGTTCCGTCCGACATCGGGAGATCAGGGTTGATTTCGGTGATATCGAACCCGACAGAATAGGCGTCCCCGCGCGCGAACGGACCGCGCCGCCAGCCCCAAACGCCAGCCAGCGAAAAATTATAGCCAAAGCAGGGCACACCGGCCCGGCCCGCGTCTCGAACCAGCTGCTTCATGCCCTCGATTTGCGCGGCGCTGTCGGGGCCGCCGAGTAGAATGTCCGACCAAAACTTCGGGGAAAAATTCTCGATGGCAGCGAGTTCCAAACCCGCTGCCTTGACCGATTTTACCAATTCAGCGAGTTCTTCATAGGTCCATAAAGTGTCTTGCGAACAATCGCCCCAGCCTTCGGCATCATCGCCGCTGGACAGGCTTGGATCCTTGCCGCGGAAATAATTGGTCATATGCGCCACGATGTGTGTTGCGCCAGCTTGCTTGGCAAACTGAAAATTTTCGGGAGTGAGAGATTCGCGATAGAGTCCGAGTCCGATTTTCATGGGATAGTCCTATTTCACGCCAATACCGGCGGTCAGCCCGCCATCAATGCGATAATCGCTGCCGGTGCAGAAACCGGCTTTGTTGGAGGTCAGAAATGCGACGAGGTCGGCCACCTCTTCCGGCTCTCCAATTCGCCCAATGGGATGCGCGGCACCAAAGCGCTGGAATGCCTGTTCGACACTAACGCCCTCGCCGCCATAAGTACGTGCTGCCAGCTCGAGAATTGGCGTGCGCACTGAACCGGGACTTACGGAATTCACCCGGATTTTCTGGTCGGCATGATCGAGCGCCATGGCGCGCGTAAGCGCATGGATCGCTCCCTTGGTGGCAACATAGGCGGCCACGTTCTGCTGGCAGTTGAAGCCCTGCACCGAGGAAATATTGACGATGGTGCCACCGCCACGTTTGGTGATTTCCGGAATGCCAAAATGGGCGGTCAGATAAATCGAACCCACATTCACCGCCATGCAGCGCTGCCATATGTCGTAGCTTGTTGAGACAACTGTCCCAAAGGGATGCACAGCTGCCGCGTTGATAATGGTATCAAGCCCGCCATACCGGCGGACGGCTTCGGCCACAGCGCTTTCGACCTCATCTGCCACCGAGACGTCTGCTTTGAAGGCGTGAATCTCCAGATTGCGGGAGGCTGCGGTTTTGGCCAGCGCTGCATTTGCCTGCTCGTCGATACCACAGGCCAGAATTTTTGCGCCGCCCTGTGCCAACCGCAGCGCACAGGCTTGGCCGATGCCAGTTGTGCCGGTGATCAGTGCCACCTTTCCTGTAAAATCCATCATGTTTCTCTCCCTAGTCCGGTTCACGTCTTGACAGATGCGAACCGCTCTTCAATGCCTTTGACACCGCGTGCAATTATCGCAAAACCGCTGTGCACTTTTGCGTGATATGCTTTAGCGAACACGCTCAAGCACCTGATTCAGCAGGACCGCGCCGAGAATTATGGCGCCGCGCACCACATATTGCCAATATTCGCTGACGTTTAGCAGCGTCATGCCATTGGAAATACACCCCAGAAACAGCACCCCAATAAGGGTTCCCCAAACCCTGCCCTTGCCGCCAAAAAGCGAAGTGCCGCCGATGATCACAGCTGCAATCACGTCTAGCTCCATACCTGTGGCGGTGGTGCCCGTGCCGGAGCCGATTTGTGACGCGATGAGAATTCCTGACACCGCCGTCATCGCGCCGGTGATGCCCAGCGTCATGGATTTGACCCACCAGATATCGATGCCGGAGAGGCGTGCCGCTTCCATATTGCCGCCAACTGCATAAACCGCGCGGCCAAAGCGAGTGTAGTTCATCAGGAAATGCATGCCAATGAAGGTGATCAGGAAGATGTAAACGGGGAAGGGAATCCCGAACAAGTAACCGCCGCCGAAGAAATCAAACCAGATTGGAAAGGTGGTGAGCGGAAAGCCGCCTGTAATCAGGTTCGCAGCGCCGCGCAAAGCAGTGAAAAGCGCGAGCGTGCAAATAAACGAGGGAACGTTGAACCATTGGCGGAATTTGCCCACAGAGAAGCCAAGCGCAAAACTGATTGAGATTGCCACAGTAACACCAACGACAACAGCGGCCACTTCACCAAACCGTGCTTCCAGCGCCCCCGCAAACCAGGCGACAACACAACCCGATAGGGCCGCACCGGCACCCACAGAAAGGTCGATTTCGCCGGCTATAATGACCGATGTCATGCCAAAAGCGATAATCCCCAGCATCGAGCCGGTTCGCAACACATTGAGTAGATTTGCGAGACTGGCGAAGCCGGGCGCTTTTGCAATGAGCACGACAACCAAAACCGCAAGTATCAGCTCCATGGGGTAGGTTTTGAGCAGCTGAATCGCCGGATTGCTTCGCGAATGAGTGGCAAAGTTCAGAGTCATTGGGTCGGTTCTTCCATGCACAGACGGTAAAGTTCAGTTAGGCTTGTCGAGACAGGATCCACTTGAGCGACAATCTGGCCCTCGCGCATTACCAAGATCCGGTCCGCGACTTCCAGAACCTCTTCCAGCTCGGTGGAAACAAATATGGCCGCGAGTCCCTGTTCGGCCTGTTGCCAGATAATGTCAAAAATTTGCCTCTTGGCATGCACATCGACGCCGCGGCTCGGCTCGTCAAAAAATATCACCTTCGGCGCTGTGTTCAGCCAATTGCCGATCACGACCTTTTGCTGATTACCACCGGAGAGCGAAGAAACCGGAATCATCGGGTCGCCAGCCTTGATATGAAGATTGTCAATCTGACGTTGTACAAATGGTTTTTCGATACCGCGACTGATAATGCCGCTTGGCGCGATGCGTGCCAGACTGGCCAAGCAAAGGTTGTCGTGGGTTGGCAATATCTGCACCAAACCCACTTCCTTGCGGTTTTCCGGCGTGTAGCCCAGCCCCGCCTCCTTCATGGTTTTGGGGGTGATGTGCGAAACAGTGGTGCCATTGATGTGGACGGAGCCGGCGTCAACCGGGTCGGCGCCGAAAATGGCCCGCATCACCTCTGTGCGTCCCGCGCCCAGCAGACCGGCAATGCCGAGAATTTCGCCCTTGTGCAGCTCAAATGAAATGTCGGTGAAGCGGCCGTGCTGCGTTAAACCACGCAATTCAAGCACGGGCGTTGGACTGCGATCTATAGTGCGGCGCAGAGGTCGCTTGGCGTTCGCGGTTTCGCCAAACATCATTTCGACCACCGAAGCCGGGGTTGCTTGCGCCATTTGCACCGAGCCGACAAAGCTGCCGTCGCGCAATACGGTGCATGTATCGGCAATTTCAAATAGTTCGCTCATGCGATGGGTGATATAGAGCATGGTCACGCCACGTTGCCGCAAGCGGCGTACCAGCGCGAAGAGTTGGTTGACCTCGGGGGTTGCGAGTGCCGAGGTGGGTTCGTCCAGCAGCAGAACCGACGGGTTGAACGACATGGCTTTCGCGATTTCAACAACCTGCTGCTGACCGACGCTCAAGTTCGAGACCGGTTGCCGGGAATCGAGATCAAGGCCCATATCATGTAAAAGCACGCTGGCATCTCCGTGCAGCTTGTCCCAATCGACAAGGCTGACACCAAATTTGCGGGTTTTTGGCAGACGACCGAGAAAGATATTTTCGCCAATCGAGAGAGAGGGGATCAGCGAAAGTTCCTGATGCACAGTCACGACGCCGGCGTTGAACGCATCATGCGGCGTATGAAAAACAGCATCGGTGCCATTGATTCGAATCGAGCCCTGTGTGGGCCGGGTCACGCCGGCGAGCATTTTCACCAATGTTGATTTGCCCGAGCCGTTTTTGCCCATTAGCGCATTGACTTTGCCTGGGGCAAATGTGTGTGAAAAATCCGACAGCGCCACCGTTTGACCATAAATTTTGGTCACGGAATTAAATTCGAGAAGGCTGCTGGCAGTTTTGGAACTGGTGGCGATATCAAGCATAAATTTGTAACTTTGTCGGCGTTTCGGTGCCGGGCTGGGCCCGTGACGCATGAAGCAGGCGAAGTGGCGGCCAATCCAGCCGGATCGGC
>JAYVYB010000080.1:0-1805 GCA_043784625.1 Methylovirgula sp.
TAGCCGCAAATCGTATCTTTGGCAATGGCGCAAATTTCAGCGCGAGATTACTTTGCGGAATGCAGTCTTACCAGAGCTTTGTGACCGCAACTCTGACACCGGACAAAGTGATTTTCACCGCCCCAAAACAACCCTGAACACCAGCAATAAATGAGGAATGAATCCGACACGCCCGCTGCCCCAATTGCGCTGCTCTCGAGCACCCCGCCAGTTGACGCATTCAAAGTGGCTGTCTATTGAGAGGCACGACGCAAGTGTGGCTCCAACGTCTAAATTTTCAGAGGATTTTGTGATGTCTCAAGTGCGTTTGGTATCTTCGCGCCGCTTTGGCGACGATAGGGGTTGGTTTTCAGAAACTTACAATGCAAGTCGTTTCTTGGAGATCGGCATCGCTTGCCAGTTTGTCCAGGATAATCACTCGCTTTCCAGACCGATCTGCACCGTGAGGGGACTACATTTCCAAACACCTCCCCACGGACAAGATAAGCTGGTGCGTTGCATCCGCGGAGCCATTTTCGACGTTGCGGTAGATATTCGTCACGGGTCTCCAACTTTTGGGAAATGGGTCGGGGCAGAACTCTCAGCTGAAAATGGGCTACAGCTCTACGTTCCCATTGGCTTTGCTCACGGGTTTATGACGCTGCAACCGGACACAGAGGTCACCTACAAGGTCTCAAGTCTTTATGCTCCCGCCCACGACGGCGGAATTCGTTGGGATGATCCTGAAATCAATATTGAATGGCCCTTGCCCAAAGGCGCGCAGCCTGTGCTTTCAAGCAAGGATTTGCAGTTACCGTCTCTTAGGGAGTGTAACAGCACCTTTGCTTATGACGGTAAGCCGCTGGAACCTCTAAGCACATAATCCGGAGTCTTTGATGCGAATTCTTGTAACTGGAGGCGCTGGCTTCATTGGCTCGGCAGTGGCTCGACATTTAATTGCGGTCGGAGCACTAGTTCTGGTTGTTGACAAGCTCACCTATGCCGGGAACCTCGCGTCTCTTAAAGACATCCAACATCATCAGAACTTCAAATTTCTGCAGGCGGATATTTGTGATCGTGCGGCCATGGATGCAGCTTTTCAACAGTTTAATCCTGAAGCCGTTATGCATCTTGCCGCCGAGAGCCACGTTGATCGCTCAATCACTGGCGCTGGAGATTTCATCCAGACCAATATCGTTGGCACATTTGTGTTGCTGGAAGCGGCCCGTGCCTTTTGGAACCGCTTGAGCGCGCCCGCAAAAACCGCCTTTCGGTTTTTGCACGTTTCAACCGATGAGGTTTACGGATCTCTGGGCGAGGATGGACTTTTTTCAGAAACCACGCCGTACGACCCTTCGTCCCCCTACTCCGCTTCTAAGGCCGCCGCAGACCATTTGGCGATAGCCTGGCATCGCACCTATGGCATGCCGGTCATTGTTTCAAATTGTTCAAACAATTATGGCCCTTTTCACTTCCCCGAAAAACTTATCCCCTTAGTGATTCTCAATGCGTTGCACGGCCTGGAATTGCCGGTTTATGGCGCAGGAACCAATGTGCGCGACTGGCTTTATGTCGAAGATCACGCCCGCGCCCTGCATCTGATTTTAACCAAAGGCCGCCTTGGTGAAACCTACAACGTTGGTGGCCGCAATGAGCGGCGCAACATCGAGATTGTTAAGTCGATCTGCAACCTGCTGGATGAAAAAGTGCCGTCCAATGCGCCGCGTGCGGAGCTTATTCGCCACGTGGCAGACCGCCCCGGTCATGACCAACGCTATGCGATTGATGCGACCAAACTTGAAACAGAGCTGGGTTGGCGCGCGCAG
>JAYVYB010000081.1:0-4351 GCA_043784625.1 Methylovirgula sp.
GATTTTTCCTCCGCAATCAATCCCAGCGATTGCGCCGCGTTCAAAATCATTTCAATGCGGCCACGAAGGCGAGAGGCGGTTTCTGGAATTTTGAGCCAAATGGGTTTCAGCACTGCCAAAATGTTTTCGGTCTTAACCGCATCCACCGTCATATCGTGCAAGGGCTTGGCATAGGTGTCAATTGTCATCTGCCATTGCGCAAAATGCTTGGCATTGCGGAAGCCATCTTTCTTACCTGCCAGATAGTCGTCGGCAAATTTCTTGAAAGTCACCCCACCAATTTCGCCAGTTACCCCACCAGCGCCTTTGCGCTCCTCCAGAGGATCTATACCCGCCTTTATCTGGTCTCGTGCCTCAAAAGCCTTGCGTCGGGCTTGTGCTAGAGTGACGTGCGGATATTCGCCCATGCTCATTTCCCGGCGCTTGCCATTGAAACGGAACATGTAGAGCCACGTTTTTTTGAGCGTTGGCGACACATTTAGATAGAGATTTGCACCGTCAGAGTGCCTTGCAGCCTCTTTTAGGGTCGAAATAAAGCGGTCGGTCAGTTTTCCAGCCATCGCAAACCCTGCCATCTTATCAAGTCACCCCACCGCTCACCCCACCAAAAAAATTGGCTTGGCGCGAATGGCTGTGAACGCCTGCGAATAGAATTAGGCGAATATCATTGATTTTGCAAGGTTTTTTGGGACAACCGCGAACAGTGACGAATGGCTGTAAACAGTGATTTGGCGGAGACGAAGGGATTCGAACCCTTGATACCCATTTCTAGGTATGCTCATTTAGCAAACGAGTGCCTTCAGCCTCTCGGCCACGTCTCCGCTGCGCGAACAGAATGTTTGAAAACATAGCGTTGCGACGGGGTTGATATGCCTCAAGCGCTCTCGCAATGCAAGCATTTACGCGCGTGTTACGGGCTGATTTGCTGGCCTTTACGGACTTTAAAAAACTGTTTACATATAGACCAATAACAAGGCGGGCGTTGGCATCGCGAGATGACCTGAAAGCCAAGACCACACCGGAGGAAATTTATATGACAAAATTGTTTTCAAAATATGGATTGGCAGCTGCTTTTGGACTTGTGGCAAGTTGCGGCTTGGCATTTGTACCGGGTTCAGCTTCGGCGGCAGAGCCGGATGGCACTTGGGTGACTGGCGCTGGCAAGTCTCATGTGCGGGTCAGCCATTGCGGCGCAGCAATTTGTGGCAATGTTGTGTGGTTGGCGGAGCCAAACGACGAGAACGGCAAGCCCAAAACCGATTATCACAACGAAAGCGAAGCCAAGCGCAGCCGCCCGATGATGGGTGTGCCGATTTTGCTGAGCATGGCACCGGACGGCGATAGCTACAGCGGCAAGATATACAATGCCGAAGATGGCAAGACCTACTCCGCGCACTTCAAGCTAACAGACGACAACCACGCTGAAGTCAAAGGCTGCGTTTTGGGCATCATTTGCAAATCACAAACATGGACCCGCAAATAATCCTTACACGCAGTCCGATCAACGGATTAGGCAAAAGAGGGACACTTTAGAGCCCAAGCATCAGCTTCAGGTTTTGCACGGCAGCACCTGAAGCACCTTTGCCCAAATTGTCGAGCTTGGCAACCAAAACAGCCTGACGCAGCGCCTCGTCTTGAAAAACCCGAAGTTCCATTTTGTTGGTGTTGTTCAGGCTTTCCGCTTCAATACGCGTGACGCCAGATACAGGCACGACGGAGACAAAATCACTTCCCGCATAATGTGCAGCCAGCGCCGCTTCAAGCGCGGCAGCCGATGGCTGGCCCGGAAGGTGATTCAGAAACAGCGGAATGGAAACCAACATCCCTTGGGCAAAATTGCCAACGGACGGAATGAGAATCGGGCGCTGAAGCAGATTGGAATGCTGCATCACCTCGGGGATATGTTTGTGGTTAAACCCAAGTCCGTAAAGCTCAAAATTTGGAGCCCGATGCGCTTCATAATCAGCGATCATGGTTTTGCCACCGCCGGTGTAGCCGGAAATCGCGTTAATCGACAGAGGGTAATTCTGGGGGATTAACCCCGAATCGATGAGCGGACGCAGCAAAGCGATTGCGCCCGTGGCGTAGCAGCCCGGATTGGAAACCCGCATTGCTCCGGCAATCTTCTGCCCCTGCCCCGCACAAAGTTCAGCGAAGCCATAGACCCACCCTGCGGCTGTGCGATGCGCCGTTGACGCGTCGAGGATTTTTGGCGCGGCACCGCCAAGCTGATCCGCCAAAGCGACGGTTTCTTTTGAGGCATCATCCGGCAGGCAAAGAATGACCAAATCCACCTCGCGCAACAGCGCGGCTTTGGCCACGGGATCTTTGCGTGATTCGTGCGGAAGGCTGCGTAAAGCCACGCCATCCATGCCGCTTAAACGCTCACGAATGCCCAAGCCTGTGGTGCCTGCTTCGCCGTCGATGAAAATCTGTTTGGTCATTGTGATCTCAACTTGGTGCTCTCAACCTTACTCGACTGTTGTTTATGAGAAAATGCTTGCATAGAGAACCCTCTAAATGAGGATTTTTTTGACAGACTTGGCAAAAACCGACACTGAGCGATTTCACCCTATTGTCGACACGGTTGAGAGGTCTATCTTATCTAGGGGAACATGGCGTGGCCTTCGCCAAGCGGACGGAACATTCTCTGTCTTGCCACGTTTCCGCTAAGCGCTGGCTTTTAGTCCAGTCATTCGAGAGGGAACCGACCATGCAAATTTCTAAAAAAATCGGCGCAGTTGCGCTCGCAAGTGCAATGCTGCTGTCCACGATGCCGGCATTTGCCGATATGTCGATGTTTAAGGCTGACCTCACAGCGGCGCAAGAAACCCCGCCAACTGTATCGAAGGGTACCGGCACCGTGATGATCACCTACGACAGCGCCACGAAAACACTGTCATGGAAAGGCAGCTATGACGGCCTGACCGGCCCGGCCACTGCGGCACATTTCCACGGCCCGGCAGAAATGGGCAAAGCGGCTGGCGTTGAAGTGCCGGTGCCAAACATCAAGAGCCCGTTTGAAGGTTCGGCTGTTCTCACCGAAATGCAGGCAGGCGATTTGATGTCCGGCAAGCTGTATTTCAATGTGCATACTGAGGCCAACAAGGGCGGCGAAGTGCGCGGCCAGGTTATGCCTGCCAAGTAGGGCCAGCAAAGTAAAGCCAGCCGATCCAAAGTTTCGATTTTCCGGGTGACACGCTCATTCGGGAAATTTTTTTCAATATCTCGCAGAGTGAACTGCCACGTATTGTAAAAAGCCCGCGCAGAGTGATCTGCCAAGCATAATAAAAAACCGCGCAGAGTGATCTGCGCGGTAAATTTTTTGCCACCTGAACTGTGGATTAACGCTTGGAGAACTGGAAGCTCCGGCGCGCCTTCTTCTTACCAAACTTCTTACGTTCTACAACGCGCGGATCGCGGGTGAGGAAGCCTTCTGGCTTCAACACCAAGCGCAGCTCGGGTTCAAAGTAAGTGAGAGCTTTGGCAATGCCGTGGCGAACAGCACCGGCTTGACCGGAAAGGCCGCCGCCAGCGCAAGTGACCATGACGTCATATTGTGTTTGACGCTTGGCAACTACGAGAGGCTGATTGAGCAACATGCGCAACACAGGGCGGGCGAAGTAAACATCGAGCGCGCGGGTGTTAACGGTGATTTTGCCGGTTCCACGCTTAAGCCAGACACGGGCAACAGCGTTTTTGCGCTTGCCGGTGGCATATGCACGGCCGAGCTTGTCGAGCTTTTGCACATGAACAGGTGCGGAAGCCTGAGGTTCGGAAGTTGCAGATTTCAAATCTGCGAGTGAAGAAATTGTTTCAGCCATGATCAGGCGCTCCGCTTAACGTTTTGCACCGAATTCTTCGGGCTCATTGCGGCAACATCCAGAAGTACCGGCTGCTGTGCGACATGTGGGTGTTCCGCGCCTTTGTAAACGCGAAGGTTGGAAAGCTGCTCACGGCCAAGAGGTCCGCGCGCCATCATGCGCTGGACAGCCTTTTCGAGAATGCGCTCAGGAAAGCGACCTTCCAGAATGAACTTGGCTGAACGCTCTTTGATGCCGCCGATGTAACCGGTGTGGTGATGATAGACTTTTTTGTCTTTCTTCTTACCGGTGAAAACAACGTGCTCGGCATTGATAACAACAATAGCGTCGCCGCAATCAACGTGAGGGGTGAAGGTTGGTTTGTGCTTGCCGCGCAGACGCATGGCGATGATGGTTGCGAGGCGGCCAACGACGAGGCCCTTCGCATCAATCAAAATCCACTTTTTGTCCACGGTGGCAGCATTGGCCTGATAGGTCTTGCCGAACATGTGTCAATCCAGATTTGAAGAAACGCAGCACAGCAAAAC
>JAYVYB010000082.1:0-5690 GCA_043784625.1 Methylovirgula sp.
CTGACCATCCCATCATCGTACTCTCTGAACCCGTTAAAATTTTCCTGTGGCATGACCTGGCGATATTCCTGCTGTTGGGCGCCGTGCTCGGCATCTTGCTGGGCTTGCTGCTTATCTTCAAACCGCGAATCGTGGAGCGGCTCAATCGTGTGGCGAATCGCTGGGTTTCGACCCGGCATATCAACCGCTGGCTGGATCGCAGTATCAGCATCGAGCACTGGTTCTATTATCGCCATCGTGCAATCGGGGCCATCATCGTGGCCGGGGCGACCTATATCCTCATTTATTTCGGCATGCTGTTTGACAAGGCGTACGCGCTGCAACGCCTGGGCGGGAAGCTTCCGGCACAACTGCTGGATGGCCTGCTTGATGCATTGGTGCTGGCTTCGCTGGTCGGGGGTGCGGTCGCGCTGATTGTTGGACTGTTTTTGTGGTTGCGTCCCAGCCAGTTGCGCGGCATCGAGGAAGAATCAAACCAGTGGGTGTCGTCGCGCCGCGCCACCAAAGTGCTGGAAGTGCCGCATGGCCAGGTGGATCTTTTTGTTGCGCGCCACGCGCAACGGGTGGGCTGGCTGCTGTTGCTCGCCAGCATTTACCTGTTTTTCGTCATGTTCCGCTGGTTGGTGTAACCCTCGCGACAGTGTCAATTCTGCACGAGCTTAGCGAAGTAGCAGATTGCCTGCCTTTGGTGCGGTGCGGCGGAGCCGTCCGGTGCGGGAGCGAGGGCAGCCCATCGCCGCTCATCGGTTAAATAAGTGCCATTCATCGGTTGAAGCAGATAGTTGTTGCATTTAAATCAGGCTTTGCATAAAGTGCGCTCTGTCTGATAAAATCTTGCTGCGGCAAGGGCTTAACGGGCAAAATGAAAGTGCTTCAATAATCAAGGCTGCGGCCTTAAATAGGAGATTTAACAAATGAATAAGCAAACTGGTTTTACATTGATCGAACTGATCATGGTGATCGTGATTCTGGGCTTTTGAAGCCCTTTATTTACAGGGGGGATTACCAAACGACTGTCCGCGATTTAGCGAAATCGCTGTCCCGTTCTTCCGAAATGCGCACCCAACCTAGGAGATGGCTGATTTTGGCGGATGTAGACCGCTTCAGACACGGTTTGCAGATCCTTGCGCACTCTCGGACGGAAGAGCTTCAAGTCGCGCGCAATGGAGCTTATACTCTCCTTGCTAACCAGATGGTGAAGGCGGATTTAGGCAATGACTTCCATGCATAACACACCAGATTCTTCGGCTCAAAAGCCGGATCCCTGCATATCCAGTGTGGAAACTATTGGACGCTGTTTACCCTGACAATCTGGAAAGTTTTGCACGCTGTTTTACAGTATTGAGCTCTCAATTCGTTTCTGCAGCTACTTCCCCGGGGCAAAGGCACCATCGCGTTCGTCAAATTGGGGGACACAGCGGGTCGATTACGCACAGCTTTTAAACTGCGAGAATGAATTAGACCTCGATCAGTACACACCCAGTGTTAACAGGATCGACGCCCGTACTTTCCCCATCTTCTGATCGGTCCCGGAAATCGGTCCCATTGTCATCCTAAAAAACAGATTCACATGAGGCCTGCTCGCTTCATCACGCGGACACATGTGTGAAGCGTCGACCAAGCTAGGATCTAAAAAGTGTATGTTGAAAGTAAAATGTCAGCGCAACGATGATCTTGGCAGACTTCTCCGAGGGCACTAGCCAGTTACTAAGTCCTCGAGACCATCATCTACAATTTCATTACGGAACGAATTGGCATTCTAGGAGTTTCAAAATTCGGAAAGCTATTTCCTCAGCTGTCATTATTCAGGTGGTTAAATTGCTCAACTTATTACAGATGGCGCTGCTGCGAGATTTGCGCTCGATGAGCTCTAAATGCATTGGAGAAGTATAATGGGTAAAATTAAAGATTTGCTATTGGCCGGGTCGATCCTGCCTTCGCTCGTTATGGGTCAGTCCGCATCTATAGCGGGAGAATTGCCTAGAAAAGAATTGCTCTTGGCGCAAACCGAGGCCCCTGCACCCGACGAGGAAGAAATTTTGCGCTTGAAACGCCAGGGAGTCTTGCCCCCTAAGCCTGCAGCTGCGCCGAAACCAAAAGAACCCGCAGCAACTCCCCCAGCTGGGCCGGCCCCGCAAAATGCGCCAGCGCCGAACAAACCCGTTGAGCCTGCGCCCACAGTGGTTAAACCTGGAGCACCTTCGGTTGCACCACTATCTCCAACTCCGGAAAATGCGCCCGCAGTTGTTAAGCCGGCTATGCCTTCGAACCCACCGGTTGTGCCAACTCCGCCGGGCGCACCGACAGCCGTAAAGCCTGCTGTACCGTCTTCAAACGCTTTGCCAGTTCCTACTGCCGCTCCACAAAATGCGCCTGCACCAGTAAAGCCCCCTGTACCGTCGACAAATGCTTTGCCAGTTCCTGCCCCAGCTCCGCAGAACGGACCTGCAGTGGTGAAGCCTGTTCTACCGGCTGGTGCCGCACCTGTCGCTCCCACTGCTCAACCAGCGCCAGAAGTCGCGAAACCTGCTGCGCCCACGCAGCCTCCAGTCGCAGCGCCGTCCAACCCACCTGCGGCGGTAAAACCGGCTGCACCGTCTGATTTAGCACCAACCAATCCGGCTCCACAGAACGCACCTGCAGCGATTAAGCCAACCGCGCCTGCTCCAATTGCTCAGCCGGGTGCTCCGGCTCCCCAAACTGCACCTGCTGAGGCGCCTGCGGCTGGCAGTACAAATCCACCCGCAGCGGCGACTTCACAAAGCGGCGGTATTACACCGTCTGCTGCAGCCGCGATCGGCGTGAGCGTTGGTTTGATTGGCGGTTTTGTCGCCGGTACTGCAGTTCAGCAATATTCGGACGTCCAGAGCCAGCGTCAACAATTCAATGGAGATGGCTTTACTTTATATCGTGAACCAGGTCGGACCATTATTCAGCAAGACGACCAATATATTGTTCGCCATGACGAGACACTTCGTTTCCGTGACGTTGGGGAAAACGTTCAGACGGTTCGGCAGGGTGAAACTCTTGTCACTGTATTGTATCGTGCGGATGGCGATCAAATTATTACGATTACCGACCTCAATGGCCGACTGATTAGGCGCGTTAGGCACATTCGAGATGGCCGCGAGCTCGTCTTAATTGACAATTCCTATTCGGGTCCTGAGCGGAGCTATCGTGAAAATATCATCGAACTATCGTTGCCAACTTTAACTATCTCACTTGACCGATACATAGTTGATGCAGACAGCGTGCCAGAGGAGGTATTGTACGAAACTCTGATAGCTCCGCCAGTCACAACTTTGCCGCGTCGATACACTCTGGACGAAGTGCGTTTAAGCCCTGACCTTCGCAATCACATGCGATCTGTCCAACTTAACACGATAAATTTCGATACCGCCTCGTGGACTGTTGCGACCGATCAGGTCGGGCAACTTTCAAACATTTCTAAAGCGTTGTTGCAGGCCATCAAGAAAAACCCCACCGAAGTGTTTTTGGTTGAAGGGTATACTGATGCGGTCGGTTCGGAGGTGGACAACCTGTCTCTGTCAGATCGCCGCGCTGAGTCTGTCGCAACACTGTTGACCAAAAATTTTGCGGTCCCACCAGAGAATCTCACGAGCCAGGGCTATGGGAAGCAATTCTTAAAAATCAACACACAAGAAGCGTCCCGTGAGAACCGCCGGGTCGTGATAAGGCGCATCACGCCATTGATTGACGGCCCTCAAGCCGGGAAATAATCGGCTGCAAAAGTGATAAGTGGTGTTTGGCGTGTTCGGCGTCATCGCCACTGGCACAAATTCGGTACCTTTCCTAACCGAGTAATTTTCGTTCTCATCTGTTCCCCAAAGGACAAGCTATGAGAACGAAGATATCCGCTATAAAAGGACTGGACGAGTAAGTCGTAAAAGACGTTCGCCTCGCTACGCGCAAGCAGTATTCAGCCGTAGATAAAATCAGAATTGTGCTCAAATGCTTGCGCTTCGAAGAAAGTATAGCTCAAGCTTCACCAGCAAATCCGCAGTACGCAAAGCTGATATTACTGGCCGTTCAAAGAGTTTCTGGAAACTGGCGAGGGTCGTCTCGTTAGAGCCAATGCCAGGGTCGCCACGCCGAATGAATAAGGCCAAGGATCTGCGCCGAGAAGCCTGTGCCCCTTAAAAGAGGCTGTGGCTGATCTCGCCCTTGAGAACGTGCGATGGGCAAATGATTTACAGAATCATTTGCATTTCCGTCTGACCTTAAAAAAGAATGATTGCGCATGCGGAGGGGAACGAATATTTTGACATGGGATATACCTCGTCCGTGAACCTTAAGTCCATCAGGATGATGGAACGGTGTAAATTGCCTGATGTTGGGCCTCACCTATATCTCGCAGGCTTCGCAACTTTTTCAATCGAGTTTGACAGCGGTTGACCTTGGCGAGGTCCGGACTATCGAGCTGGACTTCGGCTCCGTTTGCATCCCCGAGGCGAAGGGGCTGACGCAGAGGCTGGGGCAAAACGAACGCGCCCGCACCGATCCCATTTTCCTGTCACTTGGCGCATCGCAATGATGTTCGGGCACTCCTCTGGGGCGAGTCTTTGATTATGCTCGGCTTAGGGATAGTTGCCAGTGCACTGATCGGCCTTGGTGGGGCTTAGATATTCGTATGCTTTCTTGAAGGCGTTTTCGATCCTGCTTCCGAAACGCTCGACCATCCGTCGATTTACATCGCACTCGTGTTAGCCGATGCCATAGCCGCAACTCTTTTTGCCGTGTTGGGTCAAACCGCCCTTTCTAAAGAAAGCGCAACGCGCAACTTGCGCGCTGGGAAATAAGCAACAGTCTATTCGACGGGTGCGTCTGACTGATTACTAAAAATCCGGGATAGACCACAGGTATTAAAGCGTTCCAGACCTTTTCTCTGGACTTGCTATTCATCGCTTTCCTCATGGCTTGTCTTGATTGCGTCCAGAACATCGTGCAAATCAACTGAGGTCGCCATTTCCAGTGCATCTTTATCGATTCTGTCGGCGATATCAGGATGGTCTTGGCGTAACTGTTCTATCAATTCGATCAGCTTCGCCACTTTTTGTTCTGTCCGGATAGACAATTCTAAGGTCAGCTGTTCCCGGCGGGTGGTCGATTGAAACTCGCGACGCTGCGTGGCCAAAATAAGTCCGGCCAAGTAAAGTGCTGCCAGACTAACCAAGCTTGACATGAGTGCAAAAGGCGGCGGATCCGGCGCGTGTTGCCCGAAGGTTTGCAACGTTAAATTGACGGTGATCCAAGCCAAAACTGCACCGGTAAGAATGAGCGTAAACGTCGGCCTCCCAAGCAAAGCTGTGGTGTTCTCGACCCAACGCTGCAACGTCCCAGGTTTAGGTTGGTGATCGGAGTGAAGCTTGGCCATAGCACTGATCGCATCTTCAATATGCTTTGGGAGTTTCTGGTCGTTTCCGATCGGCGGTTCAGTCATTGGATTGCTTTCAATATGCACTTGATCGTAATTATACTTCACTAAAATTTGTTAGTGTCGGGGCAAGTTGCCGTTTGTGCGAAATTCTCAAGCCTGTAATATTTCAGCTTCGATGACGACTATGGATATCAGAGGTGGCTCGGTTTATCTGAACAACTTCGGGGCTATTCGTAAGTGGAATTCTGCCTCATTTATGCTGCCGCCAGGATTGGCGACATTGCATTGAAAT
>JAYVYB010000083.1:0-3227 GCA_043784625.1 Methylovirgula sp.
GCCACCGCTGGTTCTTGCGCCAACGCCATATCGATGCGGCTCGATAGCGCATGAAGCTGATGTTCGAGCGCCTGAATATGTTGCGAGCCGGGTTTTGTATCGAGGAGCGACCGCATTTCATCGATAGCTGCGACAATCTCATCCGAATTGCCACCGCGCGCCGGTTCGCCGCCCTGGCGGGTGCCAAGATGATCAATTTTATCGGTCAAAAACGCTATCTGCCGTTCGACAGCGCCCAACGGGTTTGCGCCCAGTTTGCGGTCAACCATGGTGCGGATATCGTCGATGGCAGCAGCAATTTCCGCCGCAGACGAATGCGATGCGCCGGGCGCCGACATGTGCTCAATTTTATCGGTCAGGAACGCAATTTGCCGCTCCAGCGCTTCAAAAGATTGCGGACGCGCTAATGTCTTTTGCAGCAATTGCCGCATCTCGGCGGTCTGACCCTGCAAATCGGCAAAAGCCACGTGATCAAAACCGGCAGTCTCCATGTCTGCGACTTTGCGTGACAGATGGCGGACCTCTTGTTCGAGTGTGGAAATGTGCCCGCGCGGATCAGCCTCGCTGACCATCTGGCGCAGCTCGGATGTCAAATCATTGATGGGACCCAACAGGCCGTTGTGCAAAGCTTCGCTGTTGTTATGCCGCATAGTATCGATCAGGTCATCGATGCGATGTTCAAGCGAAGCAATCGCGTGGCGTGGTGCCAAGTCCGCCAAAACCTTGGCCATATTGGCAAGGTCCTGCTGCAAATTGGCGATCTCCGCCACCGGCTGCGGACGTCTCAACTCATGCATCTGCGCAGCCAGCTTGGCTATTTCGGCATGGAGGCCATCAAAGGCCTTGGTTTCGTGCTCTGTAAACCGGCGCGCGGCGGTGTCTTCAACCGATGGCGCAACAGCGACCGGAACGGCCTTGCGCGGCGCTTCAAAGCGGCGCGTGGCCGTGAAAGCAGGTTCGCTGTGGCGGTTGCTTTGCAGGTTCGAGCTTCGATCAAGGCTGGCGTTTAGCGCCTCCAACTTGGCCTCAATGGTGGCAAACGCGCTGTTTGGTGTATCAGTGCGCGAACGCGTTGCGGCTTGCGCCGGATCTGGACGGCGTGTGCCCGAATCAAGCTGATCAATGCGTTGTTCAATGCGCTCCAATGCATTTTGCAATACCAGCTCATTGTCCGGTACTTGAACAGCAAGCCGCGATTCCATCGATTCCAACCGTTCAAGCACCCGGCTAAATTCCGGTGCGGCGGCGCGGCTTAGGGCGCGGCGCGGCGCGGCAGTGTGGGCCGCAGGTTCGCGGTCCGCCATACGCGCCATGGAGCGGCCATTGCGAAGGTTCAGGCGCGTAAGCTTCTCGACGATCGCGTCCATACGCTCGTCTTCATCCATGTCATCTTCGTAAATGCCCAACTTGACGGCTTTGTCGGATACAACCTGGTTCATCCAGCTGCTCAACGACATTCCGGCCTGGCGCGCGGCCCGCCGCGCTGCATCGGTTGCATCAAAATCCTCTGCGTCAGGTCGGCGTGCATCAAATTCCTGACGCTGTGACATACGATTGTGACCTTTGATCATGGTTCAGCCCGATGCGGATATACCGCCATTTGTAAAATTTAAATCCAGACCCATCGGCAGCATGAAAAGAATCACTTCATCCTCTGATTTGTCCGCACAATTCAACATTCTGCAAGGATGGTAAACATTGCGTTAAGGATGGTTAATTTTGGCACAATTTTGCCCGGGCGCGAAATTTACAACTCGAAAATTATTTTACAACTTTTGATTGCGTTTCCTACCAATTTAAGAATAATTGTGACGCAGAGTAATTGCAATTAAAAGTTGTACTTCTGATTCGGTTGGTATTATTCAACAGCAACAGGGTCAACATCATCGCGAGAGGGGAAGTTTCCGATGTCGACACGCCAAAATTATAGTTCCACAGCTTCAAACGACCGTATCCGCAGCCAAAGCGCGCGATATTTCACAATTGGTGACCTCGCGCGCGAATTTGGCGTGACGTTGCGGAGTTTGCGCTTTTACGAGGATCGCGGTTTGTTGAGCCCCATCCGGGAGGGGCTATTGCGGCTCTATGACGGCCGCGACCGCACCCGCCTGCAAGTTATCTTGAAAGGCAAGCAGCTTGGTTTCACACTAAGCGAAATCCGCGATATGGTCGGTGATGTGGCTGATAACTCGACTGAAGTTGCTGAATTGAAATTGAGCAAACAACAAATTCACGCACAAATCGAGCACCTTGAACGTCAGCAAAGTGAAATTCAGAGCGCACTCACCGAGTTACGGGCTCAAAATCACGCCTAGATGCTGTCAGGTATTTTCCCGTCAGCCTGGATCGGGCAAAATGTGATGCAGTTTGGGCATGCTTCGGGACAGGCCATGTTCGGTTTTGAACCAGAAATAGGGATTGCGGATAAGCTCGATCAGGGCGAGCCACGCGGCCACCGAGACCAGAACATAGTAAAATGGCAGGGTGAATATCCACAAAATCTGGTCCAGACGGTCGCGTCTGGCCAGCCCGAGCATGGCGGCCCACAGCATCGAACATAGCCCGATGGCGCAGACCAAAATACCGAAACTCAGGATGATGGTTGACATGGTATTTTGCATTTCAGACCCGATGCCAAATATAAAAAGTTTGAGCAAAAAGATCATATAGGCCGGGGCGGCCAAGGCTCCGACCACAGTGCCGAACAGGGTGGCCAACAGGCCGATACTTTGCCGCACACCGATTTCCTGAAACAGCGTGGAGGGATTTCGCGTGTGGACGATCAGCGTTTGCATCCAGCCTTTTAACCAACGTTTGCGCTGTCCCATCCACGCCCGCAGATGTGTTGGCGCTTCTTCGGTTGTGGACGAGTTGATCGTATCAATGCGGTATTTATTGCGGCAAAGCCGGAACCCGAGATCAGCGTCTTCGGTTACGTTCCACGCGTCCCATCCGCCAATGTCGCGCAAGGCCTGGGTGCGAAAATGCGGCATTAGGTAGCAAACACACCAAGAACAAAAATCATAAGTCAATGCACTGCAATTCAGTCTGTTGAATAACGGGGATAAACTCAAAATCACGTTGCTTAGCTATTTTCATGTGGTATTTGAATCAAATGGCCACCATGGGTAATCCGCCCATTTTTAACGGGGTTCGCTGTTAGAATTTACGCAGCCAATTTCAGTTTCTGGGCGGGTGTCATGCCGCCGATGCCCGTGTTGGGCCGT
>JAYVYB010000084.1:0-5757 GCA_043784625.1 Methylovirgula sp.
GTAGGAGCCCAAAAGCCGGGAATAAGCCGCGTGTAAGAGTTCACAGTGCAGGCTATCATTGACAAGAATTCCGGCAAAAGCGCCTGCTGTCCGCCAATAAACCAACGCATCTGGTCAGACATATGATGCTCTTTGCCAGCATCGTGAAATACGCTTTTGCCAGTGATTTTGTCGTTCAAAGATACGTGCAAATGCCCGGATTGTCCCGGCCAGTCTTTTGACCATTTAGCCATAAAGGTTGCCATCAAGCCCTGGCGTTGGAACAGAATTTTGGTGAAGGTTTTGAATAATGCTGCCTTGTCAGCCGACCGCATTGCATCGTCAACCTTGATCGCCGCCTCCAAAACCCCTGGGCCTGTTTCCGTATGTAACCCTTCAATCTCACAATCGAAGTCCCTGAAAAAATTCATCATTTCGTGATAAATTTCGGAATGCACGCCGGATCTCAGCATCGAATACCCGTAAAACCCCGGCGTGAGCGGTTTGAGGTTATGGTAGTTTTTTTCCCGCACGGATTCAGGCGTTTCGTCAAACACGAAAAACTCGAATTCAGCTGCGGACTTGATGGAAAATCCCATATCGTCGGCGCGCTGCAACACCCTTTTCAACAATCCGCGCGGGCAGGCGTGTGCAGCGTGGCCGGTAAATTCACCGATGAAGAGTGGTATATTGTCTTCATAGGGTATGGTGCGCATGGATTCCGGCACCAATCGCGCTCCGGCATCAGGGTAGGCCGTGTGCCAGCCTGTGAGCGTGACATTGTCATACAGTTGATCATTCGAGTCCCAACCAATGACCACATCACAAAAGCCAAATCCAGATTTCATGGAACTTTCAAACTTGTCGAGGGCAAGATATTTTCCGCGAAAAACGCCGTCGATATCGAAAACACCCACTTTAACGTGCTGCGCCCCGGACGCACGGATAGAGTCGATCGCCTGTTGCGCTGTTATTGGTCGGGAATTGGGCATTGCGAGCCTCCGGAAGCTTGGTCCATTTTTCAAATCATGAAACAGAGTGTAGCGCTTTAGAAATTGCCTGCGCTAGTCGTCCAGACCATAATTCCTGACCGATTGGTTCATTTATAAGATCATTGCGGATTTCAATCATGGCCGTTTGGAGCGACATGCCGTGTCGCTTATCGCGCTTGTGACGTGCCAAAGTATGAAAAACCCGATCAGATGGGGCGTATGGCACGTTCAGCTCTCCGATAATGCCTGCCTCGCTCAAGGTTTCGCGCAGCATTTCGCGCGCCAGCGCTTCGTCCTCATCATGGATAATGCCGATGTGCCAAGGACGTTGAACTGACTTGAAAACGCGCGTGAAACTATGCACTGAAATCAATGCTTTAAGGTCTCTGCGCGCCGCGATCAGGTCGCTTAGCGCTGCATGGAATGGGTGATAATAAGCATGCGCTCTGGCATCACGCTGCGTCTGGTCAAGATTTTGATTGCCGGGAACAACGGTTAGTTCTGCGGTTTCAGGAAGCGAGTCGAAGTCACCCGGGTTTCGGTTAAGATCAATGACGAGGCGGGAGATATTGGCATAAATCAGCGGCGCGTCCAGAATGCGCGAAATGCCCTTGGCCACTTCAAGAGCGCCGGGGTCATAAGCGATGTGGCGCGAAAGATCTGCACCAGCCAACCCAAGCTGTGCATATTCTGAAGGAATGAAATTCGAGGCATGTTCGCAAATAAGCAACAGCGGAGCTTTTCCGGCGGCGTTGTGAACTGTCATAGGTAAAAACATGGACATCCAAGTTTCCTGAGTTGCAAAAATAAGGTTAAGGTTGCCCGCAAAATTGCTGCTTGCCAAGCACGGTTTATCAACATGCTTCTTGTCCAAATGCGCCGGCATGTGCCATAGACAAGCATGCTTATCCTGACCTTGTTGTTTTTCGCCGGTCTATGGGCGGGTGCCCAAAACGCGCTTGCCGGCGGCGGTTCTTTTGTCACACTGCCAGCGCTCATATTGTCGGGTCTTGACGCCCGAACAGCAAATATTGTGTCGACCGTTGCACTTTTTCCCGGGCAAGTTCTCTCGGGTGTTGCCGGTGCGCCAATGGTGTCGGGAACGAAGAGCCTATCGTTTCGCGTATTGTTCGCACTTTCAATTGTCGGCGGTGCACTCGGGGGCATTTTACTGCTCTACACGCCTTCTCAGTTTTTTGCAGGCTTAGTGCCGTGGTTGGTTTTATTCGCAACTTGCATGTTTGCTTTAGGAAGCTTCGGACCAAAACCTGCGAAGCCAAAAGCTGACTTGGGATTGGTTGGAACCGGAATTGCCCAATTCCTTATTGCGATTTATGGCGGCTACTTCGGGGGTGGAATCGGCTTTTTGATGCTTGCGGCTTTAACCGCCGCAGGCTTGCCCGTGCGCAACGCCGGAGCCACCAAAAATGCTTTGGCGGGAGTGATGAACGCCTCCGCTGTTCTCATCTTCCTTTATTCTGTGGCATTTGATTGGCCGCGGGTGCTGGCCCTTGGTCTTGGAGCCATTTTTGGCGGGCAACTTGGCGTTTGGATGTTGAAGCGCGTCGATGAAAAGAAACTGCGTATTGGCGTGGTTTGTATTGGTTTTATTCTGACAATCGCATTGTTTATCAGGGGCGCATGACGGCTAAACTCTGCTGCGCTTGTTGGTAGGCATCTGCCACACTTTGCGTTTGGCGGGCAGGGTCTGCCAATGCGCCACCGTCATACCGGCTCATAGCTTCGCAGATTTTTAAACGAACGCGGGCGAAATAAAGTTCGATATGGCTTTTGTCCATTTGGGTTTTAAGTTCTGCGAGGCAATCTAGCGCTGTGCTGTCAAAATCCGAGCTTTCTTCGAAGCTGATGATAATGACCCGTGTTTTGGTACCAGAAGCTTTGGCGCGGATGGCGTTGAAAATGCCTTCGGCATTGGCAAAAAATACCGGCTGGGCAGGGCGCAAAATCAAAATGTCTGGGTCCGGGATGGCTTGCGGAAATCTGGCAATATCGACAAAATCATGGCTATCTCCTAACCGGCCGAGCTGGGCAACCGTCGGCGCGGCCAGGCGGTTTACCAGAGCCAAAAGGGATAAAGCGATGGCGCTCAACATGCCAACCAGCACCCCAAACACCAGCACAGCCAGAGCAGCGGCCAGAGCGATATATTGATCGCGGTCAATTTTCCACAGGCGCAGCAATGGCGCAGGATTGAGCGCGTGCGTAAGCGCTGAAACAACCACTGCCGCCAAGATCGGTTCAGGTAAATAGGCGATTAAAGGCATGGCAAAAACCACGAGAACTAGCAGAGCCAACGCCGCCATCAGCCCTGCAAGGCGACTGCGGGCTCCCGCAGCTTCATTTGCCGAACTTGCCGAAAATCCTGCTCCAACTGCAAGGCCCTGAAACAGGCTCGAAGCGATGTTTGCGGCTCCCAGAGCCGCGAGTTCCCGGTTGGCATCTACAGGTTGGTTATGAATCAGTGCCAAATTGCGAATTGAGCCCCATGATTCGGCAAAGACGATTAAAAACAGTGGCGGGGCCAGTTCAAGCAACCTATGCCATTCAGTTCTTTGCAAATCAGGCAGGGAAGGGCGCACTGTGTCGAACTGAAGTGTGCCCAGCAGGTGCACATTATGTTGCGACAGATCGAAAATAATCGAGGCAGCTATGCCCAAGATCAAGACGATGAACGCTGCCGGAACGCCGCGAATCTGTTTCAGCGCCAATAAAATCACCATTCCGCCCGCTCCAACAGCCAAACTGATCAGGTTCCACTGAGCAAAATGCTGCGCAAGTCCGGACAGCACATTCCACACGGAACCACCGAGGCCCTCTATGCCAACAATAAGCGGCACCTGCTTGATGACGATGGTGATCGCCAAACCGAAAGAAAAACCGCGCAAGACAGCGCGGGACACGAAGCCTGAAAGATTTCCGAGCCGCGCCGCTGCGACGCCTAAGAACATCAATCCAGTCAGCAATACGAGCGCCGACATGGCCATCAGGCGCGGCTCAGTGCCCTGCAAGCCGAGAGAGCCGATGGCGGCGGCCAGCAGCGCGGCGGACGACGATGTGGGTGCAACGACGGCAAAACGGCTACGCCCTGCGAGCGCATAAACGGACAATCCGCAGAGGGCCGCTACAATTGCGTGCGCTGGCGTTACACCTGCGATCAAAGCGTAAGCCACCGCTTCAGGTAACAATAAGCCTGCGGTCGACAGCCCGGCTAAAAAATCCCATATGATATTCAAAGCTTTTCCTTTAGATCACCGAACTGCAGGCTTGCGCCTAAATCTGCGTGCGAAATTGTGTTCGGAGCTGTCATACTCGAGTCGATCCATATTTGCTTTTTTACGGCTGTGCCGCAACGTTCCGCGGACACTTGAAGGTTGTTAATGTCCGCTATTTCTGAAATTCAAACCCCGGTTTATCGTCAACCTCTGGTCATGCGGTTTTTGACTGCGCGCGTGTTGATGTCGTTCGCCGCTCAGATGCAGGATATCGCCATCGGCTGGTATGTCTATTCGGAGACGAACAGCGCTCTTAGCCTTGGATTTGTCGGACTTTCGCAATTTGCGCCAATGTTGCTGTTGGCGGGGGTCGCGGGCGATGTTGCCGATCGCAAGGACAGGAAGTTGATCGCGTGGGTATGCAATATCGGACAGGTAATTTGTTCGCTGGCGATGTTCGGCTTTGCGTTCTTTCCCGTTCTTGGAATTTGGCCAATTTATGGGTGTTTGGCGGGCCTTGGCATTTGCCGCGCCTTTAGCGCACCCGCTCTTTCATCGATTTTGCCAAATTTAGTCGAAAAATCGCAGTTTTCGCGCGCAATTGCAGTCAGTTCGTCAGCGTTTCAGATTGCAACCATTGCAGGTCCAGCAGCGGGCGGGCTGCTTTATGCGGCAATCGGCAATTTTGTGTTTGTCTTTGCTGCCATCCTTTATGCCACATCTGCCGTGGCTATTTCCGGATTGCCCAAAATAATCGTCCAACACATGGACGCTGGTCTGACTGCCACACAGCGCATGTTGGCGGGGGTAAGGTATATTTTCACCAACAAAATGGTTCTAGGGGCGCTTTCGCTGGATTTGTTTGCGGTGCTGCTTGGCGGTGTGACCGCGCTGTTGCCGATTTATGCGCGCGACATTTTGCATGTTGGGCCGGACGGATTGGGGCTGTTGCGCGGGTGTCCAGCATTGGGCGCAGCGACAATAGGTCTTTTGCTCACTCGGACGCCGCTAAAACGCGGTGTCGGGACAAAAATGTTTGCCTGCGTGGCTGGTTTTGGCGTCGCCACCATTGTGTTCGCGGTTTCAACCTCAATTCCACTTTCGGTGCTCGCTTTAGTGCTGATGGGCGCTTTCGATATGGTAAGCGTTGTAATACGCCAGACCCTTGTTCAAATGGCGACGCCAGATGCGATGCGCGGGAGAGTCACCGCAATCAATTTTGTGTTTATTGGCGCGTCAAATCAGCTGGGAGAGTTTGAGTCGGGTATAACTGCCGCCTTGTTTGGCACGGTACCTGCGGCGCTAATAGGCGGGATCGGAACCGTTCTTATTGTCGGACTTTGGGCTCTTTTGTTTCCCGAATTGAGAAAAGCCGACGCAATGTAACTGGCCCACCGGCATTTGCGCTCGAAGGGCGCGCAAAACGCATTTTCAACCTTGCTCCCATTTGGCCAATGCGATATCTAGGGAAATGTTGCACCCGTAGCTCAGCTGGATAGAGTACTGCCCTCCGAAGGCAGGGGTCACAGGTTCGAATCCTGTCGGGTGCGCCA
>JAYVYB010000085.1:0-7912 GCA_043784625.1 Methylovirgula sp.
GCAACACCGCAAAATCGCGGCCTAATAATCAAACCCGATGAGCCAAAATCTCGCTTAATTTAAGACCAGATTTGTTCCAAAGCATTCGACGACGGACAAACCTATATTGGTGGCAAGGCTAAGAACCGTGCTTTCAAAAAGCCTGCACCTAAAAAGGCGGTTTTGTCTTTGATTGAACGTGACGGACACGTGCGCTCATTTCATGTAGCGAACGTAACCGCCAAAACCTTGCGTCCAATCATTGATAAGAACATCGACCAGGCTTCGGTTCTCATGACCGACGAAAGTCGCCTTTACCCAAAAATCGGTACGTCTTTTGCCAACCACCATACTGTAACTCACTCAGAAAATGAGTATGCCCGCCTTGGCGCATACGTCCACATAAACACAGCTGAAATTTTTTTCGCATCGTGAAGCGCGGCATCATTGGCGCGTATCATCATGTCTCGGAAGCCCATCTGCATCGCTACATGGTCGAGTTTGGCTTCCGCTATAATACCCGCAAGATCAGTGACGCAGAGCGCTTTTCAGCGTCAATCTCTGGAATCACTGGCAAGCGCCTCACTTATCGGCGCGTTAGTGAAACAAGGACGATTTAGGATCGGCACCAACGACTCTCTTTGCTTGCGCGCGAAAACAAAGAACACCAAACAACAAAAACAAGGGGATCGACCCAAAAAAAATTGTTAAACAGGAAATAATTTCAATGATTAAAGAGGATGGCATGTTTGGCCTAGCTGTAGAAACGGCAAATTCAGTTGCCAACTGGGTTTATTTGCTCGCTGGTGCAATCGCAGTTCTCTCAACAGCGACTACCGTTGCTGCAAGCTGGGTAATGTGGAAAACGTCAACTCAAATTTCAGAAGAAAAAGACCGACAACTGGCTCACTTCCAAGCCTATGCAAAAGAAAAGACCGCAGTCCTTGAAAATGAAACGGCCAATGCTAACACCCAAGCAGCACTCGCCAACAAGGCGGCGGAAGATGAGCGAATCGAACGGTTGAAATTAGAGATAAAACTCGCCCCGCGCACTTTAGGGGGGCAAGGTGTTGATGTATTAGCATCTGGCATGGCTAGATTTTCCGGCATTGATATTGATATCGTAGCCTATGAATATCTCGGAACAGACATCGCGCCGCTGGCTCAGGATATTTCCGCATCCTTTGAAAAAGCTGGTGCTGCTTCAACAATTTTTACACCATTTCCGGGAAGCGGATGGGTGCGGGGGGTGTTAGTGAGAACTGCGGATGACGCGGGTCCCGAGATTGTCGCAGCATCTGATGCAATCGTCTTGGCCTTAAATCAGGTGGGAATCGCATCTGGGAAATGGCCTACGTTCAAACCAGACGAACATATTGCGGGTGCCTATAACGCCCCACAAGGAAAGACACCAACACATAAAATTCGGGTTTTAATCGGGTCAAAGCCTTAAATGGCTAATCCCCCATCTTTCCCCTACGGACGCGTGCCTTTATGGCGGGGCGATCTTTCACTTTTGGCGACAGAACCGGCTTATGTTTAGGCCCGCTCTTGACCGCAACATCAACCGCATGCTCGAATTTATCCCAAGCATGAGCGCTGCTAGATAAGTGATCTTTTGGATTTTTCTCGTCAATCATCACTCAACTTTCAGAGAGAAGGAATGCAAATGTCGGTCAAAAATATGTCGTTGACCGATATGTCGCGCGTTTCCGATATAATACCACCAGACATTAAAATTGCCATTGCCGATGTAATCATTGAATTTTCGAAAATGGATTCGGCGGCTGAAATTCTAATTTGGTCGCTCTGCGGACTTCCCTTTGACCTTGGTAGCCTTCTAACAACAATGGACGCAAGACCAAAATTCGAACTGCCTAAGAAGTTAGTCGAGAAACATCATATAAAACTATCAACCCCCGAACTACCGAGCATTTTTTGGCAGACCGCAACCGATTTGCGGAACCTTAGAAATGCCGTAGCTCATGGTCAATGGATATTGGTTGATGGTGCTATTCCTGCCGTTGCGTCCTATCGGTCGAAAGATCAGCAAGGTAAAAGAATGATGGCCGAAGCTTTCACTCTAGAGAGGCTAGACGCGATTTCACGTCAATGCACTAGGATGCGGGATTTCATCCTTCGCCTTGAACATGAGTTCCAAACACGGCCAAAAGAACCTCCCTTACGACATCGGAAGTCATCACATCCCCGCGATCAAGATCAGTAACCCTTGAATTAATAGCGGACTGGCCACGACGCAACATTTCATCGCTAACGCAAACTCCATTAACAAAAATTTTTTCGCTATGATCAACCATTAGTATCTACTACGTTAAGGTTATAATTGCCGCTGTTTCTCATCCCCACTTTCGCCGGAATATGCCGTGTTGCCCGGGCTGGAACATCCAAGGCGGCTCCGATATCGAGGTTGGCAGGTGCGCGTTTGGTCTGGCGCGGGTCATCGCTGATATTACGCTTCACTTCATCGGCGCGCACAAGGGCTTCAAGCTCGCTGCCGCGCTGTGACAGCTTTTCCAACAGCGGCGTCATATCTTCTAAATGATGGGCGATAACGTGAATAACGCCGCTTTCACATTGCACCTGTCCAGTGATTTTGATCAGCCGCGCGCCTAAAACCACGGCGCGGAAGGCCTCAAACACCTTTGGCCAGACGATGATATTGGAAACGCCGGTTTCGTCTTCAAGAGTTAGAAAAATCGTGCCCTTTGCCGTGCCCGGCCTCTGGCGGCAGATGATCAATCCGGCCATGATGCAATGACAATTGTTGCTCAAGTTGGACAGGTGTTGGTGCCGCACCACGCCCATGTTGGACAGATCGGCGCGGATAAAGCTTAAGGGGTGCGCCTTTAAGCTCAGGTGCAGATGACGATAATCCTGCACCACATTTTCGCCAAGCAGCATGGGTGGCAGCAGAGCTTCCGGCTCAATTTCGCGGGAATGCATGGCCGCAAACAGCGGCAGATCATCCTTGTCGCCCGCGCGGTTGAGGCCGCGCACTGCCCAGAGCGCATCGCGGCGGTTAAGACCAATCGAGTTAAAAGCGTCGGCATCTGCCAGCCGTTCCAGAACAGCGGGCGACAGACCGGAGCGCAGCCATAGATCACGAAGCGAGTCATACCCCGCATTGCGCATCTGCACCAGTTTTTGGGCATCCTCCTCGCGCAGGCCTTTGATCTGTCGCAACCCAAGCCGGATGGCATGGGTGCTGCGAATATCCTGCTTCATACTGATATGCGAGGGGTGAAGGCGCGCAGCTGCGGGCGAGTGCAGCTGCAATGTTGCGTCCCAATCCGAACAATTGATATCCGGCGGGCGCACTTCCACGCCGTGATCGCGGACATCGCGAACAATCTGAGCGGGCGAATAAAACCCCATCGGCTGCGCATTGAGCAGCGCCGCTGCAAAGGCATCAGGATAATAGCATTTAAGCCAGCACGAGGCGTAAACCAGCAGCGCAAAACTGGCGGCATGGCTTTCAGGAAAGCCATATTCGCCAAAGCCCTCAATCTGTTTGAAACAGCGCAGTGCAAAGTCAAGGGCGTACCCCCGGCTGGTCATACCATTGACCATTTTGGCCTCGAAGGAATGGATGGTGCCGTTACGCCGGAAGGTGGCCATAGCGCGGCGGAGATTGTCCGCTTCAACCGGCTTAAAACCCGCCGCAACGATAGCGATGCGCATAGCCTGTTCTTGAAACAGCGGCACGCCGAGCGTTTTGCCAAGCACCTGCTCCAGCTCATTGGCGGGGCCAAACTCCGGCGCGGGCGCTGGATAGACCGGCGTTTCAAAACCCTGCCGTCGCCGTAAATACGGATGCACCATGTCGCCTTGGATCGGGCCGGGGCGGACAATCGCCACTTCAATGACCAGATCATAAAAGGTCGCCGGTTTAAGGCGTGGCAACATGGTCATTTGCGCCCGGGATTCAATTTGAAACACGCCCAATGTGTCGGCACGCTGGATCATTTTATAGGTGGCGGCGTCTTCGGCGGGGACGCTGGCAAGTGTGTAGGCTTGCCCGTAATGGTGCGCCACAAAGTCAAAGGCCTTGCGGATGCAGCTCAGCATACCAAGCGCCAGAATATCGATCTTCAAGATACCAAGACTGTCGAGATCATCCTTGTCCCACTCAACAAAGGTGCGATCGGGCATGGCACCATTGCCGATGGGGATGGTCTCGTCCAGACGGCCGCGTGTGAGCACAAAGCCGCCGACATGCTGCGACAAATGCCGCGGGAACCCGATCAGTTGCGATGTTAAATCCAGCACTTTTGAAAGGCGCGCGTCGGCAGGGTCGAGCCCGGAGCGCCGCGCCTCTTCTTGTGTGATCCCTCGGGCGCGCGAACCCCAATTGCTTTTGGCCAATAAGCCGACAACATCCTCGGAGAGGCCAAAAACTTTGCCAACCTCGCGGATGGCGCTGCGCGAGCGATAGGTGATGACGGTTGCGGCCAGCCCCGCCCGCTCGCGGCCATAACGCCCGTAAATATACTGGATAACCTCTTCGCGCCGCTCATGTTCAAAATCAACGTCAATATCCGGCGGCTCTTTGCGCTCCGGTGAAATGAAGCGCTCAAACAATAAATCGCCGCGCGCCGGGTCCACTTCAGTAATGCCAAGGCAAAAACACACGGCGGAATTTGCGGCAGACCCCCGCCCTTGGCAGAGAATATTTTGCGAGCGGGCAAATTTGACGATGTCATAAACGGTGAGAAAATACGGTGCATAGGCCAGTTCGGCGATCAGGCTCAGCTCATGGAGAATTGTTTTCTGCACATTTAGCGGAACGCCGCCGGGATAGCGCTTTGCGGCACCCATGGCAGTGAGTTTTGCCAACGTGTCTTGCGGGCTTATCCCTTCCTCCAAGGCTTCGTCGGGATATTCATAGCGCAACTCATCCAGCGAAAAATTCAACTGTTTGGCAAACACCAGCGTTTGTTTGATGGCATCAGGAAAATCACGAAACAGCCGTACCATTTCTTCTGCGGTTTTGAGATGACGCTCGGCATTGGCTTGCAGCAGCTTTCCGGCCTTGTCGAGAGTGACATGCTCTTTGATGCAGGTCATCACATCCTGCAAGGCGCGGCGCTCGGGGGCATGATACAGCACATCCCCTACGGCAATAAGCTTGAGGCCAAGCGAACTGAGACGATGCAGCCTTTTGCGATCATCGCCGCGAAACAACATTGAGGCTCCAAGCCATGGCGGTTGCGGCAGGGCCTGGGCCAAAATCTGCAATTCTCTGGCAAAACCCGGGTTCAAACGCGCCGGGGGCAGGACGATCAAGCTCAGGTCATGCGCGTGGCTGATCAGGTCTTCACGGGTCAGCAGACACTCGCCTTTGACGGCGCGGCGGTTGCCAAGGGTGAGCAGACGACACAGATCGCCATAGGCGGCACGGTTTTGCGGATAGGCGAGAATGTCCGGCGTTGTGTCGCTAAACACCAGCCGCACCCCCACTGCAAAGGCGAGCCCCTCATGCTTGGCGGCCATATGCGCCCGCACAATGCCTGCCAACGAATTATGGTCGGCAACACCCATCCCGGCCAGCCCCAAAGCTTTGGCCTGATGCGCCAGCTCTTCAGCCCGCGACGCGCCCCGCAAAAATGAGAAATTGCTGGTGACGCCAAGTTCGAAGTAACCTTGCTCAAAATAGCTCATGCGAACAACCCGTGCATATACCAGCGCGGAGCCACGTGCTCTTGATAAAGTCCGTGACGAAACAGCCAGAAGCGGCGGCCTTGTTTATCTTCAACGCGGTAATAATCCCGAGTCAGAGCTTGGCCCTGCTCATCACGCCACCATTCACAGGCAATACGTTCGGGGCCATCGGCGCGGGCAACCTCATGCAGCACCCGCCGCCAGCGAAAACGGATGGGCGGGCCATCCGGCACAGAGGCCAAGGTTTCAACCGGTTCCGGATTGGCAAACAGCCGGATGGGCCGTGTTGGTGGCTCACCTTCTTCGACAAGATAAGCGCTCCAAGCCATCGCCAGCGAGGTGCTTTGCACCATGCCTTGCGCGGCAACCCGCGCTTGGGCTGCTTCGGGAACATGGGTGTCATGCATCATCAAGCGTTGTATGTGGCTTTTACCAAGCCGGGCCGACATCGCATCAATGAAAGGCGTCAAATCCGGGGCGGTTTGCTCATTTAAAAACGAATTTACGCTGTGGTCGCAGCGCCCGGCTTTGCCGATGCTGACAATCAAACAATCAAAACCAAAGCCGGGATCAAATTCATCGGCGATTGCTTCCAAGCGGCGCATCAGCACCTCTTGCAGCAGCCTCTGCTCACGGGTGGCGCGGCCAAAGGCGGCATCTAAAACCTTCACGGCACCATCAGCCCGAAACAATGTCAGGCGCATATGCAGCGCGCCTTCGCCTTGTTTTTGCAAGGCGTCGCACAGCTTATTGATCAGCGACAGAGATACCGCGCGAATATCCTCCTCACGGGATATCGGTTCGGCAAAACGGCGCTCGGCGCTATAGACCGGCAAGGGCAAGCGCGGCGAAATCGGCTCTTGCAACTCCCCGAGCGCCTGCCCCAAGCGGGTAAGAAGCTCCGGGCCAAAGCGCGCCGTGAGGGGCGCACGCGGGCGTGATTGAACATCAGCAATCGACCTGAGGCCAACGCGCTCAAGCGCATCAAGCATGTTTTGCGGCAGGCGTAGCGCGGCGAGCGGAAGCTCGCTTAAAAACTCTGCCTCGCGTCCTTCCGGCACAAGACTATAGCGCGAATGGTGCGCTGCCGCCCATGCCACACCCACTGTGCTGGCAATCGCAGCTTTCACGGCCAAGCCCTGCCGCTTTAAGCGCTGGCAGAGGTCAGCCCGCAATTCCACCTCCCCGCCAAACAAATGAGCGCAGCCGGTAATATCCAGCATAATACCGCCAGACTCGCTCAAAGCGGTCAGCGGCGTGTAGCGTAAACACCAGTCGGCAATATTTTCCAGCAGCGCATGGTCGTGTTGCGGTTCGGCTTCGATCACCTGCAACTGCGGAAATCTTGCCCGCGCATCAGCCAGCGGCAGGCCGGGCTGCAAACCCAGCATTTGCGCATGTTTGTTTATCGCCGCCAGACGCCAGGCACTTTTATATTTGTTAATTGTGACGACGGCTTCATCCGAGCTTGCGCGGCGCAGCCGCTGCAACCGGTCTGTCGGCAGGCGAGGAAAATGCAGCGCCAGATAGCGGGGTTTCAAATGTGCGCTCATGATTATTCCACTCCATAAGCCAACGCCCCAAGCGGCCATTGCGGGCGCGGGTTAACTCAACATCAAAACGCGGGAACCCCGGAAAACCGGCGGAACCCGACCCAACCGCAAATGGCGATACGCTTGGCGCGGCGCGGATATGCCAGCGGGCAGCAGCCGCGCTTGGCGCCTCATGGGCACCGGAGCGCAACATTAGTGCAGTGGATTGGCCCTGCGCGGCGGCCAGCATCAAACGGCGCGAAGCGGTGAGGTCAAGGGCTTTGGCCGTGCCCCAAGGCTCCAAAATAACGCAATCAAAAACACGCGCCTTCAAAGCCTCTTCGGCGGCGTGTAAAACGCCAAGCGTATCCTCGCAGGTAATCAGCAGCATCTGCTCTGGCTTTAAGCCGAAAGCCGCCAAACCCGGCGCATAAGGCTCTCCTTGTTCCAGATGGGCAAAGTTTTGGGCAATCCAGACAAAGTGATGGCGGGTGAGCCGCGCCGCCAAAGCCAGCGTAAAGCCGGTTGCGGCTTCGCCAAAAATCTCATGCACACAAGACCGCGCGAACCCGCCCAGCACACCATCCAGCCCGCCATGGCCGGAGCGCACAAAAGCCGCTCCGCCCGCCTCCAATTTGGGGCCTATTTGTTCAATTGCAGCAATGCGTTGACGCAACAAAGTCATAGCATCCGCCGCCAAGCTATCTGGCACGGTTAAA
>JAYVYB010000086.1:0-3002 GCA_043784625.1 Methylovirgula sp.
CGCGCCGCCATTGGGTAAGGATACCAGCACCTCACGCGCGATAGATTGCGGGTCACTGCGCAAATCACGCGGGTAGCGAATATTGACGCTGTAGCGCTCACGGCCCTCAACAGTGCGGGTAACAGATTCGCCGCCAAGCGCGGTTGCTATAGTATCTTGCACATTGCTGACCATTAGACCGTAGCGCGCCAAGGAATCGCGATCCGGCACAATGTCGAGATAATATCCGCCAATGACGCGTTCGGCATAAGCGCTAGTGGTGCCTGGAACATTGCGCACCACCGTCTCGATTTGCTTTGCCAATCTATCCATCTCGACAAGGTCGGTGCCAAGAACCTTGATACCAACCGGCGTGCGAATGCCGGTTGCTAGCATATCAATGCGCGCCTTGATCGGCATGGTCCAAGCATTGGAGACACCGGGAAACTGCAAAGCCTTGTCCATTTCTGCGGTGAGACTTTCTACGCTCACACCCGCGCGCCATTGTTCCTTGGGTTTCAGATTGACCACCGTTTCGAACATTTCTGTTGGCGCAGGATCGGTGGATGTGTCAGCTCGACCCGCTTTGCCATAAACACTAGCGACTTCGGGGAAGCTCTTGATGATGCGATCCTGCGTTTGCAGGAGTTCCGCCGCCTTGGTTACCGAGAGACCGGGCAAGGTCGTTGGCATATAAAGCAACGTGCCCTCGTTCAGATTTGGCATGAATTCGCTGCCCAATTGGCTGGCAGGCCAGATGGTGACTGCAAGCGCCGCCAAAGCAATAGCAATGGTAAAACCACGCGCCCGCAAAACGCCGCTGATGATCGGACGATAAATCCAGATCAGAAAGCGGTTGATGGGGTTTTTATGCTCCGGCACAATTTTGCCGCGCACGAACAAGATCATCAGCACCGGCACCAATGTGATCGACAGGATTGCTGCCGCTGCCATCGAGAACGTTTTCGTGAAAGCCAGCGGCCCAAACAAGCGGCCTTCTTGTGACTCCAGTGTGAAGATGGGCAAGAATGACACTGTAATGATCAGCAGGCTAAAAAACAGTGCTGGGCCAACCTCAACCGCCGCCTCCGTCAAGATTTCAACACGGGATTTATCAGGAGCGGCGCGCTCAAGATGCTTATGGGCATTCTCAATCATCACAATCGCCGCATCAACCATCGCGCCGATGGCAATGGCAATACCCCCTAAGCTCATGATGTTTGCACCAAGCCCAAGATAGCGCATTGCCCCAAAGGCCATAAGAATACCAACAGGGAGCATCAAAATCGCGACAAGCGCACTGCGCACATGCAGCAGGAACACGATACACACAAAGGCGACGACGACGCTTTCTTCGAACAAGGTGCTTTTCAGGGTCTCTATCGCAGAATCAATCAATGTCGAGCGGTCATAAACCGGAATGATATTTGTCCCCTTGGGAAGGCTCGACGCGATTTCAGCGAGACGTTTTTTGACATTGTCTATGACGTCCAGCGCGTTGGAGCCGGAGCGCTGCAAAGCGATGCCGCTGGCAACCTCCCCCTCACCATTTAACTCGGTAATGCCGCGCCGCTCATCCGGGCCAAGTTCAACGCGCGCCACATCTTTGAGCAATACAGGTGTGCCATTGCTGACCTTGACGACGATCTTTTCAAGGTCGTCAACAGATTTCACATAACCTTTGCCGCGCACGATGAATTCAAACTCGGTCAATTCGACAGTCCTGCCGCCAACATCACCATTGCTGCCGCGCACCACTTCGCGGATTTTGTCCAGATCTATCCCCAGATCACGCATACGCTGTGGGTTTACGACGATATTATATTGCTTGACGAAGCCGCCCGCGCCCGCAACTTCGGCAACACCTTCAGCTTTCGCCAAAGCATAACGCAGTGTCCAGTCTTGAGTCGAACGGGTTTGCGCGAGGTTCGCCTCTGCGGAAGTGACGGCATATTGATAGACCCAGCCAACGCCGGTTGCATCCGGCCCAAGGGTCGGTGTTACGCCGCTTGGCAAGCGTTTAGCTGCGGCATTGAGATATTCGAGCACGCGGCTGCGCGCCCAGTAAATATCGGTGCCATCTTCGAAGATGATGTAAACAAATGAGACGCCAAAAAACGAAAATCCGCGCACCACTTTTGATTTTGGCACTGTTAGCATGGCCGTGGTGAGCGGATAGGTAACCTGATCTTCCACCACCTGCGGTGCCTGCCCGGGATAATCAGTGTAGACAATCACCTGCGTATCGGAAAGATCAGGAATGGCATCAAGCGGCAGATGTTTAAGGGCATAAAGCCCGCCCGC
Organism: Methylovirgula sp.; assembly: GCA_043784625.1. Classification (GTDB taxonomy): domain Bacteria; phylum Pseudomonadota; class Alphaproteobacteria; order Rhizobiales; family Beijerinckiaceae; genus JANXSV01. Next base: position 2,284 of record JAYVYB010000086.1, read on the forward strand.
CACAGCAAAGAAGGTGGCAATCAAAACCAGCATCAGGTTACGGGCAGACCACGAAATCAGGCGCGCAATCATTTTGCCTCTCCTGTTTTAATATCTGCGGTCGCGGCCTCTGCTAAGGGTGTCAGGCCCTGTAAGGCTGCCTTCAAATTACTTTCGGCGTCGATCAGGAAATTAGCGGAAGTTACAATTTTATCCCCATCCGCTAAGCCCTCGCGAATCTGGACAAAGCCCTGACCGCGCTGGCCTGTTTTAACTGCTCGCGGCAGAAACTTGCCATCTCCCATATCGAGGATAACGGCTTGTTTGTCGCCACTATCAATCACTGCGTTTTCCGGCACAGCCAACATTGGAGCAGCGCTGCCAGCAGCGATTTCGACATCGAGATACATGTCCGGTTTGAGCAAGCCGTCGGAATTGGCCAGTTCAATCCGAACCCGCGCGGTGCGGGTTTCTTTATTAAGGCTTGGGTAGATGACACTGATCTTACCCTGAAAGCTGCTGCCCTGATTGTTTCGTGGTCGCACTATCGCCTGCTGACCAACAGCAAGCTGAGCCAAATCACGTTCCGCCACATCGGCTAAGGCCCAAACCGTTGACACGTCGGCGATTTTAAATAACGCATCCCCGGGCATGGCGCGCATTCCCTCCGAAATATTACGTTCCGTTACGATTCCGTCTCGCGGCGCTGGCCAGACAAGGGTGAGCGGCACTTCGCGGGC
>JAYVYB010000087.1:0-1824 GCA_043784625.1 Methylovirgula sp.
GCGAAACGGAAGCTCTTCTCCAGCGAAAAATTGAGAATGATATTGAAGCCGGAGCGCTGCCGCGTGACACTGACGCTGAGACTTTGGCAGCCTATGTGATTGGCGTCATTCAAGGTCTTTCGACTCTGGCGCGGGATGGCGCTTCTCGCATGAAGCTGTTGGCGATGGTAAAAATAGCTATGAAAGCATGGTCGCCTTAACAGAGAGCTGCAGAATTTAAAACTGAACCGCATGGTTTCAGTACGGCAATGCTCAGCCGTAAAAATTGACATTTTCCGTGCCGTTTTGGATGCGTTCAAGCTGTCATTGGATGGACGTGAAGCGATCCAGATTTATAATTTTTTTGGAATCTGCACGATGGATAAAAGCTCTGGATTGCCGCGTCGCTTTCGCTCCTCGCAATGACGGGGCCGCTTCAGAACTCAGGATACGAACAGCATCCTGTCTGTCTGATTTATGAGCTCTTATCCTTATCTTCTCCTAGAGGGAGAAGTAGCGGGTCACCCCCGTGGCAAGCTCTCGCCGAACCTTACCGCCTCGCCGTTCGCTCCTTGCACCAGCTCACCCTGCCACATTACGCGGTTGCCGCGCACAAAGGTGCCGATGGGCCAGCCTGTGACCTTTTTGCCATTATAAGGAGTCCATTGGCTTTTTGAGGCGATCCACGCGTTGGTGATGGTCTGCTCGCGCTTCATATCAACAAGGGTAAAGTCTGCGTCATAGCCTACGGCCATACGGCCTTTATTGGCGATACCGAACAGCCGGGCCGGGCCGGCGCTGGAGAGATCGACAAAGCGTTGCAGGGTTAGGCGGCCATTGTTGACATGGTCGAGCATGATCGGCACCAGAGTTTGCACTCCGGTCATGCCGGAAGGGCTGTCGGGATAGATTTTGGCCTTTTCTTCCAGAGTGTGCGGGGCGTGGTCTGAGCCCAGGATGTCGGCAATGCCTTGGGCAACCCCCTGCCAAATGGCGGCGCGGTGGCTCTGGTCGCGAACTGGCGGGTTCATTTGCAGCAGCGTGCCCAGATGCGCGTAATCATCGGCGCTTAGGGTGAGATGATGCGGGGTCACCTCGCAGGAGGCAACGTCTTTGTGGTTGCTGAGAAACTGCATTTCTTCGGCTGTGGAAATATGCAGCACATGGATGCGGGCGCCCTGCTCCCGCGCGATTTTGACCAGTCGCTGTGTGCAGGTGAGCGCGGCGATTTCATCACGCCAGACGGGGTGCGAACGCGCATCGCCTTGGATGCGCAGGTTTTTGCGCTCATTAAGGCGATATTCGTCCTCGGAATGGAAGGCGGCGCGGCGGCGGGTCTGGCCCAAAATAGCAGCAACGCCAGCGTCATCCTCCACCAGCAAAGACCCGGTGGACGAGCCCATGAACACCTTGATGCCCGCCGCGCCGGGTAGGCGCTCAAGCTCTGGAATATCACGCACATTTTCGCGGGTGCCGCCAACCCAGAAGGCGAAATCGCAATGCATCCGGCGGGTGCCGCGCTTGACCTTATCTGCCAGAGTTTCGGCGCTGATGGTGAGCGGATTGGTGTTTGGCATTTCAAAAACAGCGGTAACGCCGCCCATAACCGCCGCGCGGGAGCCCGACTCGAGGTCTTCTTTGTGCACAGCGCCCGGTTCGCGGAAATGCACCTGGCTGTCAATGACGCCGGGGAGAATGTGCAGACCTGTGCAATCGATGGTTTCGCCCGCCGAAGCGCCGCCAAGGCTGCCCATATGCGCGATGCGCCCGGCTCGGATACCGATATCGCCTAAGGCGATGCCATTGTGATTGACCAAAGTCGCGCCGCGCAAAATGGTGTCGTAA
>JAYVYB010000088.1:0-5121 GCA_043784625.1 Methylovirgula sp.
TGCAGTTGCATGGCCGGTGTCGACATAAAGATATTCGGCTTTCAGCGACATTTTATCGGTCAAAGCTGTTTCGATACCTGCGCCAACGGCCAGACCCAACTTGTGGTTGGTGACAGAGATGAAAGGACCACCGAAGTTGGTGAAGCTGTTCTTAGTATTCATTACAGCAAGGCCACCGGTGGCGTAGATCATCGAGCGGTCAAACGCATAGCCTGCACGGAGACGCGCCGTTCCAAGGTAAGAGGTTTTAGATTTTAGGAAAAGTTTGTTGTTCGTAGGGCAATCGTTGATATCGCAGATTGTGTGGCTTGCGCCAAAGAACCCGAAATCGGCTTCAGCACCCAGCACCATAGATTTAGAAAACTGCGCATTGTAACCGGCCTGGACACCGCCGGTGAGAGCAGCGGCGTAAATGTCATCAACTTGGCCAGTGCCACCAACCGTCGTGGACGGGACCGCGTTGGTTGCTGTTGCACCCGTTCCGAGATTCAGACCGGCATAAAAGCCGGACCAATTATAGCTGGGCTCAGACGATACCTTGCCAACATCGCCAAAACGGTAGTTCAAGCCGAAGCGTGCAACCTGATACTGGTTTTTGAATTTGATGAAATCCCTTGGGCTGGTCGGGTCAGTTACAGTCGTGCGGCCCGCATCGACATAAAGGTATTCAGCCTTGAGGCTCCAGTTTCCGGAAAGTGCAGTCTCGAGACCGGCACCGACGGTGTAGCCGACTTTTGCACGCGAGGTTGAGATCAACGGCGGACCAAAGTTTTCGAAGCCGTTCTTAACGTTAACAACCGCCAAACCTCCGGTCACGTAAAGCAGGCTTCTGTCCCAGGCATAACCAATCCGTGGCCGCAGTGTGCCAAAGAAATCGCTCTTGGTTTTGAACACAAGGCTGGGATCATTGATGTTCACCTGTCTGCGACTGGTGCCGAGAAATCCGAAATCGCCTTCGATGCCCACAACCACGTGCGAACCTATCTGGTAGTTGTAACCTGCTTGGAAGCCAGTGGTCAGACCGTAACTGGTCATGCTGCCGGAATCACTATGGGCATTGCCAACATTGGACGGGGCAGGAGCACTTATGGCGGTTCCGGATAGACCGGTCCCGATATTTACTCCCACATAAAGCCCCGTCCAGTTAAATGGAATTGGCATTTCCGCGACAGGGGCGCTTTTTTTGCTAGGGAGATCTGCCGCGCTGGCAGGTAGAGCCAGCAAAGCAACTGCACCGAGGATGGCCGACGTTGAAGTTTTGAATGCGATTTTAGCAAGCATGACTAGCACCTTCGTGATTTGGGTGAGCAATATAAGCAGCGCAGAAAATACAGGCCACGCAGATAGGCAAACTCTTGTGCCACACTGAACTACCGACCATGATTGGGCACACCTTTTTTTGCATAACAAAAATGGGATACTGAGTTGTTTTAATGGTGTCAATCAAGAGTATTTTCCAACGCCAACTCGTAAAGAGTGTGTTGCAACTATGTCACATTCAATAAAATGGAGTGCTGATGTTCTAAGCCATCCCGGGTGCTAAAATCTTGCTCGGCGGTAAAGAACAAAACCTTTCTCGGTGGCAGGGGATATGACGACGACTGGTTCCATCATGCGCTGCAGAAACGCGGCTTCTCCCCCGCCGTCTTATCCCGCTTGAAGTTCATTTTGGTCTAATTTAGGTTAGCTGATGAAACAAAACCGTTTGTCGCAAGAACAGATTATCGGGATATTATAAGGAGCATGAGGCCGATGTGACGCGCCAAGCGCCCTATGCACCGACCCTAAGGTAAAGCCGCAGCAAAAAATCTAACTATAAGTGTTGTAACCAAGTGCATTCATTTGCAGGTCAACTTGCTTTTTGAGTCAACCGGCTTTTTGAATTTAGCGGCATCTGTATGTCTGTTTAAGCACATGGTCGACCGCCTTGGAACTGAGGCAATTTTTACAGTCTCCTGCAGCTATAGGTCCATCACATCTTGCGTCAATTAGAAGAGCTTTGGTCAAAGTTGTTCCGCTCATGGGCCTAATATGCTGTCGGGTGCAACCTAAGGGACAGTTTGGGTGGAAAAACAGATAGATGCGAGCGTGAGCTCAAAGCTCTGTGCGCTGCGGCCGAATAGACACGACCGCAAAAGCTGAATTGGTAAGTGTTGTAACCCGATGCACTTAAGTGCACGCCCAACATGCTTTTGAATTGCGCTGCCTTTGGGTCGCCGTTCAACACCGTCCTTGGGTCATGTCGCCAAGCGGAAATGCTAGTCAGAACTTTTGCCCCAAGTAAACCGAGCGTGTTCTAACCATTTTTACAACCTTGAGCCTTGCACACCGCATTGCCCTTCAAGCGCCGGCCCTTAATGTTTATCCGTAGGGCGCATCACATCCGCGCAAACCAAAACGCCTGCCGCCGGCTAGGTGTTTATCGCCCGTTGGCAGGGGCCTAGTGGTTGGCAGAAGTGTGCTAATGACGCCATGTTCCTGACTGAGTTATGCGGCGCTCTTGACCTGCCTGTTCTTCGACCCCATTGCAAATCTTAACATACCGGCATAAAAATATGGCTCGGCTAAGATACATATCATGCAACCGAGTGCATTTTATTAGGATAGCTTTTTTAACGTCGCTCGTCCGATATATTTTAAAATGCCTGCCATTTACGTTGCGAGCGCAAAACAAGAGCGCTTGGTTCTTGGATCCGTTACACAGAGATAAGCTCAATGCCGCCGAGCTCTCACCTGGGCCGCTTTAAGGCTTGGTTAGGCAGAAACTTCCTACCGCACAATCGTTGCACGGCTCCTTTGACCTCGTATGGCGGATTTTGAACCTGCGCCGGGCAGGACAGAGCGAATGGTAGGCCCCTAGTTGCGCTCGCCACCCTGCCAATTGGATAGCCATCAAGGTCGAGTTCCTGCGGCACAGTTCTGCAAGAACTTGGTTATGGCTTCGACCTCCTCGCGGATGCCGGCAATTTAAGTGGGTAACAGGCAACGTCTGGGGTACAGATTAGGGCTAGTGGTGAGATTCTAACGCTTGGTCCCCTCTTTTGGCGCCAGCGATGATTTTATCGGGCTCGGCGGTCCAGGTGAATGGCTTGGGCTTTTCGTTGTTTTCTGCGACGAAGCGATTGATCGCTGCCTGAAGGTCGACAACGGAGTGGAATATGCCGCGCTTGAGGCGCCGGTTGGTAAGCTTGGCAAAGAAGCCCTCGACTGCATTGAGCCACGAGCACGATGTCGGTGTAAAATGGAATGTGAAGCGGGGATGGCGGTCGCGCCACCCGCAAACTTTGGCATGTTTGTGCGCAGCATAATTGTCGAGGATCACATGAACCGCCTTGTCGGCCGGCACACTGACATTGATGGTATTGAGGAAGCGGATAAACTCCTGATGCCGGTATTGCTGCATATTCCGCCCAATCACGGTTCCATCGAGAATGTTAAGGGCTGCAAACAGCGTGGTGGTGCCATTGCGCTTGTAATCGTGGGTCATCGTGCCGAGCCGTCCTTGTTTGAGCGACAGGCCTGGCTGGCTCCGGTCAAGCGCTTGAATTTGGCTCTTCTCATCAAACGACAGCACGATGGCATGCGCTGGCGGATCGACATACAGCCCAACAACATCGTGGAGATGTCGACGTATTTGGGATCATTCGACAGCTTGAATTGCTGGCAGCGGTGCGGTTGCAGGCAATGCGCTTCCCAGATGCGCCGCACGGAGCTGGAGCTGATCCCGCTTGCTGCGGCCATCAAGTCGGCCGTCCAGTGCATCGTCTCGCCTGGCGAATCAGTTAGCGTCAATGCGGCCACGCGTTCAATCACATTCTTCTTGAGGGGAGCGATGCGTGATGGGCGAGACTTGTCGCGCACCAGGCAGTCAACGCCTGTGGCCATAAGCGCTCCAGCCAGCAGCAAACACATGTCTTCGATTTGCCCGTCTGCCGCATGATCGCTGCCGTGCCGACCCCATCAGCGGATAGCAAAATAATCGACGCGCGCCACATATGCTTCTGGGCGGCATTGCGATCTTTGATCACCCGCTCAAGCCGTTCCCGGTCTGCCGCCGAAACTTGAAATTTGATCCCATTGCGCATGATGCTGAATCGCATGCCGCGACCATAATGGGAGTCTCAAAAGGGACTCGTCGGTCAGGCGGTATCCAATAGCTGCACTGCAGACGATAAGCATTTTCTGCAGATTAAAAACTATAAAAAGCTTAAGCGGCGGATATGCCAAATCTATTTGCCTGTGGCTCAAATGCGACTCTCTTCCGAGAGGCATATTGAAACCATGGGGCTGACGGATGTTCCAATGTGGAAACGGCGGAGACCCATGGATCGCCACCGCTCCATATTTTATTTTTTAGCGCTGGAAGCGCTTTTGCCATGGGCGTCGGTCGATGCTTTGTGCGCAGCTTCCGAATGGCCATGGGCTTTCGACGATTCAGCATGGGCTTCGTCGTGACTGCCTTTACCGTGTTTTTCAGCCGCCGCCTTGTGGGATGCAGCTGCGGCACCGTGTAGTTCAGCGGCCTTTGCGTGACTTTCCTTTGCCATGTTGGTCTCCTCGATCATTCCACTTTCTCATTGAAAGCGTTGTACAACCCCTTGGCCTTTGCAAAGTTCCCGTTGAGATGGACCAATTAACCGAAGTGTTGAATTGGGCTCGAACAGGGCCCAATTCGGAAGATCGGGACAGCGATTTCACTAAATCGCGGACAATCGTTTCACTAATTCCCGGACAGGTTATTGGTATAAGTTTTCGTCTGTCTGGTGAAAACCATAGGTTGTAGATTTATTGATTTTGCGGCTGGGTCATTTGAGTTTGCGCATGATTTCGCCGGTGAGTTCAATCCTGTGTACATTGTGAATGATGCGATGCCGAATGGCGTCGGCGATTGTTGGCTCGCCGATCATTGCATGCCATTGGCGACGGGAAGCTGGGCTGTAATCAGTGTAGATTTGCGCTGGTAGCGCTCTTCAAAGATCTCCAGCAAATCGAGTCTCTGTTGATCGCTAAGCGCATGTGTTCCCCAATCATCAAGGATGAGCAGGAGAATTTATCAAGACGTCATTGGTTAAAATTTGTGATGTCGCACTTTAGCCGTTATGGTTGAAATATTGGTTTTAG
>JAYVYB010000089.1:0-12479 GCA_043784625.1 Methylovirgula sp.
CTCTGCCAAGGCCGCCGCCACATCGATTGCCGCCATGGCGGCGCTGGCCGCACGAATGTCTGCGCCTGCAGCCAAAATCCGCGCCACGGCCTCATCAAAGTGGCGCAGTTCCAGCCCCAACGCCTTATCGGCGGCGGAGGCAATTTTAGCGTCCATCTCCGCCAGATTTGTGGTGGTGAAACGCATGGCATCGGCCATTGTCTGGCGGTGAATGAAGGTGGCGTTCAGGGGCGGCTGCACCATCCGCTCGCCGAAGGTCTGCGGCACTTCGACAAAATAGCCGAGGAAGTGATTGTACTTGACCCGCAACTGGCGACACTGCGTCAGGTCAACATATTCGGCCTGCATACCGGCGATAACGCGGCGGCTTTCATCCCGCAAGGTGCGTAACTCGTCCAAGCCTGGGTCAAAACCTTCGGCAACAAAGCCGCCGTCGCGCTTGTTAAGCGGCAGTTCAGGGTGAAGCAACGCGCCAAGATGCGCGGCCAAGGCTTGATCGGCGCTTTGAGCAGCGACAACCGCATCTTGCAAATCGCGCGGCAATTCAGCGCCGTTAATCCGCTGCGCTACGGCGCGCGCGGCCAGCAAACCCTCGTGTATCGCCGCCAAATCGCGCGGGCCGCCGCGCTCCAGCGCCAGCCGCGAAAGCGCCCGCACCATATCCGGCATATGTTTGAGCGCTTTGCGCACATCCTCGCGCGCGGCGACATCGTCCTTGAACCAGGAAACCGCATCCTGCCGCGCGGTGATCTTGGCCAGATCGGTCAAGGGTCCGCTCAAATGTTCCGCCAACAGGCGCGCCCCGAGCGCGGTTATGGTCGTATCGATGCAGGCGACCAAAGACCCGTCGCGCTCCCCGGACAAGCGGCGGGTGAGCTCCAAACTGGCGCGCGTTGCCGCATCGATATGCAAAACACCACCCGCCGACGCCTGAACCGGCGCGGACAACAGCGGCTTTGAGCCAAACTGGGTTTTCTCGACATAGGTGAGCGCCAAAGCGCAGGCTGCGATTTGCGCGCGCGAAAGCGCCCCGAAGCCTTCCAGCGTCGAAACCCCGTAATAGGCGCAAAGCTTGCGGGTGGAGAGTTCAATTTCGCCGGTAAACGCCACTGCGGTGGCGGGCAGGCTCAAATCGGAAAACATGCCTTTGAGCGCAGCATCAGCATTTAACGCCTCGCTGATAACAACTTCGCGCGGCTCCAAGCGGGCCAGTTCGGCCAGAAGCGCCATATCGGCACATTCGCCAATGTGGAAGGCACCGGTGGAAATATCGACAGTGGCGAGGGCATAGCTCCAGCTTTCATCGCTCAGACGTTGGCGCGCCAACGCAACAAAACAGGAGGCGCGGCGCGGCTCAAGCAGCTGATCTTCAGTGATGGTGCCGGGCGTGACCAGCCGGATAACATCGCGCTTGACCACAGATTTTGCGCCGCGCTTTTTGGCCTCGATAGGATCTTCAACCTGCTCGCACACGGCAACACGATGGCCAAGCCCGATGAGCTTTTGCAGATAATCGTCTGACCGCATGATTGGCACGCCGCACATCGGAATATCATTGCCCTCGAACTTGCCGCGTTTGGTGAGGACAATGCCGAGCGCTTTGGAGGCGATTTCGGCATCTTCAAAGAACAGTTCGTAAAAATCGCCCATCCGGTAGAACAGCAGACAATCCGGATTTGCCGCTTTGATGGCCAAAAACTGCGCGATCATCGGTGTGGCATCGGAGCTTGGCTTTTGGGAGCCGGGTTTTTGGGCTAATTTCAACATGTTACATGTTTAGCAAAGGCAAGCGGCGAGTGCACGGGGGCAGCAGGGGTTATCACCGGATTTGTGGGGGAAAGCGTACAAAAATAGTGCCTTAGATAGGCTAATCATATTGCAAAATGATACCAGCCAAGTTTAAATTGGCTTTGTTGGACTAATTCTATCGAAACGGCACAGCTCGGAGAATATTCATGTCTATTTTACGTATTTTGCTTGCAACCAGCCTTCTCACCGTACCGGTTGCGACCATTAATGCAGCAGACAATAATATAAAATTTGCAGGAAAATGGGCTGGGAAATGGGCGGATCGCTGGCCGATGAGCCTCGAAATTACGTCCATCCAAGGCGATACGGCAAGTTTTGTCTATACTCACCCTGACGGCAATTCCGGTGGCAAGTGCAAGCTGACGGCAAACAGCGCCGCCTGTGGTAACCTCCGGCTAATTTTAAAGGGCGATAACTCGGGCCAGGTTTTGGGCAATTTTCAAAATAATCGCCATTTGGAAGCTCAGGTTTCCCGTTAATGCCTCCAAGCTGCTCTTTTGGTGATGAGCCTCGCGGACAAATTCGTCCTTCGTCGCCAAGCATTTAGTCTAGGTTGTCGTACCTCGCGGCACTCATAGCTAACATCTGGTAGTGCTCAACGCTTCACGATATGGCAGCGCACAACGGAAACGGGTGACATTTGCCAAACATCGGGCGCACGACCGGTGGCGGAATCAGCAAGTTTCAACGGTACCGGCAAAGCCAACGCAAGCGCGGCATGAAACTGTTGCGGTTTTGGTGGCACTGATGACCAGCACGATTGTAGAGGCACCGCTCTATCGGCTGCTACTGAAACCTCACGCGGCTAACGGCTTGAAAATATCTTCGCAAATCATGATTGACAAAATTTTGGCATTGCCACGGCATAAATGCGGCGCGGTGATAGGCGCACTTGATCAATCGAACCTGTTGGCACTCAACACGATGCTTTCCGTCGTGATTGGCCTTGCCGACTAACCCCTTCATCATTTCGTCGCTCCCGCCTTCTCAAGGGTTGCCGCGCTTGGCTCTGCCGGACTATGCTAAACCCCCAAAAGGAATTGCACGGGAGAGCAATGTGAACGAGCCAAAAATCAAGCGCGCCAAGCGCCCGACCATCACCGATCAGGAAGCACTGGATTTTCACTCGCGCGGCCGCCCCGGCAAGCTTGAAATTACCCCCACCAAGCCGATGGATACGCAACGCGATCTTTCCTTGGCCTATTCTCCCGGCGTGGCGATTCCGGTTTTGGCGATTGCTGAAAACCCTGAACTGGCGTTTGATTATACTGTGCGCGGCAATATGGTCGCGGTTATCACCAATGGCACTGCGATTTTGGGCCTTGGCAATTTGGGCGCGCTGGCTGCCAAGCCGGTGATGGAAGGCAAGTCTGTGCTGTTCAAGCGCTTTGCCGATATTGATTCGATCGATCTTGAGGTCGACACCGAGGACCCCGAAGCCTTCATCAACTCGGTGCGCTACCTTGGCCCCTCGTTTGGCGGCATCAATCTGGAAGACATCAAAGCTCCTGAATGTTTTATCATTGAAGAGAAGCTGCGCGAGCTGATGCCGATTCCGGTGTTCCATGATGATCAACACGGCACCGCGATCATCGCCGCCGCCGGAATGCTGAACGCGATTGAGCTGACCGGGCGCGACATTAAAAAAACCCGGCTGGTGTGCAATGGCGCGGGCGCGGCGGGCATTGCCTGTCTGGATTTGATCAAGGCCATCGGCTTTGCGCCCGAAAATGTGATGCTCTGCGATACCAAAGGCGTGGTGTATCGTGGCCGCAAAGAGGGCATGAACCAGTGGAAATCCGCCCATGCGGTGGAAACCAAACTCCGCACCTTGGAAGAGGCCATGAACGGGGCCGATATTTTCTTCGGGCTTTCGGCCAAGGGGGCGCTGACTGCCGAGATGGTGAAAAGCATGGCGCCAAATCCGGTGATTTTCGCCATGGCCAATCCTGATCCGGAAATTACGCCGGAAGAAGCCCATGCCGTGCGCGATGACGTGATCATCGCCACCGGGCGCTCGGACTATCCCAATCAGGTCAACAATGTTTTGGGGTTTCCCTATATTTTCCGCGGGGCGCTGGATGTGCGCGCCACCACCATCAACATGGAAATGAAGATTGCCGCCGCAATGGCGCTGGCACACCTGGCGCGTGAAGATGTGCCGGACGATGTGGCGGCGGCCTATGAGGGCTCGCGCCCGCGGTTTGGCCGCGAATATATCATTCCTGTTCCGTTTGACCCGCGCCTTATTCATGTGGTGCCGATTGCCGTGGCAAAGGCGGCGATGGAAAGCGGCGTCGCCAAAAAACCGATTGCCGATTTTGAGGCCTATAAGGCGCAGCTTTCGGCCCGCCGCGACCCTGTGGCCGGAGCCTTGCAACGCATTAATGAGCGTGTGCGCCGGCACCCCAAGCGGGTGGTGTTTGCCGAGGGCGAGGAAGAGCAGGTCATCCGCGCGGCGGTTTCCTTTGTCAATCAGGGCTATGGCACCGCAATTTTGGTGGGGCGCGAAAATCGCGTTCTCGAAACTGCAACCTTTGCCGGTATAGATCTCAGCGACAAGGGCATCGAAATTCACAATGCGGCGCTGTCGCATCGCAATTCGGCCTACGCGCAGTTTTTATATGAGCGGCTGCAACGCAAAGGCTTTCTGTTTCGCGATTGCCAACGCCTGATCAATCAGGATCGCAATCACTTTGCCGCCGCGATGGTTGGCCTTGGTGATGCCGACGCTATGGTGACCGGGGTGACGCGCAATTTCTCGATTTGTCTGGAGGAGGTGCGCCGCGTGATCGACCCCAAGCCCGGCCATCGGGTGATTGGTGTGTCGTTGGTTTTGGCGCGCGGCAAGCCGGTGATTGTGGCCGATACCGCCATTCATGAAATGCCAAACGCCGAAGAAATTGCCCAAATCGCCATTGAGGCGGCAGGCGTGGCGCGGCGGCTGGGCTATGTGCCGCGCGTGGCGATGTTGGCGTTTTCCACCTTTGGCCACCCGCAGGGTGAACGCTCGCTCAAGGTGCAGGAAGCGGTTAAAATCCTCGATGCCAAGCGGGTGGATTTTGAATATGACGGCGAAATGGCTGCCGACGTGGCGCTCAACAAAAGCCTGATGGCCGCCTATCCATTTTGCCGCCTGACCGACACCGCCAATGTGCTGGTGATGCCTGCTTTCCACTCGGCCTCAATCTCCACCCGTATGGTGCAAGAGCTGGGCGGCGCATCGGTTATCGGGCCGCTGATTGTCGGGCTCGACCGCCCCGTGCAGATTGTGCCGCTGGGCGCAAAAGACAGCGATATTGTCAATTGCGCGGTGCTCGCGGCGTTTAACATCGGGGGATGAGGGCGCTTACTCCCGAGGAACCGCCCCGGGAGTAAGATTTTTGTCGTTAAATGCTCACCTGCGCGCCAAGTTCCACCACGCGGTCTGACGGAATCGAGAAAAAGTCCGTGGCGCTGATGGCCTGGCGGGTGAGGCCGATGTAGAGCTTGTCCTGCCACATCGGCATGCCGGAGGTTTTCGACATTTTCAACGTCCGCCGCCCGAGGAAAAACGAGGTGGTCATGATGTCAAATTTGAAGCCGCTTTTGCGCATGAGCGCCAGCGCCGCCGGAATGCGCGGGCTTTCCATGAAGCCGAAGTGTAGAATAACTTCCAAAAAGCCGGGAGCCAATTCACGCACTTCGTAGCGCTGGGAGGGGGCCACTTTCGGCATGTCCTCGGTGCGCACCGACATGATGACGATGCGCTCATGCAGCACCTTATTATGTTTCAGGTTGTGCATCAGCGCTGACGGGGCGACTTTGGGGTCGCTTGAGAGGAAAATCGCGGTTCCGGCCACGCGGGTGGGCGGGCGCTTTTCCAGCATGCGCACCAGATCTGTCATGGGCAACGAGTCGCGGTGCATTTTGCTTTCCAGCAGCTTGGTGCCGCGCACCCATGTCCACATCACAATCATGCCAAGCGCAGCGAGGCTGAGCGGCACCCAGCCGCCCTCCAGCACCTTGATGAGGTTGGCCACAAAGAACGCCAGATCAATAACGATAAACACCGCAACAAAGGCGATTGCGCCCCACAGCGGCCATTTCCACAGCTTCCACACCACCACAAACGCCAGCGCAGTGGTGACAACCATGGTGCTCACCACCGAAATGCCATAGGCATTGGCGAGCGCGTCTGAGCTTTTAAACAGCAGCGTCAAAACCAAAACGCCGATCAGCAGCAGGCGATTAACGCGCGGGATGAAAATCTGCCCTTCCTGACTTTCCGAGGTATGGCGAATTTCCATGCGCGGTAACAGGCCAAGCTGGATGCCGGAGCGCACGATGGAGAACGCGCCGGTGATAACCGCCTGAGATGCGATGACTGTTGCCGCCGTAGAAAGCACCACCAGATAGGGCACAGCCCATACCGGTGCCATCAGATAAAACGGGTCGGAGATCGCCTCAGGATGGCTTAAAATCAGCGCGCCCTGGCCAAAATAGTTCAGCAACAAAGCGGGCAAAACAAAGACAATCCAGGCCAATTGAATTGGCAAGCGGCCAAAATGCCCCATATCGGCATAGAGCGCCTCGGCCCCGGTGACACCGAGGAAAACCAGACCCAGGATGACGAAGCCTGCCAGCCCGTTGCCGAACAAAAACTCTACGCCGGTGAGCGGATTAAGGGCCCAAAGAATCTGAGGTGCGTCAAAAATGTGCCAAACACCGAGCGTGGCGATGACGAAGAAAAACACCACCATCACCGGCCCGAAAAACCGGCCTATGCGCTCTGTGCCGCTGCTTTGCGACATGAACAGCACCAGCAAAATCGCCACTGCGATATAGATCACGTAGTTCTGAAACCAAGGCGAAACATAGTTCAGCCCTTCCACTGCGGACAAAACCGAGATGGCCGGTGTGATGATCGCATCGCCGGAGAACAGCGCCGCCCCGGCCACGCCGAGCAGGAAAACCCATTTGGAACGCTCGCCCAAGGCGCGCTGGGCCAAAGCCATCAGCGCCAGAGTGCCGCCCTCACCTTTGTTGTCGGCGCGCATCAAAAACGCCACATATTTCAGGGTGACGGTAAAAATCAACGCCCAAACCAGCAAGGATACGATGCCGATGACTTCCGTAGGGCTGGCGCCGCCGGTGTCCTTGGCGTGAGCGAGGGCGGTTTTCAGCGCGTAAAGCGGTGAGGTGCCAATATCGCCAAACACCACGCCAATCGAGCCGAGCGCCATGGGGAACAGGTTGGTCTTTTTATTCTCAGAATGAAAATGATTATCTGAAATAGAAGCAACTGACGCGGTAGCACCATCTTGCGCAGAACTGTCATGCATTTGAAAATGCCTTAAAAAAACATGTGTCCAAAACAGTGTTTAGTCCGCTGTTTCTTGCACATGAGGGCGGGCTTATACTCCTTTCGCAGTTGCGAGAGAAGCCCATTTTTCAAATTTGGTTACGACGCTTGCCGGCCTGTGGACAGGTGCGGTGAGAAGCCGCAGCGGCAGCGGGCTGCTGACCAAACGTCACCTACAAATCCCGCAACAGCCCGCGATAAATCTCATCATCGCCGCAAAGGCCTGCCAAACGTCCCAATGCGTCCACCAAAACAATCGGGTGGCCGGAGGCGCGGCGAAGCTCGATTGCCGCCTTTAATTTAAGGTCGGTCGGCGCAATCACTAAATCTGTGGTTGCCGGATCAAACTTGCCGGTTTCAACGTTTGCGCGCGATAGCCGTCCGGTTTTGCCGGCGATTTCCACATTGAGCGGGCGTTCATCCGCGTCCAGATGCAGCCGCACCTGCCCTGCCTTATCCAGCAAAATCGCGTTGCCCTCCCGCCGCATCAGATGGGCCGGAGTCATTAGGCTCGCGCCGCGCAGCACCTGCATCGGGTTCATATGCGCAACAAATTCAGCCACATAGGCATTGGCCGGGCGCAGCACAATATCTTCAGCGGTGCCGCATTGGACAATGCGCCCGCCTTCCATGATGGCGATGCGATTGCCAAGCTTCATCGCCTCGTCAAGATCGTGGCTGACAAAGACGATGGTCTTTTTGAGCTGCTTTTGCAGATCGAGCAGCTCGTCCTGCAATTTGGTGCGGATTAGCGGATCGAGCGCGGAAAACGGCTCGTCCATCAACAAAATATCGGCATCGGTGGAAAAGGCCCGCGCCAAACCAACGCGCTGCTGCATACCGCCGGAAAGCTCCTGCGTTTGCTTATCCGCCCAGCGGGTGAGGCCAACCATCTCCAGTTTTTGATCGACGATCTTGTCGCGCTCCGGTTTGGGCATGCCACGCAATTCGAGGCCGAAACCGACATTGTCGCGCACCGAGCGCCACGGCAACAAGGCAAATTGCTGGAACACCATTGCCACAGAGCGAGCACGAATATCGCGCAGAAGCTCAGGCTTGCACGCGGCAACATCGACCATTTCGCCGTTATGCCGCACCAGAATTTTGCCGCGCGCAATGGTGTTGAGCTGGTTTACCGCGCGCAGCAGCGTTGACTTTCCGGAGCCCGAAAGCCCCATGAGCACGCATATTTCGCCGGAATCAACTTGCAGATTTGCGTCGGCGACGCCAACCACGCGCCCTGTGGCATTCAAGATCTCATCGCGGGTTTTACCGGCATCAAGCAGCGCCAGCGCCGGGCCGGTGTTGGGGCCAAACACAATGTCCACATGTTGAAAGTCGATGGCGATTTGCGGAGCGTCAGTCATTGGCTACCTCGATCTGCGGGTGGATTGGCGGCAAACACGATCAAGCACAATCGCCAGTAACACGATGCACAGCCCCGCCTCAAACCCCATGACCGGATTGACCGTGTTAAAAGCCCGCACCACCGGCTTGCCTAGGCCATCTGCCCCGACAAGGGCGGCAATCACCACCATAGAGAGCGACAGCATAATACATTGGGTGATGCCTGCCATGATGGTTGGCGCGGCATAGGGCAGCTCCACCTTCCACAATTGCTGGCTTTTGGTGGCGCCGAAAGCCTCCCCCGCCTCAAGCAAATGCACCGGAACAGAAGAAACGCCCAGATGCGTCAGCCGCACCGGCGCAGGAATAGCGAACACGACGGTGGAGATTAACCCGGGCACCACGCCGATGCCGAACAGGATCAGTGTCGGGATCAAATAGACAAAAGTCGGGATGGTCTGCATCAAATCCAGCACCGGGCGCATGATGCTGTTGAGGGTTTTGTGATGCGCCATGGCGATGCCAAGCGGGACGCCAATCGCCATCGAAACCACCGTGGCCCATGTCATCAAAGACAGGGTTTGCATGGTTTCTTTCCAGTAGCCGAGATTCATGATCAGTGCGAAGGCAAGAATCACGAACAGCGTCAGCTTCCACGAACGATGAATCCAATAGGCTGCGGCGGCGAAGGCCAAAACAATCGCTTCGGGCGGCAGCCATAACAATAGGTTGGTGAGGCCGGAGATAAAAAACTGCAAAACAGTGGTCAGCGTATCGAAAAACCATTGCGCGGTTTTGAGTTGATCGACCCCGGTTTTAATCCAGGCGCCAAGCGGAATTTTATGAAGCGAAAGCCATTGATCCACTTTTTCGATCCCCCAGAAACAAAGCTTCCCATTAAAAAAGCCCCGCGAGAGCTACCCGCGAGGCTTGGTATTTTTTAGAGACCCAAGCTCTTTTTCACCGCGTCGAGGCCGGGTTTGCCGTCAAAGGTGGTGACATCTTTCAGCCAGCCATCCAGCGCAGCCGGATTGGCCTTGATCCACATGGTGGCGGCTTTTTCACCTTCCAAACCATCAAACAGAATGGAGCCCATCATCTGATTTTCAGCCGTGAGGGTGAACTTCAAATTGTTGATGAGCGCGCCCGCATTGGGGCAATCCTTGGTGAAACCGGCGCGGGTGTTGGTATAAATGGTTGCGCCGCCAAAATCGGGGCCGAACACGTCATCACCATCCGACAGATAGCTGATCTTGTATTTGGTGTTCATCGGGTGCGGCTCCCAACCCAGAAACACGATCGGGTCATTCTTGGCAGCGGCTTTTTCCACCTGTGCCAACATGCCCTGCTCGGACGATTCAACAACTTCGAAGCCCTTCAGCTCAAATTTGTTGTCCTTGATCATATCAAGGATCAGTCGGTTGCCGTCATTGCCCGGCTCGATGCCGTAGATTTTTCCGGCCAGCTTGTCTTTGAACTTGGCGAGGTCTTTGAAGCTTTTCAGGCCCGCGTCATAAAGATAGGTGGGGACGGCCAAAGTGTATTTGGCGCCGGTAAGATTTGCGCCGAGCACTTCCACTGTTTTGTCGTCGACATAGGCCTTGCGGTCAGCTTCCATGGTGGGCATCCAGTTGCCCAGAAACACGTCGATCTGTTTGTTGTGCAAAGCGGTGTAGGTGACGGGCACCGCCAAAACATCGGTGTGCGGCTCATAGCCAAGGCCCTTGAGCAAGACAGAGGCAGCTGCGGTGGTGGCCGTGATGTCGGTCCAACCGACATCGGCAAACTTGACTGCCTTACAGGTGGCAGGATCGGCGGCGAGCGCCGCAGTTGAAACGAGGCTGGCGGCAAAGCCGAGCGCGAAGAGCTTGGTCTTGAATGTCATTATGTTCTCCCTCACAAAATAATGTGCAGCTTACGTGCGAGCAAAACTGCATATGACCTATCATGCACGGCAACCCGCCTTCGTAAACGGATTTTATCCTGTCACAATTGAGCCCAAGTTACAGGGCGGCGCCTTGCATCAAACCGACATAAAACGACGATATAGGTCAAGTTTTAGGGCTAAGCATAGGCAAAGCATGGATCATGCAAACCGAATTTGACTATATCATTGTGGGTGCCGGGTCGGCGGGCTGTGTCATGGCCAACCGTCTAAGTGCGGACGCCGGAAATTCTGTGCTGATGCTGGAATTTGGCGGCTCGGACGCCTCGCCATTTGTGCAGATGCCCAGCGCGCTGTCGATCCCGATGAATTCCAAGCAGTTTGACTGGGGCTATCACAGCGAGCCGGAAGCAAACCTGAATAACCGCCGTATGCATGTGCCGCGCGGCAAGGTGATTGGCGGCTCGTCCTCGGTGAACGGCATGGTCTATGTGCACGGACACGCCTCTGATTTTGACGCATGGGACAGCCTTGGTGCCAAGGGCTGGGCCTATGCCGATGTTTTGCCGTATTTTAAACGCTCCGAGACCTATTCGGGCGGGGGAGACGCCTATCGCGGTGACGACGGGCCACTCCACACCCGCAAGGGAGATATGCGAAATCCGCTCTACCGCGCCTTTATTGCAGCGGGCGTGGAGGCGGGCTATGGCGAATCCGTCGATTTGAACGGCTTTCGCCAAGAGGGCTTTGGCGCGTTTGACATGACAGTGCATCGCGGGGTGCGCTGGTCTGCCGCCAATGCCTATCTACGCCCGGCGCTGCGGCGGAAAAATCTGCGGCTGCGCTCGCGCTGCCTGGTGGAAAAAGTGCTGTTTGACGGCAAAAAAGCCGTCGGCGTGGCTTATACCTGCAAAGGCCGCAAGCTGGAGGCCAAGGCGCGGCGCGCGGTGATTTTGTGCGGCGGGGCGATCAATTCGCCGCAATTGTTGCAGCTTTCCGGCATTGGCGACGCCGATCACCTGAAAAAAGCCGGAGTCGCGCCGCTGCTCAACCGCGCCGGGGTGGGCGCAAACTTGATGGATCACCTCGAGTTTTATTTTCAGATTAAAAGCTCGCAGCCGATCACGCTGTATCCGGCGCTGAGCTTATGGCGGAAAGCTTTGATCGGCATGCAATGGATGGCGACAGGCGGCGGGCTTGGCGCGTCCAACCATTTTGAATCCGGCGGTTTTATCCGCAGCCGCGCCGGAATTTCCTATCCTGACATTCAGTTTCATTTTCTGCCGCTGGCAGTGTCTTACAATGGCAGCAAAATGGCCAGCGAGCATGGTTTTCAGGCGCATGTCGGGCCAATGCGCTCAAAAAGCCGGGGCTCGGTGAAAATCACTTCCGCCGCTCCCCAGCAAGCTCCGGAAATCCGCTTCAACTATCTGTCACATGAAGAAGATTGGGCGGAGATGCGCGCCTGCGTGAGGCTGACGCGTGAATTGTTTGAGACGCAAGCGTTCAAGCCGTTTCATGCAGCGGAGCTTCAACCGGGCAAAGGCGTGACATCTGACGCCGATATTGACGCCTTTGTGCGCCAGCATGTGGAAAGCGCCTATCACCCGTCCGGCACCTGTAAAATGGGTGATGTCCATGACCCGATGGCTGTGGTGGACCCGCAAACCCGGGTTATCGGCGTGGAAAACCTGCATGTGGTGGACAGCTCGATTTTGCCGCTGATCACCAATGGCAATTTGAACGCGCCAACCATTATGCTGGCGGAAAAGGCCGCCGATCATATTTTGGGGAAAACACCGCTGCCACGCTCCAACGCGCCGGTGTGGCAAAATCCGGAGTGGGAGAGCAGCCAGAGGTGATGGGGGCTACTTTGACACGGACGGAACATGCATATTCGACGAATTTATCCCGGCTGGCACAGGAGTGCTAATTTGAACGATATCTCCGGTCGGAAACACAACGCTTTGAACTTCCGTCGAGATGACGGTGTGATGCGATAAGAATATTATAATTTTTGCTCTGTCGTAAACGCGCTCTGCCCCTCCTTTATCTTTTAGAATGACACTGTGGTTCCATTCTATCTTATCGCGG
>JAYVYB010000090.1:0-3204 GCA_043784625.1 Methylovirgula sp.
ACACGTGGTTAGCTATGGCAAAGTGAAAATTGATTCAAACTTGAACTACCCCCGATTTTACTAACCCAAGGTAAGTACACGTTAATATTTGGAGCGCGATGCTGAACTTCAATTAATGACTATACCTTTTTGTCCTTATTCAGGAACACGACCATGAAGACCAAACGCAACGTTCTCAGCCTGCCGATGCAATTTCTGCGCAGCAAAAAAGGCAACGTATCGATGTTTTTCGGCTTTGGCCTCATACCGATCATCGGCATGGCCGGCGCCTCTATTGATTATCTCACAGCCTCCAAATTGAAGACCCAGTTGCAATCCGCCGCCGATTCCGCCGCCTTGAGTTTGGCGCATGAGGCCCGCAATGCCACCGCGGCCCAGTTGCAAACCCTCGGCCAAAACTACATGAATGGCGCTTTCCCGCTGTCAAACCAAGCGACCACTCCGGTTGTCACGGTCACAGGCGACACCACCAATAAGTTGGTAACCGTTGCAACATCATCGGTGGTCAAGGGCTTCTTCTCCAGACTCATGGGGCAGGAAAACAGCACCATCCACGCCGCGGCAACCGCCTCTTATGTATTGAACAAAATCGAAGTTGCGCTGGTGCTCGATAATACCGGCTCGATGGCTCAGTACGGCAAAATGACGGCTTTGAAAACCGCCGTTGGCAATTTCATCACCGGGCTTGAAAACTCCGTCATCAGCAATGGTGACGCCAAGCTTTCAGTTACGCCGTTTAACGCGGAAGTTCAGCTCGACAACAGCGCAGGCTCAGCCTTCAACAACACTTCGGCTTTTGCAAGCAGCGGCCTTATCAAATACGGCACCGGCGTGTTTGACATGAACCAATACAATTACACCACTGCCCCGAAGGTCAGTACAAATCAGGCCAATTGGACCGGTTGCTTGGCCGACCGTGACATCGTAACGACAGGCAGCGGCTACAGCCAAGTTCAAGACCCGAATTTGTGGGATGCGACCGCTGCGCCCGCCGTTCTGGGCAATTCGGCTTCGCTCTACATCGCCGCACCTTGCCAGTTTAGCGGGCTGGCTAAGTTCGCGCCACTGACCACAAATCTGGAGTCCATCCGCACCATTACAAATTCCATGCAGCCCAATGGCAACACCAATATTCCGATCGGTTACAATATTGGCCTGATGTCTTTGAACGCAGCCACACCATTTGGCACAGGCGCATCGATACCCTCCGGCACGCTTGATCCAACCACGAAAATCACCAAGTTCATGGTGTTGCTCACCGATGGCCAAAACACCATGGATCGTTACTCGGCCGATTCAAACTTTATCGATGGTCGGTTGAACAATCTCTGCACCTGGGCAAAAGCTCAAAAGGACCCTCGTGACGGCACCGGCAAAACGCCTCTTGTGACAATCTTCACCATTGGCCTCGAGATGGGCGCAGGCGCGGCAGATCCGGCAGTGCTTATCCCTTGCGCCACGGATTCGGGTAAATATTATGGTGTGCAGAATTCCGGCCAGATCGATAACGTGTTCAAACAAATCTTGAACGAAATATCGGCCATCCGCCTGAAATCTTAAACCATCACCCCATAAATCAAAGGGCCGCATGATGCGGCCCTTTTTGTTTGCGCAACAGGCTTTAGGCGCACAAGCTCTGAAACAATCCGCGCCCGTCGATGCCGCCGATCATTTCTTCAATCAGATTTTCCGGATGCGGCATCATCCCTAATACATTCATCCCCGGCGAATAAATTCCGGCAATGTCATTGCGCGAGCCGTTAGGATTGCTCCGCCCGCCAACATGACCCTGCGCGTCGCAATAGCGGAATGCCACCAAACCTTCGCCCTCCAGCCGGGCGATGGTAGCGTCATCCGCCTCATAATTGCCCTCGCCATGGGCAATACAAACTTCGATTGTTTGATGCCGGGCATAGTGCGAGCTAAACCGCGTGTCCGCCCGCTCCACCCGCAAATGCTGGTTTCTGCACACAAATTTCAAACCGGCATTGCGCATCAACACGCCGGGCAACAACCCGCTTTCCACCAAAATCTGAAAACCGTTGCAGATGCCTAACACCAAACCACCGCGCGCCGCATGTGCCCGAACCGCGTCCATCACGTGGGCGCGCCCCGCAATAGCGCCGCATCGCAAATAGTCACCATACGAAAAGCCGCCAGGCAAAACCACCAGATCGGTGCTTTGCGGCAATTCATGATCGCCATGCCAGATGTGGGTCACCTGCGCGCCAGACGCCGTCAGCGCCTTGGCAACATCGCTCTCGCGATTTGTGCCGGGAAAGGTAATCACTGCGGCTTTCATATTTTGCCCTCTTTAATTTTTTAACTTAGGCCGTTGCAGCCGCCCAATAAAGCCGGAGCCTTCAAGGCACTTTTACCCGCTTGACCGTCTCGAACACCATGGCACGCACTTTGTCACGCAATTTCAGCGGCCCGGTCACCGCAACCCGCACATAAAACGCGTCGCGCGGGAAGTTAAGCGAAAATCCGCTCCATATCTTGCCGCTGCTCGACACAATGCGCGATTCAATCAGCGCGGCCTTTTCGCGGCTTGCTGTTACAATTCGGCCAGAGTTTGGAAACGTGACTTTGCTGCTTCCACTCACAATTGGCTTGGTTTTAGGGCCGATTTTGGTCATGGCGTGCAGCCACTCGTCGTGCGTCAGAGTTTTGCCGTCGTCGGAATATTCGGTCTTGCTAATGTCTAAGTTAACGCCGTCGCCACACTGATTGGAGTTGCAGCTAAAACCGGCGCTGTTGTCGCTCTTATCAATATCAGCCTCACCCCAAATTTTGGGATCGCGGTCAAATAAAGCGTAGCCCTCACCGGCAATTACAATATTCGGGTTTTTAGCCAGATCAGCTTGGTCAAAGACCACGCCGTCTTTGCCTTTAATCTGCAAAGCCGGAGCGGCGGCCATAAGCTGCGCCGGAGCCGCAAGCGGCTCCTCCGCCTTAGGCATTGCTGCAACCATAAAACACAGCGACAGCAGCGCCTCGAACACTGCTAAATCTCTATTCGGTAATTCTCGATCACGGTATTGGCCAGCAGCTTCTCGCAAGCCTGCTTCAGGGCCGCTTCAGCGTGAGCCTTATCACCGGCGGTCAGCTCAATATCGAACACTTTGCCTTGCCGCACCGAGGTCACCCCCGGCACGTCCAAAGACTTCAACGCGCCCTCAATCGCCTTACCTTGCGGATCGA
>JAYVYB010000091.1:0-3205 GCA_043784625.1 Methylovirgula sp.
ACACGTGGTTAGCTATGGCAAAGTGAAAATTGATTCAAACTTGAACTACCCCCGATTTTACTAACCCAAGGTAAGTACACGTTAATATTTGGAGCGCGAAGCTGAATTTCAATTAATGACTATACCTTTTTGACCTTATTCAGGAACACGACCATGAAGACCAAACGCAACGTTCTCAGCCTGCCGACGCAATTTCTGCGTAGCGAAAAAGGCAACGTATCGATGTTTTTCGGCTTTGGCCTCATACCGATCATCGGCATGGCCGGCGCCTCTATTGATTATCTAACAGCCTCCAAGCTGAAGACGCAATTGCAAGCCGCCGCCGATTCCGCCGCCTTGAGCTTGGCGCACGAGGCCCGCGCCGCCACCGCGGCCCAGTTGCAAACCCTCGGCCAAAACTACATGAATGGCGCTTTTCCGCTTTCAAACCAGGCCACCACTCCGGTTGTCACGGTCACAGGCGACAGCACCAATAAATTGGTAACCGTTGCAACATCATCGGTGGTTAAGGGCTTCTTCTCGAGGTTGATGGGGAAAGAAAATAGCACCATTCACGCCGCGGCAACCGCGTCTTATGTATTGAACAAGATCGAAGTTGCGCTGGTGCTCGACAATACAGGCTCGATGGCGCAATACGGCAAAATGACAGCATTGAAAACCGCCGTTGGCAATTTCATCACCGGGCTTGAAAACTCCGTCATCAGCAATGGTGACGCCAAGCTATCTGTTACTCCGTTTAACGCGGAAGTTCAGCTCGACAACATCGCAGGCTCAGCCTTCAACAACACTTCGGCTTTTGCCAACAGCGGCCTCATCAAATACGGCACCGGCGTGTTTGACATGAACCAATACAATTACACCACCGCCCCGAAGGTCAGTACAAATCAGGCCAATTGGACCGGTTGCTTGGCCGACCGTGACATCGTAACGACAGGCAGCGGCTACAACCAAGTTCAAGACTCGAATTTGTGGGACGCGACTGCCGCGCCCGCCGTATTGGGAAACTCCGCGTCGCTTTATATCGCAGCGCCTTGCCAATTTACCGGGCTGGCTAAGTTCGCGCCACTGACCACAAATCTGGAGTCCATCCGCACCATCACAAACTCCATGCAGCCCAACGGCAACACCGATATTCCGATCGGTTACAATATTGGTCTGATGTCTTTGAACGCAGCCACGCCATTTGGCACAGGCGCATCGATACCCTCCGGCACGCTCGATCCAACCACGAAAATCACCAAGTTCATGGTGTTGCTCACCGATGGCCAGAACACCATGGATCGTTACTCCGCCGATTCAAACTTCATTGACGCTCGGTTGAACAATCTCTGCACTTGGGCAAAAGCTCAAACGGACCCTCGTGACGGCACCGGCAAAACGCCTCTGGTGACGCTCTTCACCATTGGCCTCGAAATGGGTGCAGGCGCGGCAGATCCGGCAGTGCTTATCCCATGCGCCACAGATTCAGGTAAATATTACGGTGTGCAGAATTCCGGCCAGATCGATAACGTGTTCAAACAAATCTTGAACGAAATTTCGGCCATCCGCCTGAAGTCTTAAACCATCACCCCATAAATCAAAGGGCCGCATCCTGCGGCCCTTTTTGTTTGCGCAACACGCTTTAGACGCACAAGCTCTGAAACAGTCCGCGCCCGTCGATGCCGCCGATCATTTCTTCAATGAGATTTTCCGGATGCGGCATCATCCCCAATACATTCATCCCCGGCGAATAAATTCCGGCAATGTCATTGCGCGACCCGTTCGGATTGCTCTGCCCGCCAACATGGCCCTGCGCGTCGCAATAGCGGAATGCTACCAAACCTTCACCCTCCAGCCGGGCAATAGTGGCGTCATCCGCTTCATAATTGCCCTCGCCATGGGCAATACAAACTTGGATTGTTTGGTGCCGGGCATAGTGAGAGCTAAACCGCGTGTCCGCCCGCTCCACCCGCAAATGTTGGTTTCTGCACACAAATTTCAAACCGGCATTGCGCATCAACACGCCGGGCAACAGCCCGCTTTCAACTAAAATCTGAAATCCGTTGCAGATGCCCAACACCAGACCACCGCGCGCCGCATGTACCCGAACCGCGTCCATCACATGGGCGCGCCCGGCAATAGCGCCGCAACGCAAATAGTCGCCATAAGAGAAGCCGCCGGGCAAAACCACCAGATCGGTGCGGTGCGGCAACTCGTGATCGCCATGCCAGATGTGCGTCACCTGCGCGCCGGACGCCGTCAGCGCCTTGGCAACATCGCTCTCGCGATTTGTGCCGGGAAAGGTAATCACTGCGGCTTTCATTTTTTGCCCTCTTTAAATTTTTGACATAGGCCGTTCAGGCCGTCCAAATCAACCCGGACGCCTCAAGGCACTTTTACCCGCTTGACCGTCTCGAACACCATGGCACGCACTTTGTCACGCAATTTAAGCGGCCCGGTCACCGCAACCCGCACATAAAACGCGTCGCGCGGGAAGTTGAGTGAAAATCCGCTCCATATCTTGCCGCTGCTCGACACAATGCGCGATTCAATCAGCGCGGCCTTTTCGCGGCTTAGTGTTCCAATTCGGCCAGAGTTTGGAAACGTGACTTTGCTGTTTCCGCTCACAATTGGCTTGGTTTTAGGGCCGATTGTGGTCATCGCTTTAAGCCACTGGTCATGCGTCAGTGTTTTTCCGTCGTCGGAATATTCGGTCTTGCTAATGTCCAAGTTAACGCCGTCGCCACACTGATTGGCGTTACAGCTAAAACCGACGCTGTTGTCGCTCTTGTCAATCTCAGCCTCACCCCAAATTTTGGGATCGCGATCAAATAAAGCGTAGCCCTCACCGGCAATTACAATGTTCGGGTTTTTAGCCAGATCAGCTTGGTCAAAGCTCACGCCGTCTTTGCCTTTAATCTGCAAAGCCGGAGCAGGAGCCATAAGCTGCGCCGGAGCCGGAAGCGGCTCGTCCGGCTTAGGCATTGCTGCAACCATAAAATACAGCGACAGCAGCGCCTCGAACACTGCTAAATCTCTATCCGGTAATTCTCGATCACGGTATTGGCCAGCAGCTTTTCACAAGCCTGCTTCAGAGCCGCTTCAGCGTGAGCCTTATCACCGGCGTTCAGCTCAATATCGAACACTTTGCCTTGCCGCACCGAGGTCACCCCCGGCACGTCCAAAGACTTCAACGCGCCCTCAATCGCCTTACCTTGCGGATCGA
>JAYVYB010000092.1:0-15274 GCA_043784625.1 Methylovirgula sp.
CAAACAGAAGCCTCCACCCCGAAATGAACCCGCTCGCCTATTTTGAGTTTTTTCGCAGGCTTGGCAAAAGCCCGCCAAGCATCGGCGCTTTCACGCTTATGGAGGGTGATTTCGATATGCGCGATTGCCTCTCCTCGACGCCGGAAGCCGTCCAATCGCGCTGGGATGACACGGGTGTCATTGACCACAAGCACATCGCCAGCGCGCAGAAAACCCGGCAGGTCACGGACAATATGATCTTGCATGAGCTCATCAACCACCAGCATCCGCGCGCTGTCGCGTGGCACCGCAGGCGTGAGCGCAATCCGGCTTTCGGGCAGTTCAAAATCGAACAGATCAACGCGCATTTATAACTCCCTCTCCCGCAGGAGCAGCGCAAACAAAAGCCCCCATCCTGAAGAGCCTATCTAAAGATAAGCGTCTCGAAGGACGAGGGCCGAATTTCAACCGCTGAAAAAAGCGAATTTTAGCTCAGGCGGGCAGTGATGATGCTGTCCGGGTCGCGCACAGGCTCACCCTTCTTGATCTTATCAACATTTTCCATGCCGGAGGTGACTTCGCCCCACACTGTATATTGACGATCAAGGAAGCCTGCATCGGCCAAGCAGATAAAAAACTGAGAATTGGCAGAGTTCGGGTTTGACGCGCGCGCCATCGACACAGTTCCACGGGCATGATGCTGGGCGTTGAACTCAGCCTTGATGTCCGGATATTTTGAACCGCCGGTGCCGACGCCATTCGGGCAGCCGGTTTGGGCCATGAAGCCATCAATCACGCGGTGAAACACGATGCCATCGTAGAACTTTTCATCCACGAGCTTTTTGATGTGTGCAACATGGCCGGGGGCCAAATCAGGACGCATCTTGATGACAACTGCGCCTTTGGTGGTTTCGAGAGTGAGTGTATTTCCGTCAGACATGAGATTTCCTTAGATAAAATGATGGCCTGACTTAGCTCAAAAGCTGTCAGGCCACAACGATAAAGCTTAAAGCGATTGACCTAGCTGGCGTCACCTGCAAGCCGCACTTTTAACATCTTGTCAGGGCTGGTTACCGAGCCGTTATCAGCTTTGGAGCCCTTTTTGATTTTATCAACAAAATCCATGCCGGAGGTAACTTCGCCAAAGACGGTGTATTGGCCATTGAGGAATGCCGAGTCACCAAAACAAATGAAGAATTGCGAATTGGCTGAATCCGGGCTTTGCGAGCGCGCCATGCCAAGTGTGCCGCGCACAAACGGAGTCGGGGTAAACTCGGCAGGCAGGTTTGGCAGCTTGGAACCGCCAGTGCCGGTGCCGGTTGGATCACCCGTTTGCGCCATAAAGCCATCAATGACGCGATGAAAGACAAATCCGTCATAAAAATGCTGCTTGGCCAGCGCCTTGATTTGCGCGACATGTTTAGGCGCTAGGTCAGGCCGCAGCTTCACCACCACCACGCCATCTTTCAAGGTTATGTTGAGCGTATTGTCATCTGCTGCCAAGGCAACTGCCGGCACCAAGGCAGCCGCAGCGCCCGCAACCAACATTTCACGACGCGAAAGTATCATTCTATTTCCTCATTTAGCTTTGCGTCGCGCCGCAAAAGCAGCCGCGACATTTGGTGGAACAAAGGTGGAGATATCGCCGCCCATCGCTGCAATCTGGCGAACCAAAGTGGCGGTGATGTGGCGGCTCTCAACCTTCGCCGGAATGAAAATTGTTTCAATTTCGGGCGCGAGCCGAGCGTTCATGCCCGCCATCTGCATTTCATAATCAAAATCAGTGCCGTCGCGCAGGCCGCGAATGAGAATGCGCGCGCCATGTTGACGGGCAGCCTCCACGACCAAACCGTCAAATGTGACGATTTCAACCGCCGTGGAGTTTAGCGCCGTGGCTATCAACTGCGCCCGCTCTGCCGCGCTAAACACCGGAGTCTTGCCGGGATGAACCCCAATCCCGACAATGATTTTGTCGCAAAACGCTGCCGCAGCGTTGAGAATATCGACGTGCCCGCGTGTGAGCGGATCAAAAGAGCCAGGATAAAAGCCGATGCGCTTTATCATGCCTATTGGCCCGCCTCATCATCGCTGCCGCCCATGTCCGAGATGCGATCGACCGACACCACGCGCTCGTCGTCACCGGTTTTAAACACGATCACGCCCTGTGTTGAGCGCCCGGCAATGCGGATACCCTCGACCGGGCAGCGAATGAGCTGGCCGCCGTCGGTAACCAACATGATTTCATCGTCATGCAGCGCCGGGAAGGATGCCACCAGCTTGCCATTTCGATCATTTACCGCCATGGCAACAATGCCTTTGCCGCCGCGTCCGGTTACGCGATACTCATATGCAGAAGTGCGTTTGCCAAAGCCATTTTCTGAAACGGTCAGAATGGTTTCTTCGCGGGCTGAAAGCTCAATGTAGCGTTCGTTGGAAATCACCTCTTCGGAGGTGTCTTCAATAACCGGCTCGTCGGCAGAAACCTCCTCACCATCGGCGATACCGGCGATGGCGCGACTTTTCTTCAAATACGCGGCGCGCTCCTCGCCCGTGGCCTGCGAATGACGCAGGATTGCCAGCGAGATAACCCCGTCTTTTTCGGCAAGATTAATGCCGCGCACACCCATCGAATCGCGGCCCTTAAACACCCGCACTTCATCAACTTCAAAGCGGATGCATTGGCCTTGCGCCGTGGTGAGCAAGACGTCATCTGCCTCGGTGCAAAGCTGCACATCGACAATGCCCTCACCCTCGTCCAGCTTCATTGCAATTTTACCGGCGCGGTTGACGGCGGAGAAGTCTGAGAGCTTATTGCGCCGCACCGTGCCGCGCGTGGTGGCAAACATCACATCGAGTTCGGCCCAGCCCGCTTCGTCTTCCGGCAATGGCATAACCGTGGTAATGCGCTCGCCTTGCTCCAGCGGCAGGATGTTGACCAATGCCTTGCCGCGCGCTTGCGGGGCCGCAACCGGCAAACGCCAGACCTTCTCTTTGTAAACCATGCCCATTGAGGTGAAAAACAGCAATGGCTGATGGGTCGTTGCCACAAACAAGCGCGCAACGAAATCCTCTTCGCGGGTCTGCATTCCCGCGCGGCCTTTGCCGCCACGCCGCTGCGCCCGATAGGTTGAAAGCGGCACCCTTTTTACATAGCCGCCGTGGCTTACCGTAACGACCATATCCTCTTTCTGGATCAGGTCTTCGTCATCCATATCTGCGGCGTAATCAAGAATTGTGGTTTTCCGCGGCGTTGCGTAACGGGTTTTTACATCGGTCAACTCATCAACGATGATCGCCATTACCCGCTCGCGCGAGCGTAAAATGTCGAGATAATCGGCAATTTCAACCGCAAGCTTGTTCAGCTCGTCGGCAATCTCCTCGCGGCCGAGCGCGGTGAGGCGAGCCAGACGCAATTCAAGAATAGCGCGCGCCTGCGTTTCAGACAGGCGATATTGGCCATCTTCCTGCAGCGCATGGCGCGGATCCGCAATAAGCGTGATCAATGGAGCCATATCTTTTGCGGGCCAAAGTCGACCCATCAAGCTTTCGCGCGCCGTATTGGCGTCCGGGGAGGTGCGGATAAGCCGAATGATTTCATCGATGTTGGCAACTGCGATGGCCAGACCAACCAAAACGTGAGCGCGATCACGCGCTTTGCCGAGCAGGAATTTGGTGCGGCGGGTTACAACTTCCTCGCGGAAATCAATAAAGGCGGTCAACACGTCCTTGAGGTTCATCACCTCCGGGCGACCACCGTTAAGCGCCACGAAATTTACGCCGAACGAACTTTGCAGTGCGGTAAAGCGCCATAGCTGGTTCAAAACCACATCAGGCACGGCATCGCGCTTGATTTCGATGACGATGCGCATGCCATCACGATCTGACTCGTCGCGTAGATCAGAGATGCCCTCGACGCGCTTGTCGCGCACCAATTCGGCAATTTTCTCGATCAGCGTGGTTTTGTTGACCTGATATGGAATTTCGTAAACGATCAGCGCCTGACGGTCCTTGCGGAGCTCTTCGACCTCAACCCGCGCCCGCATGATCACCGAGCCACGGCCCGTGTGCGCCGCAGACCGCAAGCCGGCGCGGCCCAAAATTGCGCCGCCGGTGGGGAAATCCGGCCCCGGAATATGTTCCATGAGCGCTTCAATGGTAATTTCAGGATCGGCAATTTGCGCGATTACACCATCGATCACTTCGCCAAGATTGTGCGGCGGAATATTGGTGGCCATGCCCACGGCAATGCCGCCTGCGCCATTTACCAGAATGTTTGGGAACCGCGCCGGAAGCACACTGGGTTCTGATTCAGAACCATCGTAGTTTGGCTGAAAATCAACAGTTTCCTGATCGATGTCTTCCAGCAGAGGCATCGCCGGTTTTGCCAAGCGTGACTCGGTGTAACGCATCGCGGCTGGCGGATCACCGTCGATGGAGCCAAAGTTGCCCTGACCGTCAATGAGCGGCAGGCGCATCGAAAACACCTGCGCCATACGCACCAGCGCGTCATAAATCGACTGGTCACCGTGTGGATGATATTTACCGATAACGTCGCCGACGATGCGGGCGGACTTGCGGTAGGCCTTATCCGGCGTGTAACCATTTTCGTACATGGAATAAAGAATACGCCGATGCACAGGCTTCAAACCGTCGCGCACATCCGGCAGCGCACGGCTGACGATGACGCTCATGGCGTAATCAAGATAGGACTTTTTCATCTCATCGACGATGGAAACCGAACGAATGTCGGAGTTCGGTTCACCAGACTGCGGTGGCTTGTCTTCAGGGGTATCAGCCAAGAGTCACAATGTCCTTCTCGTTGAAATTATTGATATAAAAAGCTGTCTTAACATAGCCGATTCCGCCCGATGCGCCTAGCAAAGAAAACTCCAACGAGATTTCAATTTTTCATCATATATTTCAATATGTTGCAGGCTATGTTTGCGCCACTTGCGTGCAGGTGTTTTGCTTTTAGGCGCACCTCGCATTATGACTGATTCGACCAAATTCAAATCTGACCCCTTAAAGGCTGGCTATGAGCGACTTTTTGATCTCCGCAATCGTTACCTTGCTGGTGACACTGGATCCGCCCGGACTGGCTCCGATATTTGTTTCGCTCACCTACGGGATGAACTCAGCCGAGCGCAAACGCGTTGCTATCCGCGCGTGTATCATTGCCTTTTTCATCATGACATTTTTTGCGGTTGGCGGCGCGGCGTTGCTGCAAGCGCTTGGCATCAGCCTTTCGGCGTTTCGGATCTCCGGTGGGGTTTTGCTGTTCGCAATTGCGTTTGAAATGATCTTTGAATTGCGCGGCAAGCGCGATACATCCACAGCGCAGACTGCCATCACCGAAGATCACATTCACAATGTGGCGGCATTCCCGCTGGCAATTCCGCTTTTGGCGGGGCCAGGTGCCATTACCGCAATTATTCTGTTGGCGGGCCGCAGTAATGGCAGCCCCGTGTTGATTGCGGCACTTGCCGCTATCATTGCTTTGATTTTGTTTGCCTGCCTGATCACGTTTTTGATGGCAGAGCGGGTCTCGCGCTGGCTGGGCGTCACCGGCAATGTTGTTCTAACGCGCCTGCTCGGTGTTATTTTGGCGGCACTCGCCGTCCAGTTTATTGTGGACGGCGTTCACTCACTGACCTTCTGAGAGGCACTCTTATCCTAGAAGGGAATATCGTCGTCGATCATAGCTGATGTTGAGCGTCCGCCGCCCTGCTGTGGCCGCGAAGAACTTGCGCCGCCGCCGCGCTGCTCCATTGGCGAAGAGCGGCCAAAGCTGCTGCCGCCACGATCTGACCCACCGCGCTCTGAACCATAATCGTCGCCGCCTTCAATCGCAGCGCCGCCGGAGTTGCGGCTGTCGAGCAGCGTGAGTTCACCGCGAAAGCGCTGCAACACAACTTCGGTTGTGTATTTTTCAACACCGGATTGGTCGGTCCATTTGCGGGTTTGCAAGGCACCTTCAATATAGATATTGGAACCTTTTTTGACATATTGTTCAGCAATCTTGGCGAGATTTTCGTTAAAAATCACCACATTGTGCCACTCGGTTTTTTCTTTACGCTCGCCGGTTGCTTTATCGCGCCAGGATTCCGAGGTGGCCAAGCTGAAGCTCACAACCTTATCGCCGCTGCCCATAGAGCGGGCAACCGGGTCTTTGCCCAAACGGCCGACGAGAATGACTTTATTGACGCTGCCTGACATGGCTTTACTCCTGAATTTTTTAAATCTGCCGCAGACCTTACGCGCTAAATGCGCGTTTTACAGCAGGCCTACGCACTCAAATGCGCTTGTCCACACCAATATTGTTCTATCTATGTTCTTTTTAGTCAGATCAAGCCTCCGTGTCAAGCGTCGCTCAAGCCCCCTTCTTCTCGGCAATTTTCACCAAGGTGCGCAAGATCAGGCGCGTGCCCTCGAGCCGCGCGTTGGCGTCGTCAAAATCACGGATAAAGACAATGCGCATGTCGGGGCGCACTTTTGCGTCCGAGCGCTGCTCATTGATATAGCGCACCAAACCTTGCGGATTGGCAAAAGAATTGTCCTTGAAGGCGATGATCACGCCCTTTGGCCCCGCATCCACCTTTTCGATATGCGCCTTGCGCGCCAGTGCCTTGATCGAGACAAGCTTGAGCAATTGCTGAACTTCTGGCGGCAGTGGTCCGAAACGATCGACCATTTCGGCGCCCATCGTCTCGATATCTTCATCGGCATCCATGCTGGAAAGTCGGCGATAAAGCTGCAGACGCAGGGTCAAATCCTGCACATAATCCTCAGGGATGGTCACCGGCGTACCGATGGTGATGCTTGGCGACCAGACTTCCTCGACAGGCTCGACAATGCCGGCCTTGAGCGCTGTCACCGCATCTTCCAGCATCTGCTGGTACAGCTCGAAGCCAACTTCCTTGATGTGGCCGGATTGTTCGTCGCCCAAAAGGTTGCCCGCGCCGCGAATATCAAGGTCGTGGCTGGCAAGCTGGAAGCCCGCCCCAAGTGTGTCGAGCGATTGCAAAACCTTCAGCCGCTTTTCAGCCTGCGCGGTGAGGCGTTTTTCTGGCAGCGTAAATAGCGCATAGGCGCGGGTTTTGGAGCGCCCCACTCGTCCGCGCAGCTGATAAAGCTGACCAAGGCCAAACATATCGGCGCGGTGCACAATCAGCGTATTGGCGTGCGGAATATCAAGACCGGATTCGATGATCGTGGTGGACAGCAAAATGTCATATTGCCCCTCATAGAAGGCCGACATTTTGTCCTCAAGCTCGGTGGGCGACATTTGCCCGTGGGCCACGACGAACTTGGCTTCCGGCACGTTTTTGCGCAGGAATGCCGCCGCCTCATCAAGATCATCGATGCGCGGGCAAACGTAGAAGCTCTGGCCGCCGCGATAGCGCTCGCGTAGCAAGGCCTCCCGCACAATCAGCGCATCAAAAGGCGTTACAAATGAGCGCACCGCGAGACGGTCTACCGGCGGCGTCGCGATAATCGAAAGTTCGCGCACACCCGAAAGCGCCAGTTGCAAGGTGCGTGGAATCGGCGTGGCAGACAGCGTCAACACATGCACTTCGTTGCGCAGGTCTTTCAGGCGCTCTTTATGGCCGACGCCGAAATGCTGTTCTTCATCAACAATGACAAGGCCGAGGTCTTTAAACGCGATGGTTTTGCCCAGCAGCGCGTGGGTTCCCACCACAATATCCATAGTGCCATCGGCAATTCCGGCTTTGGTGAGTTTCAGCTCCGCTGCGGATACCATGCGCGAGGCTTGCCCCACCTTTATCGGCAGGCTGGAAAACCGCTCGGTGAAATTGCGGAAATGCTGCCGCGCCAACAGTGTTGTCGGCACAATCACCGCCACTTGTTTGCCGTTGATGGCGGCGGCAAACGCGGCGCGCAAGGCGACTTCGGTTTTGCCAAAGCCAACGTCGCCGCAAATCAGACGATCCATCGGCTTTCCAGCCGCCATATCGTCGAGCGTGGCGTCGATTGCACCTTGCTGGTCCTCGGTCTCGTCATAGGCAAAACGGGCGCAGAATTCGTCATAGGCGCCTTCGGGTGCAATCAAGCGTGGTGCCTGCTTGAGCATGCGTTCTGCCGCGATTTTGATCAGTCCGTGAGCAATTTCGCGAATGCGCTTTTTCATGCGCGCTTTGCGGGTTTGCCACCCGGTGGAGCCTAAACGATCAAGCTGCGCTTCGGCGTCCTCGTTGCCGAACCTCGACAATAATTCAAGATTTTCGACCGGCAGAAACAGTTTGTCGCCGCCCGCATAGTGAATTTCAAGACAATCATGCGGCTGGCCGTTGGCCTCAATGCTTTTAAGACCGACAAAGCGCCCGATGCCATGATCAACATGCACAACCAGGTCACCGGCGCTGAGCGATTGCGCCTCTTTAAGGAAATTCGCTCCGCGCTTCTGCTTTTTACGCTGGCGGACAAGCCGGTCTCCCAGAATATCCTGCTCACCGATCAGCGCAAGATCAGCGGTCTCGAACCCTTGCTCGACGCCCAAAACCGCGAGCGACACTTCGTTTCTTGGATAGGCCAGAGCATGATCCAGCACCGAAACCGAATTGAGCTTCTTCAGACCATGATCGGCCAAAACCGCCGCCAAACGGTCACGCGAGCCATCGGACCAGCCCGCGACAATCACCCGCTTTGAGGCCGCTTGCAGCGTTCTAATGTGGCTGATCACCGCCTCGAAGACATTGGTATCCGGCGTATTGCGTTCCGGCGCAAAGTTGCGTCCCAGAACCGCGCCGCCATCGACATAATGCCCGCCCGCCTGCGTTGCGGCAATATTCTGCGCCGCGCTCATGTGCTCCGCATTAATTTCCAGCCGCGCGAATGGCATCATCCGCATCACCGGAGTCAGCCGCAAACGGTCGTTCAGTTCTTGCGGGGTCAGATAGAGCCGGTTTGCCGGCAAGGGCTTGTAGCTGGCGTGTAAAGGATCCGCCTCGAACAGCTGATGGCGGTTGTCATAGTGGTCTTTAATCGTGGAAAAGCGATTTGCCGCCACGTCCTCGGCAGTATAATCGAGCACCACGGGCGCGGCGCCGATATAGTCGAGAATAGAGTCCATTCCGTCATAGAACATCGGCAACCAATGTTCGATTCCCGGATGCCGCCGTCCTTCGGATACGGCTTCATAGAGCGTATCGCCGCGCGTATTGGCTCCAAACATGGTGACGTAGGCCTGGCGAAACCGCCGCATCGACTCGGTGTTGAGCTGCACCTCGCTCATCGGCACCAGATCGAGACTCTTGATTTGCCCTGAGGAACGCTGTGTCTCGATATCAAATGTGCGGATGGTCTCCAACACGTCACCGAACAAATCCAGCCGGACAGGCAGCGGTAAGCTGGGCGAATACAGGTCAAGAATGCCGCCGCGCATGGCGTATTCGCCCGGCTCGTTCACCGTGGATGCGCGCTGAAACCCGTTGATTTCTAGCCAACGGATCAATGCGTCCAGATCGAGCGCGTTTCCAGCCGCCGCAGAAAACGTCTCTCTTTCAACCCATTTGCGCGGCGGTACCCGCTGCACCAGCGCATTCACCGTGGTGGAAAGGATGCGCGGTTTGCTGTCTGTTGAGCGCGAGCGGGCAAGACGCGACAACACGATCATGCGAGCGGACGCAATCGCCGCGTTAGGCGAAACGCGATCATAAGGCTGGCAATCCCAGGACGGGAAATCCAGAACCTCTATTTGCGGGTTTGCAAAGCGAACGCTCTCGGTAAATGCCGCCGCACGTTGCCCGTCACGGGCGACATGAACCAGCACAACCGAGCGGTCTTCCGCCTTTGTTGCCAGCCGCTTGGTGAGAGCCGCAACAAAAAGGCCGTCATAGCCATCGGGCATATTGGTCAGGTTTAGGCTTTCGCCCGAACTCAAAATTTGCGCGGCGCGCATCGAAGCTGGCATGTAGCAGAGAGCCTAAAGGTTGATTGGCTTGAGATGCGTGTGGAACGCGCAAATTTGCCGGTAGACCGGCGTGTCAAACTCTGGCGGCACCGCGACTTCTCCGGTGAGCCACATGAACAGATCACGGTCGAGCTCTTCCATCAAAATCTCGAGGCTGTCCAAATCCGCTACGCTCAATTGCGCGCCTCTGGCATCAAAAAACCGCCCGAATAAAATATCCATCTCGCGCATACCGCGATGCCAGGCACGATACTGAATTTTTCGCCAGCGGGACAAATCGTCTTGTATTTCGTCTTGCATCAAACTTCTTTCATGAGATTGGCTATATAGCGCGGCAAAGCGCAGAAGTCAGGTGCGAAATGCGAAGAACAAAAGCAATACGCCTTGCATTTTTGCAGCGTTATCCTAAAAAAAGCTATGCGTCCCGCCTTGCTCAATCCACTTTTTGCCGAAGTTAAAACCATTCCGGGCGTGGGGCCTAAACTTGCGCCGTTGTTTGATCGGCTTTTGACCGGAGACGAGAAGCCCGCCCGCATCGTCGACCTGCTGTTCCACCTCCCTTACGCGACCATTGATCGCCGCTTCCGGCCCAAATTGTGCGACGCGGTGCCCGACCAGATTATAACCGTGGAAATTGAGGCGACCGAACATCGCCCGCCGCCGCGCCAAGGCCGGGGGCCCTATCGCGTACATGTGGAAGATGAAACCGGCGATATGCTGCTGGTGTTTTTCAATAACAATCCCGCCTGGATTGAGCGCGCGCTTCCCATCGGCAAAAAGCGCTGGGTTTCCGGCAAATTGGAGCTTTGGGACGGGCATCTGCAAATTGTGCATCCCGACCGGGTTTTGGACGAAGAAGCTTTTCGCAAACTTCCACTTGTTGAGCCGGTTTATGGCCTCACCGAAGGGCTTTTCCCGCGCATTCTCGCCCGCAGCGCCGAAATGGCTGTGGCACGCACGCCCGCCTTGCCGGAGTGGCTGGACCCGGAACTTAAGCGTCAGCGGCAATGGCCGGATTTTACGGCGGCGCTTAAGCGGGTTCATCAGCCAGAGACTCCCAGCGATATCGACCCCGCCTCCGCCGCCTACACACGCATGGCCTATGACGAACTTTTGGCCAGCCAGCTGGCTCTGCGTCTCGTGCGGCAAAATATGCGCGTCAACAAAGGCCGTAGCAACGCCGGGGACGGGCACCTCACCGCGCAAATCATTGCCGCCCTGCCCTACAGTTTGACCAACGCCCAAGTAACTGCGCTGCGTGAAATAAATGCAGATCTTGCTTCAGACAAACGCATGTTGCGCATGTTGCAGGGAGATGTGGGCTCCGGCAAGACCATTGTCGGCCTGCTTGCGATGGTAAGCGCTGTTGAGGCTGGGCGACAGGCCGCGTTAATGGCCCCTACAGAAATTCTCGCCCGCCAGCATTATGCCCGCATTGCACCCATGGCTGAGGCTGTCGGGCTTACCGTTTCAGTGCTGACCGGGCGGGACAAAGGCGCGGAGCGGGCGCAAAAGCTGGAGGCGCTCGCCAATGGCTCAACTCATATTATTATTGGCACGCACGCGCTGTTCCAAGAAGCCGTCACATATCATGACCTTGGCGTCGCTATCGTCGACGAGCAACACCGCTTTGGCGTTCATCAACGGTTGGCCCTAAGCGAGAAAGGTCATGCTGTTGATATTCTGGTGATGACCGCGACGCCGATTCCGCGCACGTTAATGCTGACCTTTTTCGGCGATATGGACTGTTCGAACCTGCGCGAGAAGCCTGCCGGTCGCCAACCTATCCTAACGCGGGTTTTGCCGCTCGAGCGTTTGGCCGATGTGGTGGAGGGTGTGGCGCGGGCGATAAAATCCGGCGCACGGGTGTATTGGGTTTGCCCGCTGGTGGAAGAGAGCGAAACGTTGGACGTGGCCGCGGCAGAAGACAGGTTTGCCTCGCTTTCCAGCGTCTTTGGCAAACAAGTCGGGCTGGTGCATGGCAAATTGCCGCCGCGCGCCAAAGACGCGGCAATGGCAGCCTTTTCACGCGGCGAAACCAAAATTTTGGTCGCAACCACCGTTATCGAGGTGGGCGTGGATGTGCCAGAGGCCAGCATTATGGTGATTGAACACGCTGAGCGATTCGGCTTGGCGCAACTGCACCAATTGCGCGGGCGCGTCGGGCGCGGTATGGCGCAGAGCACTTGCCTGTTGCTGTATAAAGCGCCGATGTCGGAAACCGCCACCGCGCGGCTCGATATCATGCGCCAAAGCGAGGACGGTTTTCGCATCGCTGAGGAGGATTTGCGCCTTCGTGGTGAGGGTGAAATTCTCGGCACTCGCCAATCGGGCACACCGGGCTTCAGGGTCGCCCGGCTGGATGTTCACGCCGACTTGTTGCAAATTGCGCGCGATGATGCCGAGCTGGTGCTCAACCGTGACCCGGATTTGGCATCCGTGCGCGGGCAAGCCTTGCGCCATTTGCTGTATTTGTTTGAGCGCGAAGAAGCGATCAAGCTGCTACGTGCGGGTTGAAGCCAGCCAAAGCGCCAGAATTTTGCGCCAACCGGCTACGGTGCTTAATGTGCGCGCGGGATCGGGGTTTTTGCCAATCGACTCCAGTTTTTTGTGCACTAGCGCAAGTGGCAAAAACGCAGGCCTGATATCGGGTGGCAGCGCGGCAACGGCGCTCTGAGCCTTTTGTAAATGATCCCGCGCCATTGCGGCCATATCCAGCAAAACCGCCCGTAGCTTTTTTACGCACTCCGGCTTACCAATATCCTCACGTGCCAAATCATGATTTCTTAGGTAGGTTTCCGGCAAATAACATTGGCCGCGCGCCTGGTGCACCGGCAAAATGCTTAATAACCCGGCCATAGCATAGGCCACTCCGGCGTGGCCGGCCGCCTCGCTTAATGCATTGGCTTCCGCGCCAGCAACAATGGCAACCAGTTGAAACAGCACCGAGCAAGTTTCGCCGCAGTAGCCTTCGAGATCATTTTGATTGGCGAAACCATCATCGTATAAATCCGCCACGCGCGCGTCGATGAGGTTTTGCAACGGAGCCAATGGAAGCCTGAAACTTTTAACAGTATCAAGCAAAGCTGCGGCGACGGGGTTGTCGCTCGACTCAGCGTTCAAAACGTCGCGCCAATATTGCAGGCGTATTTCGCCGGGCAAAGCTTCGCGCACGCTTTCCCGCACCCGTGCAATTTCCGAACTGAAAGCATAGAGCGCGTGGGCGTGTTTTCTGGCGCTGGTAGGCAAAAACAAACACGCTAGCCAGCGGTCATAGTCCTGCGCTTTGAGCAATGTATCGCAATGCGTGTAAGCATCGTTCAAACTCATCACGCCACCGCGATGAG
The DNA here is from genome assembly GCA_043784625.1 of Methylovirgula sp. GTDB lineage: Bacteria > Pseudomonadota > Alphaproteobacteria > Rhizobiales > Beijerinckiaceae > JANXSV01. The sequence goes on from JAYVYB010000092.1 coordinate 13,258, forward strand.
TGCAGTCGCCACTTTGCGATTTTCCTGAGCCAGAATGTTATAGGTGCGCGCCGCAGCGCCGGTCTGCATCACTTCCAGCATAATTCCCGCTTCACGCAGCTTCTGTTTGAAGCTCTCGCGCACAAACTGCATATCAAGGCCGACGCCGAGCAAAAGCAGCTCTACCGCGCCGCGCGGTTCGTCAAACAACGGCTGTAGGCTGGCCAGCGTCATGTCCGAGAATTGCGCCACCGGCCACGCGTGAACACCGCTGGGCAACATTAAAATTGAGCCTTGGTGCGACATATCGCCAAACCGGAAGCCGCCATTGCCATAGGCGTCAAGCAACTGACGCCCTGGCACAAAGCCCTCGTATTTTAGCGGGGTGCTCAAACCTGCGCCTTGGCTGCGGCCTTCGCTTCTGCCGCCGCAGAGCCCTCATTGCGCACGCCCAAATAAATCAAGATCGGGGTGCAAATGAAGATCGATGAATATGTGCCGACAAAAATGCCCCACATCATAGCCAGCGAGAACGAGCGGATGACCTCGCCGCCGAACAGCACCAAGGCCAACAAGGCCAGAAACACTGTCGTTGCTGTCATGATGGTGCGCGGCAAAACCGCATTGATCGAAAGATCGATCATGTCGGCAATGCTGATCTTTTTGTATTTGCGCATCATTTCACGAATACGATCGAGCACCACCACGGCCTCGTTGAGCGAATAGCCGACAATGGTCAAAATTGCCGCAATCGAGGTGGTATTGAACTCAAGTTGCGTGACCGAGAAAAAGCCAACGGTGAGCAGCAAATCGTGCATGGTGGCGATAACCGCGCCAACCGCAAATTGCCACTCGAAGCGGAACCACAGATACATCAACACTGCGATGATCGAAATGACCACGCCCAGCGTGCCGGATTGCACCAATTCGCCAGAGACGCGCGGCCCAACCGATTCAACGCGGCGGAACTCGTAACCGTCACCTACAGCCGTTTTCAACTTGGCGACAGTGGCCTGCAAAGCTTGATCGCCACCGGTTTGCGGGCCAAGCCGCATCGAGACGTCCCCGGCATTGCCAAAGCCCTGCACTTCAATTGCACCAATTTTCAGGTGTTCGCCCAATCCGCGCAGCTGCGCCATATCGGCTTGGCCGGTTTTGGCGCGCAATTCGATGAGAATGCCGCCGGAAAAATCGATGCCGAAATTCATGCCCCATGTGAAAAACATGATGATCGAGAGAATCGAAAGAATGGCGGAAAACGGGTAGGAAAAGCGCCGGAAGCGCATGAAACCGAACTTGGTATTTTCCGGAGCGAGGCGAAGCAATTTCATTTTATCAGCCTTAAATCGGCAGCTTTGTCGGGCGGCGATATTTATACCATAGCGCAATCATCATGCGCGTCATGGTAACTGCCGTGACAATTGAGGTGAGAATGCCTAAGCCCAGCGACACTGCGAAACCGCGCACCGGACCGGAGCCGAACAGATACAGGATAAGTGCCGCGACAAACATGGTGACGTTAGAGTCGACAATGGTGCCAAACGCGCGGGTGAAGCCTGCGTCGAGCGATGCGATAATCGAGCGGCCCGCATGGTTTTCTTCGCGGATGCGCTCATAAATCAGTACGTTGGCGTCCACCGCCATGCCGATGGTGAGCACGATACCGGCAATACCGGGAAGCGTGAGCGTGGCACCCAGCAAGACCATCGCCGCGAAAATCAGCAGAATATGCACGGCCAGCGCGATGTTAGCGAACACGCCAAAGGTGCCGTAGGTGATAAGCATATAGCTCAGCACCAGCGCCGCGCCGACATAGGCAGCCTTTTTGCCAGCATCAATCGAGTCCTGACCAAGCCCCGGCCCAACTGTGCGCTCCTCAACCACCGTAAGCTTGGCAGGCAAGGCACCAGCGCGCAGTAGAACTGCCAGATTGTTTGCCGTTTCAAGTGTGTAATTGCCGGAAATCTGGCCGCTGCCTCCCGTGATCGGGCTATTGATGACGGGGTCAGAAATGACCTTATTATCCAGCACAACGGCA
>JAYVYB010000093.1:0-2894 GCA_043784625.1 Methylovirgula sp.
CAAAGCTTGCCCAAGGGTCGCCAGCGGTTCGTCCACGGTAAACCCGGGCGCATCGGTGGCAATTTCAAATAATATTCCTGACGGCTCGCGAAAATATACTGCGCGGAAATAGTTGCGGTCTTTTTGGTCTGTGGCACGAATTCCTAAAGCCGCTGCCGCCTTTACCATCTCCGCTTGGTCCGCATCCGATGCCGCCCGAAACGCAATATGATGAACCGAACCGGCTCCGGCATTGGCAATTTCAAGGTCGGAATGTGTCAATAAATCAACATGTTGACCGAACTTCTCTTCGCCAGGCGCGGCAAAGCGCACCCTTGCAAAGCCATGGGCTGTAGAGCGGGTTTGTTCGCTCCATCCAAACACATCTGTTAGAACTTTGGCGGTTTTCTCAAGCGCTCCAACAAGCATGGTTGCGCCGGCAAAGCCGCGAATCGCATGTTCGGCTGGTACACCGCCCAGGCCCCAGCCCAGATGATCGTCTGCCGACTCAGCCTCGACAAACTCCAGCGCCATGCCATCCGGATCATGAAACGCGATGATCGGCTTGGCCGCCTTGGCGTCCACAGCAAACACCACGTTTTTAGAACTCAACCTTTGGCTCCAGTAAGCAATGGAACCCTTTGGAATCTCGAATGTAATCGCCACAACTTCGCCCGCGCCGGGTTTGCCACGCGCCGCACCTTCCCATGGGAAAAATGTCAAAATCGTTCCGGCGCTGCCGCTTTCGTCACCGTAGTAGAAATGGTAGGTGCTTGGATCATCAAAATTCACAGTCTTTTTGATGAATCGTAGTCCCAATACTTGCGTGTAAAAGTCGAAGTTTTGTTTTGCAGGGCCGCAAATCGCGGTGATGTGATGAATTCCGGACGATTTTATCATGTGCATGTCTCTCTCTTGAAAATGCAGTTTAGTTGGGTCGGTCGATAATTGGTGAACTATTTGGCAGTTTGCGAGTGAGACAAACTCAGTTTGCAAAGGCGCAAACCTCAAAGGCAATGGCGAGTATTTGCACTTTTTTAACTCTGTAATTCAATGGCATAGGCAAATTCATGTCTTGTCAATTTTACAGTTCCAAAGTGGAAAAAGATTGGAAGTACGCAAAACTCAGGTGCACCCGCGGAAAGAATGACCATGCAACGCAGCCGCCGCGAAGATCAAACGATACTGGACGCTCGCCGTTTGGCCATCATTGCGTGCACGCGCGTCGCAAAATGTCGTGGCGAAATCGGAAGCGATCAGATCGCTGTGCTCAATCGACGTTTGCTAAATGGCGGTGCCATCGCGCGCGACGAAGCGGACGCCTTATTTGATCTCGATGGTGGGGAATTTAAGAAAAGTGCCGAGTGGACCGAGTGTTTGGTCAACGTTGTAACGGAACATGTGGTTTGGCAGTCGCGCCCGACGGGCATTTTGAATGCTGAACAGGGCGAATGGCTGCTGGCTCGCTTCGACAGATGCTCAAGTATATCCGCCCTTGCTACACTGGTGAACATACTTGCCGAAGCCGACAGGGTTCCATTATGGTTTTTGGCCGCCGTTCGCGGTCGGGTTGCCCGCGCATGGCCCGGCATAGATTCTAGCCTTGTGACGGCCTCGGCCAGCAAAGCTGCGTAAATTCCGATCAATTCGGCGTCCCAACTTCAACCTGCGCGTAGTAATTCAGCAAAAATAGCCTATATGAAGGGCTTACCTTCTGCACAGGCCAACAATGACTTCGCAAACGTCGGCGCTCAATCAAGCCACCCCAAAACCACACGTGGATGCTCAAGCATCCTTAGCCTCCACTGTTCGCAATCTTTGGCCCTATATTTGGCCTGGGGATCGTGCCGATCTCAAGATGCGCGTGGTTTGGGCGACGGTGATAATGCTTTTCGCGAAAGTGGCGACAATAATGACGCCGTATTCGCTTAAGTGGGGTATCGACAGTTTGGGCAGCTATCTCGCGATCAAAGATAAATCGCCTGACAATGCGGTTCTTGAAACGCTCATGCTGAACACGATCGAATTTACATTAATCTATGCTGTTTTACGTATCATAACCGCCCTCCTGACGCAGGGTCGGGACGCTTTGTTTGCCGCTGTGGCCATGCATTCGGTGCGAAGCTTGGCCTCGAAAGTGTTCATTCACCTCCATCAGTTATCGCTCAGGTTCCATCTGGAGCGCAAGACTGGGGGACTCACGCGCGTCTTAGAGCGTGGACGCAACGGTATTGAAACCATCGTGCGCATGTCGATGCTCAATGCAGTGCCAACCGTCGTAGAATTTTTTATGATTCTCGGAGTGATGTTTTACACTTTCGACTGGCGGTATGCCTTGGGTGTCACAGTCATGCTGGTGGCGTATCTTTGGTTCACTACAATTGCCACTAATTGGCGCATCGCAATACGCAAATCAATGAATGACAGTGATTCGGACGCAAATACCAAGGCTATAGACAGCCTATTGAACTTTGAAACGGTTAAATATTTCGGTGCCGAAGAGCGCGAATCTTCTCGCTATGACAAGAGCATGGTGAAATTTGAGCGCTCAAGTGTGCGAACCTACACTTCGCTCGCAGTTCTAAATTTCGGGCAGGCGGTCATATTCACTCTTGGCCTGGCAGCGATGATGTTGATGTGTGTCAATGGCTTACGGTCGGGCACCAACACTGTCGGCGATGTTGCTTTGATCAATGCTTTGCTAATCCAACTTTCGATGCCACTCAATTTTATGGGCATGATTTATCGAGAAGTGAAGCAGGCAACGATAGACATCGAGGCAATGTTTGCAATCATCAACCAATCGCCCGAAATTAAGGACAGGCCAAATGCCTCAGAGCTTGTTGTGGGGCGTGGAGAAGTTTCGTTTGAAAACGTCCACTTTGCTTACGACACCGCCAGACCAATCCTGAAGG
>JAYVYB010000094.1:0-2732 GCA_043784625.1 Methylovirgula sp.
TCTTCCAACGGCTTATCTGTCCTCACTGCCATTTGGTACTGCTTCCTTTTAGCTGCACGCTTATTGGCTGACTTTAAATCTGATGTAACCTCTTCTTCACCAAATGGTGATAAGATACAAAGCCACAACGTCAAGAGTAGGATTTCGTTCCCGTGATAATTGCTAACATCCTGATATTTATAGTTGTTTAGTTTAAGTATTTTTACTTATGAAAATTGACAAACCTGACGGCCTGCTCGCGCGAAGCCTTTTGAGGTGTTGGAAATATATTCATGCGCGCGTCACTCCGGCCGTGATCAAGCCGCTTTCGTGGCGGGGCATTATCATCTGTTGCAGAGGCAGGCGACGGAAGTAACAATTCTGCTTCGGGAAGCAGATGTCCCTTTCCTATGGAAGAGGGTTGGGAGGGGAATAATGTGCATTATCCCTTATTGTCTATTGGCCACCCCTGTCCACCCTTGGCTCACCTTTGGCCATGTTGGACCTCATGAGCGAAGCAATCGAAAAGAAGGTTCTGCTTTCGCACTCTTTAGCGATGCCTTTTATAACGAGCTTCAAAAAAATTCGGAGCTGCAAGCTAAGAAGCCAGATAAGGTTACAGACTTTCTTCCCGACAATGTGGTCTATGATCCCGCCGAAAATACACTTTCCTACACCTATCTATTTGGTGAACCGGTAAAAACCAATTTGTCGAAATTGACATTGCTAGATGTTGATCTTTGCAAAGAGGAAGCGTGGCACAAGCCATCAGCGCCCAACCATGTAACAGTAAGTTTGGGGGAACTTGCACAGTGAAGTCCGCAGGCTTCGCGGACCATGCATAATTTTCAGCTTTCCGCCTGAGTAAACTCGGCCATAGTTTTCTTGGGTATAACGTTTCGCCCTTGCCGCTTCCAACCCTAACGTTTCGCTCCCCCGCTAGATAGCGCGCACAAGGGGGGGACTCAGCGCTTACAACAAGACTCTCGTCACGAATCGGAAAAATAGGCAGGCTGTGCCGATACGCGGTCTGATTGGCCGCGCCCCGATTCACAGACCTTGCCCCCCAAGTTTTACCCAAATTCAAGTTTGTTCGAGCGGTTTAATGAAGTGCTCCCCGAATTTAGGCCATCCGGAGCTGGAATTTCCGGGGTTTTGGCGCAGATTGTCGGGGCTGCCGCTGAGCCATTTACCAGCGATATCGGCGGCTTATTGCCGATCGCGCTGTGTGGGCGAACCTCATTATAGTCTTTAAGCCAATCCTCCATTTTCCGGCGTGCGTCGTCAAGGGTGAGGAAATGAGCCATGTGTTCACCACCGGTTCAAGAACCATGGCGAGTGGGCGTTTAAACATTCAGCGCGGAACCGCCCATTGAATGCTTCGATGAACGCATTATCCGTCGGCTTTCTTGGTCATGAGAAGTCCAGAATGACATTGTTTGCTTAAGCCCACAGGTTCAAATTCCGGCTAATAGACTCCGACCCTTGGTCTACGCGAATGGCTTTCGGATAGCCAACCAGAGCACATGTTTGTTCGAGAGATTGCACAACATCCTCCCCTCGATAGCTAAAGCGCGGATCAAGAATGGGCGAGAACCGAGAGAAGGTATCAACAATGGTCAGAACCCTAATCTTGCGGCCGGCGGCCAGTTGATCATGTACAAAATCCATGGTCCAGGTTTCGTTGTGATGCCCCGCAGCTGTGCGTCCTTCGCGCAGCTTGGCTTTCACCCTGCGCTTGGGAGTTTTATTCCTGAGTTGCAACCCTATATCTTTGTAAAGACGATAGATCCGCTTTGGATTGACATCCCAGCCTTGGCGCTTCAGCAAGACATGAATGCGCCGGTAGCTATAGCGTACCCGCGTTTCGGCAATCTGCTTTATCCGGAGCTTTAGATCAGCCTGACTAGCACGCTTTGACTTGTAGACATAAAGGGCTCGATCAATCCGCAAAGCCGAACAGGCACGCCTGATCGATACTTTCCAGTCTGACCGAACGCCATCGCTTTTTTGTCGAGCAATAAATTCAATAGCCATTTCAATAAAATGGCAGGGTGTGCCGGCCCGATTGGCCGATCACCGCGTCGATGCACAAGCACCGCCACAGTTACCGCCACAGCACCGCCACAAGCAAATAAGAACAAAACGGCATAATAAGCCTTTTTCGAAAAGAAATTCCTCAATGATTTCAGAAAACAAGTAGGGTTTCCTACCGCTCATAACGGTCTGGTTGGGGGTTCAAGTCCCTCCCGGCCCACCAGTGTCTGCAATGATTTTGATCTGAGCGCAGACTTTTGGAATTTCGCGGTGTTTGCGGCGGGTTAGGCGGTCGGGGCTTTCGGGTGGCTTGGAAAACCTCTGTGAAACTGTGTGGTATTTCGGCCTGATGGGTGGCATATTCTGCCGTGCGTTTTGCGGCGCTTCCGCAGCATTCTTAAAATCGCTTGGCGAGACCGGTTTGGTTTCCAATAGAGACCGGGTTGCAAAGCGCGGCTGAGTGTCCCCCGGGTATTTTGACTTCCAGGCTTCCGTAACGCCTCAGGATTGCAGGCTTTCGCACGCCATTCGGACTACGGGCTTTCGCTGGCACCCCTGAACCTCCTCAATCGCAGAATTCTCTATAATGCCTCCTTGTTGCTTTGCCAGGCCTCCCCGGAGCATGCGCAGCCTGGCACACTGGTAGACTTACGCTGGTGCGCAAATGCACAAACAGCCTTCAGCGTGGTCCGGTGGCGCGGGGCGGGCAAGAAGCG
>JAYVYB010000095.1:0-34716 GCA_043784625.1 Methylovirgula sp.
ATAGGCAATGCAGGTTGCGCCGGAGGCGATCAGGTCATTGGTCTGCTCGGCGTCTGGCGCAAGATGCAGATAAGTGAACAGAATTTGGCCCTTTTTCAGACGCTTGCGCTCGATGCGCAACGGCTCCTTGACCTTAATGATCATGTCCTGAGCGTAAACTGTTTCGGCGTCGGCAACGATGGTGGCACCCGCGGCAACATATTCGGCATCGGAGAGGCCGGACCCTTCGCCAGCGCCCTTTTCAACACTCACCTGATGGCCATGATGAACCAGCTCAGCCACAGACGAGGGCGTCATGCCCACGCGGAATTCGTTGTTTTTAATTTCCTTTGGCACACCGATTTTCATGGCAACGCTCCCGCTCTGAATGATGATTTTAGTGTTGCGCTAAAATGACGCAATATCTCACCAAAGACGCTGGCGCTGCATCACAATTTTGATATGTTGTGCGTATAAACTCCGCATTTAGGTGAAATTATGCCACATATTGCTATTGATACGATTGATCGTGCTATAATCCGGGAACTAATGCGCGACGGGCGGCTGACCAATGCCGAGCTTTCGGAGCGGGTTAATTTGTCGCCTTCGGCGTGTTTGCGGCGCGTGAAACTGATGGAAGAAGCCGGCCTGATTGCCGGTTATGTCATGCTGCTTGATCCGGTTTTGGCGGGCATTCGCGGTGTGGCATTTGTGTTGGTGACGCTGGATCAGCAGGGCCGTGCGGCGCTGGACAGGTTTGAGGCTGCGGCGGCGCGCTTCCCGGAGGTGTTGGAATGTTATCTCTTGGCGGGTTCAGCGGACTATATGGTTCGGGTCGCCTATCGAGATTCCGTCGATTTTGAGCGTATTCACACAGATATATTGACGCAGTTGCCCGGAGTTTCTCGCCTGCAATCGACACTGGCTTTACGTACAGTGAAAAAAACCACTGCTTTGCCAATATAAGCGCATCGCATAGAGTTTAGTTATGCTGGGGAACAGCATTTTAATACTTGTAGTCTAGGTTTGCCAAATACTCGAAATGCTGGTGCTAAATTTATGGAAAATGTTTCCCGGTCTCCGCGCTTGCGATGCTTTTTGAAAGCAGACATCAGCTATGCAGGCGGCGCATTTAACAGAGAATGTCAAATAAAAGACCTCTCTGATACCGGAGCGCGGATTATGATCAAAGATCATTCCAGCTTGCCGTCAGAATTCAGCATTCATATACCTAACAGGCCTGAAGTAACACGTGCGGAAATTAAGTGGCGGCATGAGGGGCAAATTGGCGTCGTGTTTCTGACCGCAACCATGACCAACGACAAATTGGCCAAACCTTTGACACTGGAGGTTCAGCTTGATGCCGCGCTGGCAGAAAACGCGCGGCTGACGCAGCGTGTGGCCAATCTTGAAGCGACGGTTGCCAAGCTGAAAAAGAGCGTAACTGTTTTTACAATCGAGGAAGCGATGCGGGCAAGTTAGATGCGGGCAAGTTAGCCCGGTCAAGTTAGCTTGGGCATACGCTTCACAGGCGCGTCTAAAAAGGATAAACAGAGGGTTCGTTAAAGGAGTCTTCTGTGACCGACCGTCAAACCAAATCCGTGGAAAATGCCCCGGCAGCCCTGACCTTCGAGGCGGCCATGCGCGAATTGGAAAGCATTGTTCAAAAGCTGGAACAAGGGCAGGTGAGCCTTGAAGATTCGATTGTGACCTATGAGCGCGGCGAGGTTTTGAAAAAGCACTGTGAAGCGTTGCTCAAAAACGCTGAAATGCGCATTGAAAAAATCACGCTCGGCGCTGACGGCAAGCCGAAGGGCGTAGAGCCGCTGGATGCGGGCTAGGCGCGCCTAAATACCGCCGCTTTTGTGCTATCGAGATGATTGCGGCCAAGCGGTGCTAACGATATAGGTTGGCGGCTTATTTTGGAAAAGAACATAGCTTTGACTCAAACGCCGCTGCTCGACACCCTTCCCACGCCAGACATGTTACGCAAATTGCCAGAAACCGCTTTGCGGCAAGTGGCGGACGAGTTGCGTCTGGAAACCATCAGTGCCGTTTCGGTCACAGGCGGGCATCTGGGTGCCGGTCTTGGCGTGGTGGAGCTGACTGTGGCGCTGCACTATGTGTTTGACACGCCGCGTGATCGGCTGATTTGGGATGTCGGGCACCAAGCCTATCCGCATAAAATTCTTACCGGGCGGCGCAACCGCATCCGCACCTTGCGGCAGGCGGGCGGCCTTTCGGGCTTTACCCGCCGTTCCGAGAGTGAATATGACCCGTTTGGTGCGGCGCATTCCTCCACGTCCATTTCTGCCGGGCTTGGGATGGCTGTGGCGCGGGATCTTTCCGGCAAAACCAATAACGTCATCTCAGTGATCGGCGATGGTGCGATGTCGGCGGGCATGGCCTATGAGGCTATGAATAATGCGGGCGCAATGAACTCGCGGCTGATCGTTATTTTGAATGATAACGACATGTCCATCGCGCCGCCCACGGGCGCAATGTCGGCCTATCTGGCGCGGCTGGCTTCCGGCAAAATGTACGGCACACTGCGCCGCTTCGGTAAGCAGCTTGCCACCAGACTTCCGAAGTTTTTCTACAATAAAGCGAAAAAAGCCGAGGAATACACGCGCGGCTTTTGGACCGGCGGCACCTTGTTTGAGGAGCTCGGGTTTTATTATGTCGGGCCGATCGACGGGCATAATCTCGACCATCTTTTGCCGGTATTGAAAAATGTGCGTGATGCGCAAAACGGGCCGATTTTGGTGCATGTGGTCACGCAAAAAGGCAAGGGTTATGCCCCGGCGGAGGCGTCGCTTGATAAATATCACGGTGTTTCAACTTTTGACGTGATTACCGGGGCGCAGGCCAAACCAAAGCCTAACGCGCCCGCCTACACGCGCGTTTTTGCCGACAGCCTGATAGCCGAGGCGGCGAAAGACGATAAAATTGTTGCCGTAACCGCAGCGATGCCTAATGGCACCGGTTTGGATTTGTTTGGCAAAACCTATCCCTCGCGCATCTTTGATGTGGGCATCGCTGAACAACATGCGGTGACTTTTGCAGCCGGATTGGCCACCGAAGGGTACAAGCCATTTTGCGCCATCTATTCCACATTTTTGCAGCGCGCCTATGATCAGGTTGTGCATGATGTCGCCTTGCAAAAGCTGCCGGTGCGCTTCGCCATTGACCGCGCCGGACTGGTTGGCGCGGATGGTGCCACCCACGCCGGGTCGTTCGATTTGGCCTACCTGTGCTGCCTGCCGGATATGGTGGTAATGGCGGCGGCAGACGAAGCCGAACTTGTGCATATGGTGGCGACCGCCGCAGCCTATAACGACGGGCCGATTGCGTTCCGGTATCCGCGCGGCGAAGGCGTGGGCGTTGATATGCCGGAGATTGGCGTGCCGCTCGAAATCGGCAAAGGCCGTGTTTTGGTGGAAGGCTCGCGTGTTGCAATCCTGTCCTTGGGAACGCGCCTTGCGGAAAGCTTGAAGGCTGCCGAGGAGCTGGAGGCGCATGGATTACCCACCACAGTGGCGGATGCGCGCTTTGCCAAGCCGATTGATCGGGACTTGGTGCGGCGTCTGGCTGCCAGCCACGATGTGGTCATTACCATCGAAGAGGGGTCAATCGGCGGCTTCGGGTCGCAAGTGCAACAACTTTTGAGCGATGACGGGGCCTTTGACAACGGCCTGAAATTTCGCTCGATGATTTTCCCGGACGCTTACATTGACCACGACAAGCCTGAGAAACAAATGGCCCGTATCGGCCTTGATGCCAAAGGCATTGTTGCCAAAGTGTTGAACGCGCTGGGGCGCGAGCAAGCGGACCAGAGCTTGATTGCATGAACCGCATTGACGTTGCGCTTGTGGCGCGCGGGCTATTCGAAAGCCGTGCAAAAGCACAGGAGGCGATTGCGGCGGGGCTGGTTTTCGTCAACGGCGTAGCGGTCAAAAAGGTTTCGGAAAAGATCGAGGAAGGTGCGGAGATAGAGGCTTCCGCGCCATATCCTTGGGTTTCGCGCGGCGGGGTAAAACTTGCGGCGGCGCTGGAGAGTTTTGGCGTGAGCGTAGCGGGCAAAATTTGTCTTGATGTTGGCGCCTCCACCGGCGGCTTTACCGATGTGCTGCTGCGTGCCGGCGCGAAAAAGGTCTATGCGGTTGAAGTGGGACACGGCCAACTGCACCCAAGCTTGCAAACAGACAGGCGGGTAATTAGCCTCGAACATCAGGACGCGCGCCTGCTGGATGCGGATCTGATGCCGGATACCCCCGAAATAATTGTCTGCGACGCCAGTTTTATCTCGCTGAAAAAGCTTCTGCCGCCGGTGTTGAAGCGCACAACACCACACGCGACGTTGATCGCACTGATCAAGCCGCAGTTTGAAGTTGCAAAAAACGAGAATAAAAAGGGCATTGTCCGCGATGTAATGCTACAGAAGCGCGTATGTGACGAAATTACCGCGATGTTGCAGCTTGAGGGCTGGCAGCCGCGCGGCGTGTGTTCTTCGCCGATTTTGGGCGGCGACGGCAATAGGGAATTTTTGATTTGCGCGGAACGGGTATGACGGAACTAACCATTGAGCGGCTGGGCCAGCGCGGCGAAGGCATAGCTGAAGGGCCAGTTTATGTTCCTTACGCGCTGCCGGGCGAGCGGGTGGAGGCTGAAGTTAAGGCCGACCGCGGGCTGTTAACGAAGATTTTGCAGCCCAGTCCGGACCGGATCGACCCGATTTGCCCCTATTTTGGCACATGTGGCGGCTGCGCGGTACAGACCTTGAACGACGCCGCGTACTCGACCTGGAAACATGGCTTGGTGGTGGAGGCGTTGCGCCATCACAAGTTTGATGTGGCGGTCTCTGCGCTGGTGAATGTGCATGGGGCAGGGCGGCGGCGGGCGACGTTTCACGCGGCCATGGACAATGGCAAGGCGCGCGTCGGTTTTATGCAGGCGCGCTCACATGAGATTGTTGAGATTGACGCTTGCCCGCTGTTTGCGCCCGAGCTTTCCGGCGCTGTAACCGCCGCGCGGGAAATCTCTCAGGCGCTGGCGCACCGTAACAAGCCACTGGACATTGTAGTGAGCGCCACAATCAACGGTCTGGACGTGGATGTGCGCGGGTGCGGGCCGCTGGGCGAAGCCGATGTGCAAAAAATGACCAAGTTGGCCGCTTCGCTCAATTTGGCGCGTTTGGCCAATCACGGCACCAACATTGTTGAGCGCTTTCCGCCGCTGGTTCAAATGGGCTTGGCGCAGGTGGTTTTGCCGCCCGGCGCGTTTTTACAGGCGACAGTTGCCGCAGAAAACACACTTGCCGATGCGGTGGTTTCAGCGATTGGCAGTTCCAAAAAAGTGGCGGATTTATTTTCAGGTGTTGGTACTTTTGCACTGAGATTGGCGCAAAAAGCGCAGGTCCATGCGGTGGAAAATGATCCGGCAGCACTGCGGGCGCTGCAAGCCGCCTCACATACGCCGGGATTGCGGCAGGTGAATGTGGAGTTGCGGGATTTGTTCGCGCGGCCGTTACAGCCTGCCGAACTTAACAGCTTTGACGCGCTGGTGTTTGACCCGCCGCGCGCCGGAGCGGAGGCTCAGGCCCGCGAATTGGCCAAATCCACCGTGGCAAAAATCATTGCGGTGTCATGCAATATCCAGACCTTTGCCCGCGATGCGCGGATTTTGGTGGATGCTGGCTATGTGCTTGAATCTGTTACGCCTTATGATCAATTTCGCTACTCAACCCATGTTGAACTGATCGGCGTGTTTTCGCGTAAAACGGTCAAGGCCAAGCGGCGGTTGTTCGGGTGAGTGATGGCAGACTTTATCGGTGATTTGCAGTCCATAGTTGGCTCTGCAAATGTGCTGCAAGGCACGGATGTTCAGGGATATCTGACAGAGCCACGGCATAAATTTGCCGGAACTGCCCTTTGCGTGGTGCGGCCAAAGTCCACTTTTGAAGTTTCTGCCATTTTACGCGCCTGTTTCGCAGCCGGAATTGCAGTGGTGCCGCAGGGTGGCAACACCGGATTGGTGGGTGGACAAATCCCCGATGCCTCCGGCAGCGCTATCGTCCTGAGCTTGTCGCGGATGAAGAGCGTTCGCGAAATAGATAGCGTTTCCAATGTGATGGTGGTGGAAGCGGGGCTGACCTTGGCCGAGGCTCATGCTGCGGCAGATAGCGCGGAGCGATTGTTTCCTCTTAACCTCGCTTCGCAGGGTTCTTGCTCCATTGGCGGAAATATGGCGACCAATGCCGGTGGAACCGGGGTGATTGCCTATGGCAATATGCGCGAACTGGTTTTGGGCGTGGAAGTGGTGCTGGCCGACGGGCGGATCTTGAATGGCTTGTCGAAGCTCAAAAAAGACAATACCGGCTATGATTTGAAGCACCTTTTCATGGGGTCCGAGGGCACTCTAGGGGTCATTACCGCTGCGGTTTTGAAGCTGTTTCCGAAGCCGAAATCGGTTGAAATCGCCTTTATCGGGCTGGAAAGCCCTGCTAAAGCCCTGAAATTGCTTGATCTGGCGCGAGAGGCGGCTGGCGGGCAGATCACTGCTTTCGAGCTTATTCCCCGCACAGGAATTGAGTTTGTTTTAAAGCATGCCAACGGCGCGCGCGAGCCGCTAGGGCAGCGCCATCAATGGTATGTTTTGCTGGAGGTGTCGTCGCAAAACGCAAATGGATTGTCCGACATTTTGCAAGGCTTGATCGAGGCTGCTTTGGCGCATGGCATCGTGCAAGATGCTGTTATTGCTCAAAATATTGCACAACGAGCGGCATTTTGGCAGCTGCGGGAATTGATGTCCGAGGTGCAGGGCATGGAGGGAGGCTCGATCAAAAACGACATTTCGGTGCCGGTTTCCAAAATACCTGAATTTTTGGAACAGGTTTCAGCTGCCGTCATTTTAGCGATGCCGGGCGCGCGGATGGTGCCTTTTGGCCATATGGGCGACGGCAATATTCACTGCAATATTTCCCAACCGGTGGCGATGGACAAGCAGGTTTTTCTGGCGCATTGGGATGAACTCACTGATATTGTTAATGAAAGTGTCATGCATTTTGGCGGATCGATCTCCGCAGAGCATGGCATAGGGCAGTTGAAGGTGGGCCTTTTGCGGCGCTACAAAGACCCGGTGGCGCTGGATGTGATGCGGGCGATCAAGGCTGCACTTGACCCGAATGGCCTGATGAACCCCGGAAAAGTGCTGTAAGAAACTCGCGCATTTGGCGGCGCAGAGTGGCCAAAAAGCGGTCAAATGCGGCCAAGGGAATGGGTGATGTTTTGTCTGCTTCGGCGTGTGCTTAAGCAATGTTGAAGCGTGTGAAACTTTCAAAGCGCAAGGACCGCGTTGGGAAGCGTTGATGCATCCGGCAAACTTAAAATGTCAATTATTTTAAAAATGACATACATGCTATCTTGTGTCATAAATTTGCGGCGTGGTTCTAATCCGGAGGGAATACTATGCCATCAACGCAACTGACCATAGCAGCCAATGGCCGCATTGTTATTCCCGCGCATATTCGGGCTCAGCTTGGTTTGCAGGGGGGCGAAAAGCTGGTTGCCCGCTTGGTGGATGGCGCTTTGGTGCTTGAGCCTATTGCGGTGTCAATTGCCCGGGCGCAAGCTGCGGTGCGCAAATATATCAGTACGGATGCTGCGCTCGTCGACGAATTGATTTTGGAGCGCAGAAAGTCCGCCGAAAATGAGTGAGGCGGTTCTGGATAGCTCCGCCGTTCTGTCTTTGCTGTTGGCGGAGCCCGGCGCGGAAATTGTCCAATCGGTTTTGCCGGGCGCCTTATTATCTACGGTCAATTTTGCCGAAGTGCTTGCCAAGCTGGTGGAGCGTGGAATGCCAAGTTCCGATGCCCTGCGCGCGGTGGAGGCTTTGGGTGTCGAATTGGTGGACTTTAATGCCGATCAGGCACATGTGACAGGCCAGCTTAGGGCATCAACCCGCGCGCTGGGGCTGTCACTCGGGGATCGCGCCTGTCTGGCTCTGGGACGGCTGACCCGATCGAAAATTTACACCGCCGATCAGGCTTGGGCAGATGTGCCGGATTTCGATATAGTGCTGATCAGACGCTCTGCGGAGCGGTGATTTACGCCTTCTTGGCTAAAAAAGCCATAAATGCCGCTTTGGCCTCGGGCGACATCAGAGCAGTGGAGAAGGCTTGCAGCTCAACGTCAATGTGCGCCTGTAGCGCAGCTTGGTCTGGCCGCATCAAGGCGCGGGTGGCCCGTAGGGCCGCGCGTGGTTTTGCAGCAAGTTTTTGTGCCATGTCTAGGGCGTGCGCGGGCAGGTCTTTCACCGCAACAATAGCGTTGATCAGCCCGGTTTGCAGTGCTTCTTCTGCGCCAAAACGATTGCCGAGCATCAACCATTCGGTGGCCTTGGCCATGCCGAAGCGGGCCGGAATCAGCATCGAGGCGCCCGCTTCCGGCACCAGGCCAAGATCTGTGAATGGCATTTTGAAGGTGGCCTCCGGCGAGGCATAGACCAAATCACAGTGCAGCAACAGCGTTGTGCCGATGCCCACAGCCTGCCCGTGCACAGCGGCAACAATCGGCGTTTTGCAAGCAGCCAGCGCCTTGATAAAGCGGCTGGCAGGGTTTGCAGTCATCTCGCCGCGATGGCCTAAAAAGTCGGCGATGTCATTGCCCGCGGTGAAGGCGTCGCCAGCGCCGGAGAGCAAAACCACATTAATATCGGTGCTGTTGTCCGCCTCGTGCAGGGCGTGGCGCAGCGTGTCATACATCGCCCCGGTGAGGGCATTTTTCTTTTCCGGGCGCGCAAATTCCAGGTGGAGCACCGCGCCGTGGCGAGCAATGTTGATGTTTGACATGATATTCGCCTCAGTTTGAAATCGTCGTGTGCTAACACTTCTCTCTCCTGCTTTGCAGCAGAAGGGACGGTGCGACTAAGCCACCTCTCCCACTGCGTCCGCGCCGCTGATCACGCTGAGCGCGAGACCGGGGGCCGCCGTAGAAAGGTGCTCGGCAAAAAAGCGACACAGGCGGATGTTTTGGCTTGAGTCTTCACCGATAGCCTCAGCCGCCAGCGCCGCACCGCCAAGAGCGAGGCCGCAAATGCGCAGATAGGCCGTCGCGCCTGCTAAAACGGCCTGCGGTGGTGCACCTTGCAAAAACTCTGTCGCCTGTTGCATCGCGTCAACGGCGGCTGTGAGCCGGGCTGCGCTGTGGCCAAAGGCGGGCTGATGCGGTATTTTAGCAATAATGGCACGGACATGCGCCATTTCCCGCTGCACAGCCTCGCCGCCGCCCAGAGGCAACTTACGCTGCACAAGGTCAATCGCCTGAATTCCGTTGGTGCCTTCATAGATCGCCAAAATACGGGCATCGCGCATGTGTTGGGCCGCGCCGGTGCCTTCAATAAAGCCCATGCCGCCATGCACCTGCACATTCATGGACGTCACCTCATTGGCAATGTCTGTGGAGAACGCCTTGGCGATGGGGGTGAGCAGACCGGCGCGGTCAGAGGCCTGCTTTTTTTCTGCAGCGTCGCTTGAAAGATTGGCAATGTCGATGCTGGCGGCGGTCATTAGGCACAGCGCGCGGGCGGCGCGGGTTTGGCTTTGCATGGTCAGCAGCATCCGCTGCACATCAGGATGGTGTAGAATTGCGCTGATAGGGGCCGTATCACCAAGGGCTTTGCCCTGGCGGCGGTCTGCCGCATAGGTCAGAGCCTGCTGGGTGGCGCGTTCTGCCAGTGCAACGCCTTGAATGCC
Organism: Methylovirgula sp.; assembly: GCA_043784625.1. Taxonomy (GTDB): domain Bacteria; phylum Pseudomonadota; class Alphaproteobacteria; order Rhizobiales; family Beijerinckiaceae; genus JANXSV01. The sequence continues at coordinate 9,731 of JAYVYB010000095.1, forward strand.
AACGCCGAGGCGGGCGGAGTTCATCATGGTGAACATACAGGCAAGGCCTTTGTTTTCCTCGCCGATCAAATAGCCGATTGCGCCACCCTTATCGCCAAACACCATGGTGCAGGTGGGGGAGGCGTGGATGCCGAGTTTATGTTCGAGCGAGGCGCAAAAAGCGTCATTGCGCGCTCCTAGAGAGCCGTCGGCATTGACCATGAATTTCGGCACAAGAAACAGCGAAATGCCGCGGGTTCCGGCAGGGGCGTCGGGCAGGCGCGCCAGCACCAGATGCACAATATTCTCGGCCATGTCATGATCACCATAGGTGATGTAGATTTTTTGGCCGGTTATTTTGTAGCTGCCGTCGCCCACGCGCTCAGCTTTGGTGCGCATGGGCGAGAGGTCAGATCCGGCATTGGGCTCGGTCAGGTTCATGGTTCCGGTCCATTGGCCGGAAATCAGCTTTTCCAGATATTGTCCTTGCAAAGCCTGCGAGCCATGCGCTTCGAGCGCATGAATGGCACCTATGCTGAGCAACGGGCACAGGCCAAAGGCGACGTTGGCGGAGTTCCACATTTCAGTGATGGCGGCGGCAACAACCTCCGGCAAACCCATGCCGCCATGATCCGGCGAACCTGAAACGGTGCTCCAGCCGCCTTCAACAAATTTGGCGTAGGCGTTGCGCCAGCCGGGCGCGGTTTCGACGCCGTTTGGCCCCAGCTTTACCGGATTGGAGTCTCCGGTCTGGTTTAACGGCGCAAGAATATCAGCGGCAAACTTTCCGGCTTCCTCTAAAATAGCGCGCAGAGAGTCTGCATCCATATCGGCATAAAGCCCGGATTTGATGGCTTGATGCAGGCCGGCATTATGCGCCATGCTCAGCATAATTTCGTTGACGGGCGCGCGATATGTCATCATGTCCTCCATATCGGTTTAGGGTAATGTTGATATAGGGTGTTGCATGTAAAGCGGCAGCGCAACCCAAAACTTAGTCGCATAATAGTTTACATATAAACATTCGGAGTTCAAGCGGTTTGGTCACGGATTCGGGTCACACGCGGGTGGTAAGCGCGGCGTCACATGTTGCAGAAGCGGCGGCGGTGTTGCGCAATGGCGGCCTTGTGGCCTTTCCCACCGAGACGGTTTACGGGCTTGGCGCGGACGCCACGTCGGGTGTGGCTGTGGCGCGGATTTACGAAGCCAAAGGCCGCCCGTCGTTTAACCCGCTGATTGCCCATGTTTCAGACCTGGCGGCAGCACAGCGCGAAGGCGATTTTGGCGCGGAAGCTTTGGCTTTGGCAGCAGCATTCTGGCCGGGGCCGCTGACCTTGGTTGTGCCGTTGGCAAACAGTTGCAGCGTGAGTGAACTGGCACGGGCGGGTTTGGCCAGTGTCGCATTGCGAGTGCCGTCCCACCCAATAGCGCGGGAGTTGATTGCGCAAGCGGGGCGGCCCATTGCCGCGCCTTCCGCCAATGTTTCTGGGCATATCAGCCCGACTTTGGCGGCGCATGTTCTGGCGGATCTGTCGGGCCGGATAGAGCTTATTCTGGACGGCGGCGCCTGTGCCGTGGGCGTCGAGTCGACCATCTGCGCATGTCTGGGCGGCAGCGTGCATATTTTGCGCCCCGGCGCGGTAACACGGGCGATGATTGAGGCTGTGCTTGGCCGAAAGCTGGACGTTGCCACGGTTTTGCCGGACGCTTCTGCGGCAACACTGCCGTTGGCACCCGGCCAATTGCTGTCGCATTATGCACCAAAAGCGCGGGTGCGGCTGGACGCGACGCGCAAACATGCGGGCGAAGTCTTTCTCGATTTTGGCGGAACCTTGGCCGCGGCAGAGCTGGATTTGTCGCCAGCCGGGGATTTGCGCGCAGCAGCGGCGTCGCTGTTTGCGGCCTTGCGAACATTGGACGCAATGGGGGCCGGGACAATTGCGGTTGCGCCAATCCCGCACCACGGGTTGGGAGAAGCGATTAACGAGCGCTTGCAGCGCGCGGCTGCCGGGCGCTAGACGGCAAGCTTAGATTTTGGATGCGACGTTTGGAGATTATGATGGGTGCGTTTCAGACCTTTGAAGATGAATCCTCTGCCCAAGAGGGCGCGGGTCGCGTGGCCTTGTTGCGGGCTGAACTGGCACGCCATGGTGTGGACGGTTTTATTGTGCCGCGCGCCGACGAGCACCAGAACGAATATGTCGCGCCTTATGCCGAGCGCCTGAAGTGGCTCACCGGCTTTTCCGGCTCGGCGGGTCTGGCGATTGTGCTGGCAGATAGAGCCGCGATTTTTATCGACGGCCGCTATACCGTGCAGGTGGTGGAGCAGGTGGATGTGGCGGTGTTCACTCCGCAACATCTTGTCGATGCCCCGCCGGAAGTGTGGGCGGGAACAAACCTGAAGCGCGGCCAAAAGCTCGCCTATGACGCAATGTTGCTCACGCCCGGCATGGTGGAGCGCTTCACTAAAGCCTGCGCCAGCGTGGGTGCGGAGCTGGTGGCAACGCCAAACCTGATCGACCGGGTTTGGAACGGGCCGGACTTGCCGCTGGCGAAGATTTCGATTTACCCGGATACGCTGGCAGGCGAGACGGCCTCGAGCAGAATCGCACGGGTGCAGGCGGCGCTGGTTCAGGCGGGCCGCGATGAGCTGGTGGTGTCAGATGCGCATAATGTGGCGTGGGTGTTCAATATTCGCGGCGGCGATGTTTCCCACACTCCGATTCCGCTGTGCTTTGCAGTGATACCGGCCAGCGGCAAGGCCAAACTGTTTATCGATGAGCGCAAACTCACCGCCGCCGTTGCGCAAAGCCTAAGCGGATTGGTGGAGATGTGCCCGCCCGGCACGCTCACTAGTGCCCTGCAAGAGGCGGTAAAATCCGGACACAAGGTGCGGCTGGACGCCAGTTCCGCACCCGCGCAGTTCGGCCAGATATTGGGCGCTTTGGCAGATGCGGGCGCGGACCCGATTGCGCTGATGAAGGCCAAAAAGAACGCGACCGAGCTGAAAAATACCCGCAAAGCGCATTTGCGGGACGCGGCAGCGCTGGCGAACTTTCTGCACTGGTTCGATGGAGCCGCGCCAAAAGGCAAGGAAACCGAGATTTCCGCCGCCAAAGCGCTGGAGCACTTCCGCCGCGCCACCGGCAAACTGAAGGATGTGTCGTTTCCCAGCATTGCCGGAGCCGGGCCAAATGCCGCCATTCCGCATTACCGGGTGTCGGAGGCCTCAAACCGCAAGATTGGCAAAGGCATTTTCCTGATTGATTCGGGTGCGCAATATCTCGACGGCACCACAGATATCACCCGCACATTGAGTGTGGGCGCGGTGACGCCGCAGATGCGCGACCGCTTCACCCGCGTTTTGAAAGGGCATATTGCCATTGCACGCGTAGTGTTTCCCAAAGGCACGTCGGGCGCGCAGATCGACGCGCTGGCGCGCCACGCGCTATGGCAGGCCGGCCTTGATTTTGACCACGGCACGGGCCACGGCGTCGGGGTTTATTTGAGCGTGCATGAAGGCCCGCAGCGGATTTCCAAGCTCGGCACTGTGCCCTTGCAGGAGGGCATGATCCTCTCGAACGAGCCGGGATATTATAAGGCCGGGGCATGGGGTATTCGCATCGAAAATCTGATTGTGGTGGAAAAGCGCAAAATCAAAGCTGCCGAGCGCGAGATGTTCGGCTTTGAGACGATTTCATTTGCGCCGATTGATTTGCGGCTGGTAGAGGCGGGTTTGCTTGATGAAGGCGAGCGGGCATGGCTCAATGCCTATCACGCCGAAGTGTTTGCCAAGGTTGGCGCAAGAGTTTCGCCGGAGGTTAGGGTTTGGCTGGAATATGCCACGCGAGCGGCTTAACCCAGCTCGGGAAATAACAGTTGTTCGTAGTTCATTGCCCCATGGAGGATATGCACGACTTCAATGCGATCTTGTTTGATGCGGTAAAATATCAAGTAAGCGCCGAAAACGCGGCGTCTGATGCCCGTGGATTTATATCTCGGTACCAGGGCAAAAGCTTCCGGCGTTTGCGCGATGCCAGTGCAACATTGCCGCAATTCAACGATGAATGACAGTGCCTTGGCAGGATTATCGCGGGCTATAAAGTCACCTATTGTTTCAAGGTCAACTTCCGCCTTGGGCGAGAAATGAATGATTTTGGCATTTGGGTTTTGCACGGGCTTTAGATTTGGGCTCGGTATTTTGATTGTAAACGCTCAAAAACAACGTCAGCGGCAACAGTTTTTCCAGCTTCGGCTTCCGCAACGCCTTTGGCTATGGCCGCGTCCAGCAGCGCAAAACGCGCTTCACGCTCTTGAACAAGACGAACCCCCTCGCGCAAAACCTCGCTTTTGGAGTGGTAACGGCCAAGCTGTACCAGCTCGGTGACGTATCCTTCTAAAGTGCTTCCCAAGTCCGCGCTGATCGGCATGATGTTTTCCTGCTTTCCGCTGATAATAGAAATAACCAATAACTATTATCAAGGGAAATTTTAACCTCGCGCCTTATTACCCCCCAATCATCCCCCGACCCTTGCCAGCCAGTCCTCTTCTGAAATCACTTCAATGCCCAGGGCCTGCGCCTGAGTCAGTTTTGAGCCGGCGCCGGGGCCGGCCACCACCAGATCGGTTTTTTTCGAGACGGAGCCGGAGACTTTCGCGCCCAAGCGTTCGGCCATGGCTTTGGCCTCGTCGCGGCTCATGCGCTCCAGAGCGCCGGTAAACACCACCGTTTTGCCGGAAACGGCGCTGGTCAGGGTTGGTGCCTCCATGGGCGTCAATGTTAGCTGCGGCAGCAGCGCATCGAGCACGGCTTCATTATGCGGCTCATGGAAGAAATCGACCAGCGCTTCGGCAACAATCGGGCCGATGCCTTCAATGGCTACCAACTCGGCGCGGCCTTCAGAATTGGCGGCAAATCCGGCGAGCGCGGCACTGCGCAAGGCGTTAAAATCAGGATATGCGCGGGCCAGACGCTTGGCGTTGGTTTCACCGATATGGCGGATGCCTAGAGCGAACAAAAACCGGTTGAACGGAATGGTGCGGCGGGCTTCAATTGCGGCAAACAGATTTTTGACCGAGAGCTCGCCATAGCCTTCGAAATTCTTGATTTTGGTCAGGCTTTCGGCGTCACGCGCCGCCAATGTGAAAATATCGGCAGCGGTTTTGATCAAGCCTTTTTGATAAAACAGCTCGATTTGCTTGTCACCGAGGCCCTCGATATCGAGCGCGTTGCGGCTGGCAAAATGTTTCAAGCGTTCAACCGCTTGCGCCGGACAAATCAACCCGCCGGTGCAGCGCACAGCCACATCGGCATTGCCTTTTTCATCAGCCTCGCGCACAGCGGCAGAGCCGCACGCCGGGCAAATGCGCGGAAATACGAAGGGCTTGGCCTCCGCCGGGCGCTTTTCTGCCACAACGGCAACAATTTGCGGGATCACATCTCCGGCGCGCTGGATGATGACAGTATCGCCGATGCGAATATCCTTACGGGCGATTTCATCCTCATTGTGCAGGGTGGCGTTGGAGACGACAACGCCGCCCACCGTGACGGGGGCGAGCTTGGCGACCGGGGTGAGCACACCGGTGCGGCCAACTTGAATTTCAATGTCGTTGAGCAGCGTGGCTGCGCGTTGCGCGGCAAACTTATGCGCCGTGGCCCAGCGCGGCGCACGCGAGACAAAACCCAGCCGCTCTTGCAGGGCGAGGTCGTCAACCTTGTAAACCACCCCGTCAATGTCATAGCCCAGCGTGGCGCGCTGCATCTCAATGCTGACAAATATCTCCAACATCTGCGCGGTGGTTTCGCAGCGCTGCATCAGCGGATTGGTCTGAAAGCCGGCATTGCGCATCCAATTGACCATGCCGCTTTGGGTATTGGCGGGCATGGCGCTCATCTGGCCCCATGCGTAGGCGAAAAACCGCAACGGCCGCGCGGCAGTGATGGCGGGGTCAAGCTGGCGCAAAGATCCGGCAGCGGCATTTCGCGGATTGGCAAAGGTTTTGCCGCCCGTTGTGGCTTGGCGGGCGTTGAGGTCGGTAAAATCGGCGTGACCCATATAGATTTCGCCGCGAATTTCACAAATCGCCGGATTGTTCCCGGCCAGATGTTGCGGAATGCCAGCAATGGTGCGGACATTGGCGGTGACATCCTCGCCTTCAAAGCCGTCGCCGCGGGTGGCGGCATGAACGAGTACGCCGTTTTCGTAGCGAATGGAGCAGGAAAGCCCGTCGATTTTCGGCTCGGCGGTGAGCGCGACATTTGCATCTGCCGCCAAGCCCAGAAAGCGGCGGATGCGGCCAACGAAATCCTCAACGTCTTGATCTGAAAAAACGTTGCCAAGAGAGAGCATCGGCACGGCATGTTTTATTTTGCCGAATTTTTCAACAGGCGCTGCGCCAACTTTCTGGGTGAGCGATGCGGCAGATTTGAGTTCGGGAAATTCGGCTTCGAGCACTTCATAGCGGCGGCGCAGCGCGTCATAGTCGGCGTCTGAAATGGTGGGGGCGTCGTCCTGATAGTAGCGCGCGTCATGAGCGGCGATTTCCTCGCCGAGTTTGGCATGTTCCACACGGGCAGCGTCCAAGCCAGCGGCCATTTCACACCCCTTCCAGCAAACGGTGGGCGGCGGCGCGCGCCTCATCGGTGATTTCCGCGCCGGATAACATCCGGGCGATTTCTTCGCGGCGGGTTGCAGGTTCGAGCGGTAATACGCGGGTGTTAACGCGGCCGCCAACCTCCGACTTGGTGATGCGGAAATGATTGCGCGCGCGCGCTGCCACTTGGGGCGCATGAGTCACCGCCAGAACCTGCACTTTGGCGCTGAGCCGCGACAGCCGCTGGCCAATCGCATCGGCCACAGCGCCGCCTGCGCCGGTGTCAATTTCGTCAAATATCAGAGTGGGGGCGGAGCCTTTATCGGCCAGCGCCACTTTTAACGCCAGCATAAAGCGGGCAAGCTCGCCGCCCGAGGCCACCTTCATCAATGGGCCGGGCTTGGAACCGGGGTTGGTTTCCACCCAGAATTCAACCCGGTCAATGCCGTCCGGGCCCTGCTGTTCGGCGTCAGAAATAATATGTGTGATGAATTTGGCGCGCTCGAGTTTTAACGGCGGCAATTCACGCGCCACGGTTTTATCCAGACTGGCAGCCGCCAAGCTCCGCTTTTTGGACAGGTCTGCCGCGGCTTTGACATAGGCGGATTTGGTATCCGATACGGCTTGTTCGAGCTTAATCAGGCGGGCCTCACTGGCGTCTAACGCTTCAAGATCGGCGGCGTATTTATCCGCCAATTTGCGCAGGTCAGCCACCGGCACATTATATTTGCGTGAGGCGGCGCGCAGCGCAAACAGCCGCTCTTCGGTGCGCTCCAACTCATTGGGGTCAAAATCCGCGTCACGCAGCGCCTGAGATAGAACAGACTCAGCAGCGTCAAATGCGGTCAGAATGTCGTTGAGCGCTTTTAACGATGGCTCTACCAGTGCGGGAGCTTGCGCCGCGCGCCGGTCCAGCCTGCGCATGAGCGATGAAATGTTCGAGACGGGAGAGTGGTCGCCGCCAACGCCTTCATAGGCTTCCTTCAGTTCCACCGCGACTTTTTCGGCTTGCTGCATTGCGGTGCGGTGGGTGGCGAGCTGTTCTTCCTCATTATGGTCGGGGGCCAGCTTGCTGAGTTCGGCATGGGCATGGCGGAGAAAATCAGCTTCTTTGCGGGCGGCAGCGATGCGGCGCTCTTCTTCGCCCAGTTCGCTTTCGGCTTTGCGCCATGCACTGTGTGCGGCGCGGGTGAGCGCGGTTTCGCCGGACAAAGCGCCAAAGGCATCAACAAGCGCGCGGTGGGTTTTTGGATCTGCCAGCGCGCGATCATCATGCTGGCCATGAATTTCGATCAGGCAGTCCCCGATCATGCGCAAAGACTGGGCGCTGGCGGCTTGGTCGTTGATAAAGCCGCGCGTGCGACCATCGGCCATCTGGATGCGGCGTAAAATCAGCTCGCCATCAACATCAAGACCCATTTCCTGCGCCATAAGCCGGGCGGGGTGGTCGGCGGCAATGTCAAAAACCGCCGTTACCTGGCCCTGCGTTGCGCCGGAACGCACCAAGCCGCCGTCGCCGCGCCCGCCAAGCGCCAGTGTCATTGAGTCGAGCAATATGCTTTTGCCCGCGCCGGTTTCACCGGTGAGAACTGTCAGCCCCTTGGAGAGGTCAAGATCAAGTGTATCGATGATCACAATGTCGCGAATGGCCAGCGCGGTCAGCAATAGTCCACTCCCGACCTATGATTAAAGTCCGACTTTTCTGAACGCTTTGGAAATCCACGAGTCGTTGTTTTCGCGCGGTTCAGTGCCGGAGGATTGCAACAGGCTGTAAGCGTCTTTGTACCACTGGCTATCTGGGTAGTTGTGACCCAAAATGGCCGCAGCTGTCTGCGCCTCGCCAATTATGCCAAGACCCATATAGGCCTCGGTCAAGCGCTCCAACGCCTCTTCTGTGTGGCGCGTGGTTTGATATTCGCCAATGACATTACGAAAGCGGTTGATTGCTGCGGTGTAGTTTTTACGGGCGAGATAGAAACGGCCAACGGACATTTCCTTGCCGGCCAACTGGTCTCGCGCCACCTGAATTTTATATTTCGCGTCTGAGGCATATTCGGATCTCGGGTATTTCTGCACAACCTCGTTAAAGCCGGCCATGGCCTTCACCGCGGTGTCCTGATCACGCGAGATGTCCGGGATGCGCTCATATTGCGATTCGGCAGACATGTAGAGCGCGTAGGCCGCATCTGGTGAATTTGGATAGAGCTTGGCATAGCGGTTGCCGGAAATGACGGCATCATCAAACTCATGCCCTTGATAGTTGGCATAGGTGGTCATCAGCAATGCTTTTTGCGACCATACCGAAGCAGGATATTGCTTCTCCAGTTCTTTGAACTTTTTGAGAGCGCCCTTTGGATTGCCGGCATTCACATCGGCCAAGCCTTGGTTATAAAGCACCTCGGCGGGTGTGTCGGTGAGGATTTTTTGCTCGTATTTCTCGCCGCCAAACGGGTTTAACGCATCGAAAGAAGAGCAGCCCGCCAGCGGCAGAGCCAACATCGCCAAAGCCGCAACAGCAACTTTACGGTTTGCGCGCATCATTTGGAAGCTTTGCTTCACAACACCTTGGCTTGTTGCATTACTTGGGCCTTTTGCATTTTGGCCCTCACGCAGCTTGGCTGTATCGGCGGAATATTCAGACTGTAATACTGACATGCGTGACAAACCTGGGCCGGAGGGTTTCGTTAAAAGCTTGAATAGTGCATAGCGCATTTTTTTCGTTTGAACCAGTCTTGATCAAACGACTTCTCACGCCTGTGGCGATGTTCTTAAGGCGCAAAAAAGCTAAATTATGGCGGAGGCGAATTGCAGGGTTTAAATATAGGCCGATTCCATGCGGGTAGCAGCGGCTGAAACCTCGCGTTTTTGCGGTGCCTCGACAATGGCATAGGCAGAAGGGTCTTTGAACAGGGCGTCCAAAACCAGATAATTCATTTTATGCCCGCCGCAATAGGAGCGGTAGGTGCCGATCAGAGGCAGTCCGGCCAAAGACAAATCGCCAATCGCATCCAGCATTTTATGGCGGACGAATTCGTCGACGTAGCGCAACCCTTCGGGATTGAGTATTTTATCGCCGTCGAGCGCCACCGAATTTTCTAAAGACGAGCCAAGCGCAAAGCCCGCTTTCCACAGATGCTCAACATCCCTCAAGAAACCGAACGTGCGCGCGCCCTGAATTTCCTCGCGGAACACATCCGGCGACAATTCAACCACCTTGCGCTGACGACCGATGATGGCGGCAGAAAAATCAATCTCCACATCAAGATGGAAGCCTTGCAGCGAAGGGCGCAGCTCGGAAAATCCGCGGCCATGCTCGATACGAACCGGCTTTAGAATTTTGATATACCGGCGGCGGGCATCGCTCTCAACCAGTCCGATGGAATCAATTAGATCGACAAAGTCACGGGCCGAGCCATCCATGATCGGCACTTCGGGGCCATCAATCTCAACGAGGAGATTATCAACACCCAACGCCAGCAATGCGCTCATCAAATGTTCGATTGTAGAGACATAGCCCAGCTTCATATCGCCGATGACAGTGCAAAGTTCGGTCATACAAACATGCGACCACAGCGCGGGAATGCGGCTGGCATCGCCGGTTTCGAGGCCGGTGCGGTGAAAAATGATGCCGTGATTGTCTTCAGCGGGGTGCAGAATAAGCTGCACCGGTGCATTTGAATGCACACCCTTGCCGCTAATGACGGCTTTGGCGGCAAGCGTTTTTTGACCGGTAGACTGCATTCAACCCCGCATTATGGCGCCGGTTTTGGCGTGATAGCGAACCGGACATTTTGATTTGGCTATGGCGCGCTGCACCGCTGCAAATCGTATTTTTTTGTTGCGTGACATTGCCGCAATTTCCAGAAATTACCCGCCCGCACAGCAAACACAAAATCACAGTTGTTTGCAGATTTGTTACAGACCGAGGGACTGCCCTTGCGACTGCAATTTCATCAACAAAAAACCCGGGTGTGAGCCCGGGTTTTGCTGGTAATGCTGAAGCTTGCGCTTACGAGCGGCGCAAGAATGCCGGAATTTCAAGATGATCATCATCCTGCATCCGTGCCTGCGGCTGCTGACGGCCATGCTGATCGAGATTAGCCTGAGCCGGGCGCTGCTGCACCGGTGCTGCGGGACGCTTGGCGTAATCAGAATGGGCAGCGGGCGCGCGCACCGGAGCAGGAACCGGGCGCGGGGCGGCTTGCGGCTCGGTGCGGGCTGTGCTCGGATTTCCACGGCCCATGCCAAGTGACGTGAGCTTTTCCAGCAAACCGATGCGGCGGGTTTCCGCCGAAACAGGTTGCGGAGCATCCGGGCGTGTGGCGTTCATCTGCATTTGCGCGGGGAGGGGCATGTCCTCAATGCGCGGCATGCGGGTGGCGCGGATCATATCCCCCGTCGGTGCTTGTGCAGCTGCATAGTCGGGGGCGGCATAGGCCTGGGCGGGCGCTTGCGGCGCTGCAACCGGCGCGGCATAGGCTGGCGCGTGGTCATAGGTTGACGGCAGCGGGGCTTGGGCTACGGCTTGCGGCGCGTGATTTGAATGTATCGCAGGGTGAGCCTCGGTGGGTGCATAAGCAACGGGCGCGGCCTCGATGTGGCGCGGGGCGGCAGGCATTGCCGCTGCTGCCAAAACCGGAGACGCTTGCATCACCCGTGGTTCCGCCTGGGCGGGTTCAGCATGAAAAACGGCGGCTTCCTCGTGAAATGCACCGGCTGTTGGGGCGGCTGCGCGCGGCTCGGCGGCCACTTCGCGGCGGGTTTCCACAACCGGCATACGCGGCGCTTCTTGTGCACGCTGGGCAACCTGAGCGCGCAAGCGCTGGGCAGATTCCTGCATGCGGCTTTCGATGCTCGGCAATTCGCGCGCGCCCGGCTCCTGCATGTCGATGCCGGTGGCAACAACGGAAACGCGGACAACACCTTCGAGGCTTGAGTCAAATGTTGCGCCCAAAATGATGTTGGCGTCTTCGTCCACTTCTTGGCGGATGCGGCTGGCGGCTTCATCAACTTCATATAGGGTCAGGTCATTGCCGCCGGTGATGGAAATCAACAGGCCCTTGGCACCGCGCATCGAAGTTTCGTCGAGCAGCGGATTGGCGATTGCGGCTTCGGCGGCCATTACGGCGCGTTTGTCGCCGGTTGCCTCGCCTGTGCCCATCATGGCTTTACCCATGTCGCGCATGATGGCGCGCACGTCGGCAAAATCGAGATTGATCAGGCCTTCTTTCACCATCAAATCAGTGATGCAGGCAACACCGGAATAGAGCACCTGATCGGCCATGGAGAAGGCATCTGCAAAGGTGGTGCGCTCATTGGCGACGCGGAAAAGGTTCTGGTTCGGGATAACAATCAAAGTATCCACAGCTTTTTGCAGCTCTTCAATGCCGTTATCGGCAATGCGCATCCGGCGGACGCCTTCAAACTGGAATGGCTTGGTGACAACACCCACCGTAAGAATACCCATGTCGCGGGCAAGGCGCGCGATGACCGGCGCGGCCCCTGTGCCTGTGCCGCCGCCCATACCTGCGGTGACGAACACCATGTGGGCGCCAGCGAGGTGGTCGCGGATTTCTTCAAGAGCTTCTTCAGCGGCGGCGCGGCCAATTTCGGGCTGCGAACCGGCACCAAGACCCTCGGTAACCTGCAATCCCATCTGAATAATGCGTTCAGCGCGCGAAGAGGTGAGCGCCTGCGCGTCGGTGTTGGCGCAGATGAAGTCCACCCCGTTGAGGCCGGAAACGATCATGTTGTTGACAGCATTGCCGCCCGCACCACCGATGCCGCAAACCATAATCCGGGGCTTCAATTCCCGTAGTTCCGGAGCTTTCAAATGGATCGTCATATCAGTGGCCTCTCAATTGGGATGCTTTCATGCATCAGGTTTAACTCATGTGATTCGTTGGCTTTTGTGAATCCCTCTTGACTCTCCGAAAGCCATATTTCGCAAATATATTTCGATTCGCTGTCAGAAACTCTCTTTCAGCCAGCGCCCGACGCGGGCGACATAACCGTCCGTGCCGTTTGCCTGTGTGGTGTTTTGGGTCAGGTGGGTTTTCTTGCCTTGGGTCAAGTGTTCGATGGCGGCAACCTGCGGATAGATCAGCAAACCGACGCTGGCCGAATAGCCCGGACTTTTGGCGGATTCGGGCAAGCCCTGCACGCCAAGCGGGCGGCCGATGCGCACCGTGGATGAAATGGTTTGCCGCGCCAGCTCGACCATGCCGGTTAACTGCGCGCCGCCGCCGGTCAGAATAAGCCGCCGTCCTGCGGGCGCTGCGAAGCCGGAGGCTTTGAGCCGGTCACGCACCAGCTCCAGAATTTCTTCAACGCGCGGCTTGATGATGCGCACAAGCTGGGTCTTTGGCAGATGCGTGGGTTGGTCGCCCTCGTCGCCCGCCGTGGTGATGGTGATGGTCTCGCGAATGTCAGATGGCGAGGCGATACAGGAGCCGTAAACAATTTTGAGCCGTTCGGCATCGGTAACACGGGTGGAAAGGCCACGGGCAATGTCCATGGTGACATGGTTGCCGCCCACAGCAATAGCATCGACATGGGCCAGACGCCCTTCTTCAAACACGCTGATGGAGGTGGTTCCGCCGCCAAAATCGATAATTGCCGCGCCCATATCGGCTTCATCATCTGCCAATACGGAAAGCGCGCTGGCATAGGGTGTGGCGACAATGGCTTCGACGGTCAGGTGGCAGCGCTCAATCGCCAGCATCAAATTGCGGGCGGCGGCGGCTTCCACCGATACAGTGTGCAAATCAACGCTTAAAGTCTCGCCGATCATGCCTTTAGGATCACGGATGCCGCGGGTGCTGTCCAGCTCGTAGCCGTTGGGCAGTGAGTGGATGACGGCGCGGCCATCGCGCGCGATCTGGGCGGATGCGACTTCAAGAATGCGGTTCAGGTCAGCCGCAGTTACGGCCCGGTTGCCGATGGTGAGGCTGGACTTGGAATGTTGCGAGCCCATGCGGCCGCCGGTCATATTAACAACGACGGTCTCAACTTCCACACCGGCCATGCGCTCTGCCGCGTCCACCGCCATGCGGATGGTTTTTTCGGCCTGTTCCATATCAATAACCACGCCGCTTTTAATGCCGCGGGCGCGCTGATGGCCTATCCCTAAAATTTTGCAACGGTGGGTGCGGCCATGCAGCATGTCGGTTGGTTCGCATGGCAAAAGCTTGGCGATAAGGCAAACCACCTTGGATGTGCCAACATCCAACACGGCCAGCGTCGAGCTGCGGCGGGTGGGGAGGGGCCGCATGCGCGGGGTCAAAACATGACGGTTCATATGTCGCTCCCCGGGTTTTTCTTTTGCAATTGCTCGCCACGGCTGGAGGCACCACCCTCAGTGAGGCGGGCAACCACACGGTCTTTCATGCGCATATCAAGCGCGATCACATCTTTTTCCAAGATACGGTTTTGGCGCTCAAGCTCAGCCAGCACCCTCAAAGCGGCGTCTGGATTATGCTCTGGCAGCTTGACGGTGACGCCATTGGTGGTGATCAAATCCCAGCGGCGCTGGCCAACAAAAATGCCGGCGCGGAATTTGGTGTGCTGATCACCGGCGGCTTCCATCAGTTTGGTGAAGTCCTGTGCATGGAGGTTGGCGCCATCGCCAACCACAAACGGCAATCCGGCAAGGCGCAAATCGGTCAGCGGGCCGATGACGGCTCCAGCGTCCGAGATCACCCGCACTTCGCCGTCTTTTTGCCACAGCGCGTAAGCGGGGCGTTCGGTGATTTCGATGGTCAGGCGGTCGGGGTAAAGTTTGCGCACCTGCGCATCAGCCACGGCTGGAAGCGCCAGCAGATTTTCGCGCAATTGCGCTGCATTGATGAACACAAGCGATGAATTCGGGGTTATGCCACCGGCTTTAAGCACCTCAGCTTCCGGCAAAATGCCTTGGCTGGAAATGGTGACAGCCGCCACGCCAAAGCCGAGCGCGCGGGCAATATTATCGGATATGGTGCCGTTGGCAGCAACAAATGCCTCGTATTGGCCGCCGCGCAGAGCGCCAAAAACCCCGACAGCGGCGATGAGCGCCAATGAAAATATCAATCCAGCCCGCTTGTGTGTGCTTGCGGCAAGCGTCTCCACAGTGGTGATGAGTGCGTTGCCCTGCGGCGCTGAAAATACCACGGGGGTTGGAAACGTGTAAGCGGGAGCAAAGGCGGTGTTGCGGGTGGTCAGGTTTTGGCGCGCGGCAGGCAGGCGTGCGGATGCAGCGCCCGAAAGCGTGTTTACCGATTGCAGGAGGCGTCCGCCACCATCCATTTTACCAACTCACCAAAAGAGAACCCGGCATGGGTTGCTAATTCTGGCACCAACGAGGTCTCGGTCATTCCCGGTTGCGTGTTGACTTCCAAACAGATGATGTTCCCGGTGCCACCAGGTGTATCGTCAAACCGGAAATCCGCACGACTCACGCCGCGACAGCCAAGCGCCCGATGCGCCTTCAAAGCCAACTCTTGAACATTGTGGTAAATATTTGGTTTAATTTTTGCCGGCAAAATGTGAATAGAGCCGCCGGGCGCATATTTCGCATCGTAATCATACCAGGCGCCTGAAGCGGTCTGAATTTCGATGACGCCCAGCGCAGTGTCGCCCATCACGGCGCAGGTAAGCTCGCGCCCGGGGATGAACGCTTCTGCCAGCATGGTGTCGCTATATTGCCAATCGGTGCGCAGCAATTCCTGCGGCGGCGGGCGCTCATCCTTAACAATGAAAATGCCGCAGCTGGAGCCTTCGTTCACCGGTTTCAACACATAGGGGCGCGGCAGAACATGCTCTTTCGCCGCTTCAAAACGCGATACGGTTTTGCCAATCGCCACCGGAACACCGCTGGCCTCCATAACGATTTTGGCGGTGTCTTTCTGGATGGCGAGCGCCGAGGCCAGCACGCCGGAATGGGTGTAGGGGATTTGCAAAAATTCAAGCAATCCCTGAATTTTGCCATCTTCGCCAAACGGTCCATGCAGCGCGTTAAAGGCCACATCGGGCTTGAGGGCTGTGAGCTTTTGCGCAATATCTGGCTGCACATCAACGCGAGTGACGCGAAAACCCACAGATTCCAATGCTTTGGCGCAGGCCTCGCCGGAGCGCAGGGAGACTTCGCGTTCGGCAGACCAGCCACCCATGAGTACGGCAACGTGTTGCATGATAATTTCCTATTCCAAATTTAGTCGCTTTAGTGACGTCATGCGCGGGCTTGGCCCGCGTATCCCCGTCTTATGGCTTTTCGTGGATGGCCGGATCAAGTCCGGCCATGACGCCCTGTTTTGCACGTGCCGGAAACACTCCGTCATGCGCGGGCTTGACCCGCGTATCCACGTTCTTTTATGCCAACCCGATTCGCTTGATTTCCCATTCCAGCTTGACGCCGGAATTTGCCAACACCCGCCGCCGCACGGTTTCGCCAAGGGTTTCAATATCCGCAGCCGTGGCGTTGCCGCGATTTATAAGGAAGTTGCAATGCATTTCTGACATTTGCGCATCGCCAATGGTCAGGCCACGACAACCGGCAGCGTCGATCAACTGCCATGATTTGTGGCCGTCGGGATTTTTGAAAGTGCTGCCGCCGGTGCGCTCGCGAATGGGCTGGCTCGCCTCCCGCGCGGCCGTGATCTTGTCCATATCGGCATTGATTTGCGCAACATCTCCGGCGCGGCCCTGAAACAGCGCCTGCGTGTAGATAAGGTCTGCGGGGGCTTTGGAGTGGCGATAAGTGAAACCGAACTCGTCATTTTTGAGGATATGCAGCTTGCCATCGCGGTCGAGCGCGCGGGCCTCGATGAGCACATCCTTGGTTTCGCCGCCGTGGGCGCCGGCGTTCATGCGCAGCGCGCCGCCGATGCCGCCCGGGATGCCGCGCAGAAACTCCAATCCGGCGACCCCGGCTTCTGCGGCAACTTTCGCCAGCTTCATGTCCGGCACCGCAGACCCGGCGCGGATTTTATAATCGTCTTTAACTGTGATTGCGTTGAAAAAAGCCTTGGTCAGCCGGATAACCGCGCCCGCTATGCCGCCGTCGCGCACCAGCATATTTGAGCCAAGTCCAAGCACATAGACCGGGATGTGGCGAGGCAATTTGGCAAGGAAATAGGCGAGGTCGTCTTCATCGGCGGGCACAAAAAACAGCTGCGCCGGGCCGCCAACGCGAAACCAGGTAATATTGGCCAGCTTGAAATTGGCCTCCAGCCGCCCGCGCAAATCGGGCATCAGGGGCAGGAGTTGCGGGGTGATGTCAGGGAACATTATGGCTTATCCAGCGCCGCCAGCTCATCCGGCAAGGCATAAGCCCAGCTGGTGATGTTACCTGCCCCCAAAAGCACAACATAATCACCGGGTTTCGCCAGCTCGTGGACCAAACTTGCGAGTTTGTCGGGCGAGGCCAGCGCCTGCACATTGCGGTGGCCGTGGGCGCGGATGGCGGCAACGAGATCTTCCTTCATCGCGCCTTCAATTGGTTGTTCACCGGCAGCATATGTGTCGGCAACAATCACCGCGTCGGCGTCGTTGAAGCAGGTGGCGAAATCGTTGAACAGGCTTTGAAGCCTAGTGTAACGGTGCGGCTGCACAATGGCGATCACCTGATTTTTCGTCGATGCGCGCGCGGCTTTTAGCACTGCGGCAATTTCAACCGGGTGATGGCCGTAATCATCAAAGATGGTTGCGCCGTTCCACATGCCGGTTTTGGTAAAGCGGCGCTTGACGCCACCAAAATTTGCCAAAGCAGCGCGGATTTTTTCAGGCGCCATGCCAAGCTCGTAGGCCACTGCAATGGCGGCGGTGGCGTTCAGCGCGTTGTGATGCCCGGGCATCGGCATCATCAGGTTTTCAAGATAGGTGGCCTTGCCGGTCTTGCGGTCGCGGATGATGACATTGAACTTGGACTGGCCGCCTGTCAGGTCAAGGTCCAGCATACGCACGTCCGCCTGAGGGTTTACGCCATAAGTCACCACGCGGCGGTCTTCGATCTTGCCAACCAGCTCTTGCACGGTGGGGTGGTCGATGCACATTACCGCAAATCCGTAGAAGGGGAGATTTTCGACAAGGTTGTAAAATGCCTGTTTGATGGCGTCGAAGGTTTTGAAATGGTCGAGATGTTCCGGGTCGATATTGGTGACGATGGCCACATCGGCGGGCAATTTGAGGAATGTGCCGTCGGACTCGTCGGCCTCCACCACCATCCAATCGCCGGTTCCGAGGCGCGCATTGGTGCCATAGGCGTTTATGATACCGCCGTTGATGACAGTGGGGTCAAAACCGCCAGCGTCCAGCAGGGTGGCGACCAGCGAAGTGGTTGTGGTTTTGCCGTGAGTTCCGGCAATAGCAACGCATTGGCGCAGGCGCATCAGTTCCGCCAGCATTTCAGCGCGGCGCACCACAGGAATGCGGCGCTCGCGGGCGGCGGTTAGTTCGGGATTGTCACGTTTGATAGCGGTTGAAACGACAATAACGGCGGCGTCGGCCAGATTTTCAGCGCGATGACCGATGAACACCTGCGCGCCCTTGTCGCGCAATCGCTTGACATTGGCATTGTCGGACGCGTCCGAGCCTTGCACCTTATAGCCAAGGTTAAGCAGAACCTCGGCTATGCCGGACATGCCGATGCCGCCGATGCCGACAAAGTGAATAGGGCCGAGTTCGTGCGGCAGTTTCATAATAAGACTCCAAATTCAGTTTGCGGTGCTCAACACGAGATCGGCGAGGCGTTCGGCAGCGTCCAAAATTCCAGCGGTCTTGGCGGCATCCGCGCGCAACGTCAAGTCTGAAGGGTCAAGAATGAGCGCGGTGAGCGTGTCACACAGGTATTTCGCGGTAAAATCGCTTTGCATGACCACATCTGCGGCTCCGGTTTGAGCGAGCACGGCGGCATTGGCGGCCTGATCTTGATCGATGGCACCGGGCAGAGGCACCAGAATAGACGCGCGACCAATGGCAGCCAGCTCCGAAACCGTGCTGGCACCAGATCTGGCAATAACCAGATGCGCGCGGGCAATGCGCATCGGCAAATCCGCAAAAAACGGTGCGGTTTCGGCCTGAATTCCCAGCGCGTTATAAACAATGTTTACCCGGTCGGTATCTTCGGCGCGCACCTGCTGGATAATTTTGAGCCTGGCACGCATCTCAGGAGCCATGAGCTTTAGCGCATCAGGCACAATATCAGAAAACACACGCGCGCCCTGCGACCCACCGGTGATGAGGATGGTGAGCTTGTCAGCTATGTCCGGCATAGGAATTGCGGCGGCGGCAATCACATTCGGGCGCATTGGATTGCCAACGAAATGCGACTTTGCCCGTAAGGTTTGGCCGATGCCTTTGACATCCGGAAAACCGGTGCCGATTGCCGAGCTGCCTCGCGCCAAAAAGGCATTGGCGCGGCCCATGACGGCATTTTGTTCATGCAAAACCGTTGGAATTTTCTTGTTCTGCGCGGCAAGCATAGGCGGCACGGTGGGATAACCGCCGAAGCCGACCACGCAATTTGGTTTGATGGCGCTCAAAATTCCGCGAGAGGTTAAAATACTTCTGGCAAGGGCAAATCCGGCGCGAATCTTTGAAAATATGCCGCCCCCTGTGGGCGTGGCAGACGCAACCGCATGAATGGCCGTGGCGGGAAAAGTCCCGGCGTATTTTTTAGCGCGCGCATCGGTGGCCAAATGCACAATGGCACCCCGGCGCTGTAAAACATGACTCAGAGCTTCTGCTGGAAATAAATGTCCGCCTGTGCCACCGGCGCAGAGTAAAATAACTTTTTGACCTAATAATTTTTCGCTCATGCAGTAACACCGTTGGTTCGGGTTTCGTTTAAAATATCGTCGTCCATCCCGCGGGTGATGTCGGCAACAATTTCCGAGCGCGGGCGTTTACGGGTGACGGCCACAAGAAAGCCCATGGTGAGCGCCAGTGAAATCAGCGACGAACCGCCATAAGAAATAAACGGCAGGGTCATACCTTTGGCGGGCATCAGATGCAGGTTCACCGACATGTTGATGCAGGCCTGAATGCCAAACAACACCAGCAACCCCGATGCGGCAAAGCGGGCAAACGGATCCTCATTGCGGGAGGCCAGCATCAGACCCCGGATGACAATGAAGGCGAATATCAGCGACAGCCCCATAGCGGCGATAATGCCAAATTCTTCGCCGGTGACCGCAAAGATAAAATCGGTGTGGCTATCCGGCAAGATGCGCTTGACGGTGCCTTCGCCGGGGCCGGTGCCAAGCCACGAACCATGGGTGAACGACTCAATCGCCGTATCCACCTGAAAGCTGTCGCCGCCATTGCCTTGGCCGGGTTCGAGAAATTTCAGGATACGGCCGCGCACGTGCGGCACAAATTTATAGGCCAGCAACACCGCGGCAGCGCCAACTCCGCCCAAACCGGCAATCCAGAGCCAACGCAAACCGGCCAGAATTACCAGTGTGGCCCAGACAATGGTGAGCAGCATGGTTTGGCCGAAATCCGGCTGCATCAGCAGCGGAATGATGGTGAGGGGCAACAGCGCAAAGCCCAGCCAGGTGCCGGGAACATCTTTGCGGCGCGAGCCTTCAGAAAACGCCCAAGCGGCCAAGATAACAAAAGCGGGCTTGACGAATTCCGAGGGCTGAATGCCAAAGATCCAGCGGCTGGCACCCTTGATTTCCACCCTGTGCAGCACAGTGATCAGAATAAGGCCGAGCGCAAACGTAAACAAAGCCAGCGCGGCGCGCCGGACATAGCGCGGTGATAGAAATGACGTGCCCAGCAAAACCGGAATGGCGATGCCCAGATAAATGATCTGGCGATTGACGAAGTGGAATGTCGTCAGGCCGATGCGCTCAGCCACCGCCGGGCTTGCAGCCATGGACAGCATGACGCCCAGCACCATCAACAGGCCCAAAGCGCCAAGCAGCCAACGGTCTATGGTCCACCACCAATTGCCAAGAGGAGAACTTTGAGCGCGAGAGAGCATGTTGGGCCTCACTTCAGGTTTTTGACGGCGGCGCGGAACGCATCTCCGCGTACTTCAAAATTCGGGTATTGATCAAACGAGGCGCAGGCGGGAGCCAGCAGCACCACGGCGGGTTTTTGGCTTGCGGCAGCGTCCCGCGCGGCGGATTGTGTGGCAACGTCCAGTGTGCCACAGCGCTCAAACGGCACTTTGCCGGTTAGCGTGGCGGCAAATTCGTCTGACGCCGCGCCGATGAGATAGGCTTTGACAATTTTCGGAAACAATGGAGCCAGCGGCGCGATGCCGCCGTCCTTGGCTTTGCCACCGATGATCCAATAGATGGTGTCAAAGCTGAGCAGGGCTTTTTCAGCGGCGTCGGCATTGGTGGCTTTGCTGTCATTGATGAAGAGCACTTCGCCGATTTTGGCGACTTGTTCCATGCGGTGGGCAAGGCCGGGAAAGCTGAGGAAAGCGGCGGCAATGGTGGCGGGTGCCACCCCAAGCGCGGCGCAGGCGGCAAAAGCAGCAACAGCGTTTTGACCATTATGCTGGCCGCGCAGCGCGCTGGCTTTGGTCAGGTCTGCTAACACAACGCCGGACTTGTCCAATATCAGGCCGGCGTTGAAATAAACGTCGGCCGGGCCTTTGGCGCTCACCCGGATTGCCTTGGGCATTTGGTCGGCAATGGCGCAGGTGGTGTCATCATCAACCGCGATGACGGCCACAGTTGATTTTGTTACCAGCCGCTGTTTGACTGCGGCATAGTTGGCAAAGGTGCCGTGACGATCGATATGGTCGGGCGTGACATTGAGCAACACGCCGACACTCGGGTTCAACGAGGGTGCAAGATCAATCTGATAGCTGGAACATTCAATCACATGTACACGATTGGCGGCGTGACCATCCTTGTTCGACGGTGGTTCCAGCGCTAAAATAGCAATGCCGATATTGCCGCCCATCTGCACGTCAAATTTGGCCTCGCGCAGAATGTGTGCAATCAGCGCCGTTGTGGTGCTTTTGCCATTGGTTCCGGTAATGGCAATAAATGGCGCGTTTGGCGCTATGGTTGCGCGTTCACGCACAAAAAGCTCAATATCGCCGATAATTTCAACACCGGCGGCTTCGGCTTTTTTGGCGCTCCAATGCGGTTCGGGATGGGTAAGCGGGACGCCGGGCGTAAGGATGAGGGCTTTATAGTGCGACCAATCTTGTTGGCTTAAATCAAGGAGGTTGAGCCCGAGGGCGGCAGCTTTGGCGCGTGAAACTTCAGATTCGTCCCATACGTCCAGCAGCGCACCGCCGAGGTTAAGGGCTTGAGCGGTGATCAGCCCGGAACCGCCGAGGCCGAAAAGGGCGATGCGTTGATTTGCGAAGCAGTGAACCGGAGTCATCGCGTGTTATGTCCCTTCAGCGCAGTTTCAGCGAGGCCAGACCGACCAGCGCCAGCACAACCGAGACAATCCAAAACCGCACGACGACTTGGCTTTCCGACCAGCCGAGTTGCTCAAAATGGTGGTGGATGGGCGCCATACGAAACACCCGCTTGCCGGTCATTTTGAACGAGGCCACCTGCACGATAACGCTGAGCGCTTCGAGCACAAAAAGGCCGCCGACAATGACCAAAACAACCTCATGCTTGATGGCAACCGAGATGGTGCCAAGCAAGCCGCCCAGCGCCAAAGAGCCGGTGTCGCCCATAAAAATCTGCGCCGGAGGGGCATTAAACCACAAAAAGCCCAAGCCTGCGCCAATCAAAGCCCCGCACACCACCAGCAACTCACCCGAGCCATTGATGTGCTCGATGCCAAGATAGCTGGCGAAAATAACGTTACCCGCCAAGTAGGCAATCAGCCCGAAGGTGGCGGCGGCAATCATCACCGGCACGATGGCCAATCCGTCAAGCCCGTCGGTGAGGTTTACGGCGTTGCCTGCCGCGACAATAACCAAAGCGCCAAACAGCGGGAAAAACCAGCTCAGGTTTAAAATCGGTTCTTTGATGAATGGCACATAGAGCGAGGTTGTTGCGTCTGAGGGGTCAATCCACATCATGGCAAGGCAGGCAAGCGCGGCGACAACCGTCTCGATGCCGAGGCGGGCGCGGCCCGAAAGGCCATTATGTGACTGCTTGGTGACCTTGAGATAATCATCATAAAAGCCGATGAGGCCGAAGCCGATGGTGACAAACATCACAATCAACACGTAGAGCGAGGCGTGCAGCGCCGCCTTTGACCACAGCAACTTGGAACAGGTGATATCCGCGCACACATAGGGGTCCAGCTTTGCCCACAGCAGCGTGGTGACAATCAGCCCCGACAGGATCATCAAACCGCCCATGGTCGGCGTGCCGCGCTTGGCGAGGTGGCTTTGAGGGCCATCGGTGCGGATAGGCTGGCCTTTGCCCTGCTTGATGCGCAGCGCCGCAATGATACGCGGCCCGAAAAACATCACGAAAAACAGGGCGGTGGCTATCGCGCCGCCGGTGCGGAAGGTGAGATAGCGAAACAGGTTCAGCGGGCCGATGTAGCTGTGAAATTGCTGGAGCAGGGCAAGCATGGTTGGTCCTAAGAAACGGGAGTGTCGTTAAATTCGGCTTTGAAATTGGCGACTATTTTGCCCATTTTGCTACCGTTTGAGCCTTTGACCATGACCACGTCTCCGGCGTTGAGAAAATATTTCAGCGGTTCATACAGATCAGGCCCGCTTTGAGCATAAGCACCAAGCTTGGCCACCGGCAACGCGTCGTAGAGGTTTTTCATCAGCTCGCCGCCGGCAAAAACCAGATCAACGTTGGCGTCCAGCACAGCTTCCGCCAAACCGGCGTGCAGCGCGTCGCCTTTGGCACCAAGCTCCAGCATGTCGCCCAAAACCGCAATGCGGCGGCCCCCCGCAGCGGGCTGGCTCTGGCCAAGCAAGGCCAGCGCCGCGCGCATCGAAGCGGGGTTGGCGTTATAGCTCTCATCAATAAGGGTGATTTTGCCTTGCGGCAGCGTGAATTCCAGCCTGTCGCCACGGCCTTTGGCGGGGCGCACCTCCGACATGGCTTTGGCAACCTCGTCCAAATCGAGCCCGCAGGCTTCGGCGGCGAGCACTTGCGCCAGTGAGTTGATCGCCAGATGTTGCCCGGGCGAACCCAGCTCATAGCGGATGGTTTTGCCCAGAACCGTTGCGGTCACGGACGAGGAGTGTTCTTTCAGATCGATATAATCAAGATGCGCGTCGGCGTGTTCATGCAGGCCAAAGGTGAGGATGTTTTCAACTCTGGCCTTTTTAGCGGCCTTCAAAAGTCTGGGGGTTTGCGGAATGTCAGCATGAATGATGGCGGTGCCGCCTTCGACCACGCCGCTGAAAATTTCGGCCTTTGCCTTGGCAATTTCATCCACCGACGCGAAATGTGCCAAATGCACCGGCGCAACCGTGGTGATGATGGCGATGTGCGGCTTGACCATAGCCACCAGCGGCGTGATTTCGCCAAGGTGATTCATGCCGATTTCAAACACACCGAATTTGGCCTCGCGCGGCAAACGCGCCAGCGTCAGCGGGACACCCCAATGGTTGTTGTAGGAGGCTGCCGACGCGTGGGTTTGGCCAAAGTGGCTTAAAATGGTGCGCAGCGCTTCTTTGGTGCTGGTTTTGCCCACCGAACCGGTTACGGCAATGATTTTAGCGTTTGAGCGGGCCCGGGCGGCGCGGCCGAGCTGTTCCAGCGCGCGTAAAACATCATGGACAATGTAAAGCGTGCCAAAAGCTTTCAGCTCGTCGGCTTTTTCTTCAGAAACAACGGCTGCCGCCGCTCCCTTTTTAAAGGCGGCTTCGACATGATCATGCCCGTCGATGCTATCACCTTTGATGGCGAAAAACAGATCTCCGGCTTCAAGCGTGCGTGTATCAATCGAGATGCCGCCAACATCATTGGGCAATTGGCCGAGCACCCGCGCATTCAGCGGGGCAACAAGACCAAGTCCGGACCAAAGCGCCAAACGCATCACACATCCCTCAAAGCGGCTGCCACTGCCTCGTGATCGGAAAACGGCAACGTAATAGCGCCGACAATCTGGCCGGTTTCATGACCTTTTCCTGCAATCAACAAAACATCCCCTGTTTCCAACATCCGTACGCCCTGCGCGATGGCGGAGCCGCGATCACCGATTTCCAACGCTTTCGGCGCGTGGCTGAGAATTTCGCTCCGAATCGTTGCCGCGTCTTCGCTGCGGGGGTTGTCGTCTGTCACAATTGTGACATCGGCAAGGCGTGCTGCAATTTCGCCCATAATCGGGCGTTTGGTTTTGTCGCGGTCGCCGCCACACCCGAACACGCAAATAAGCCGCTTGGTGGCAAAGGGCCTGAGTGCGATCAGCGCCTTTTCCAGCGCATCTGGCTTATGAGCGTAATCAATAAAGATCGGTGCCTGATGGCGGGCTCCAACCAGCTCTAGGCGGCCCGGTGCGCCCCTGAGGTTTTCCAGAGC
>JAYVYB010000096.1:0-25894 GCA_043784625.1 Methylovirgula sp.
ATGGAAAATGCCGCGTTTCACTTAATACGCCGCAATGGACCATCAGCGGCGTCATCAGCTAAACCGATGGAGCTACGCGGTTTGACATGGCGCTGGGCGGGTTCGGCGGGGACTGGTTTACCGGCGGCAAGCTGACTTTCACCTTTGGGGCGAACAGCGGGGCGACGCGCGCGATCAAATCGGACAGCGCCGGTGCAACCACGCATACGCTCGAAATCTGGACGCCCATGGCCGCCCCTTTGAGCGTGGGGGACACTTTCACTTTGGTTGCGGGATGCGACAAAAGCTTTGCCACCTGCCGCAGCAAGTTTGCCAATACCGCCAATTTTCGCGGCTTTCCACACATGCCCGGCAACGACGTGGTGATGCGATATGTCACCCAGAAAGATCCGGCGCTCGATGGTGGCAGCATGAATAAGTAGGCGCTTTCACAAATAGAGGCTTTCATGACAACAAATTCACGGGACCGCCTTGTTCTTGAAGCAAGGCGCTGGATAGGCACGCCCTATCAGCATCAGGCTTCGCTCAAGGGGGCAGGGTGCGACTGCTTGGGTCTCATTCGCGGGGTTTGGCGCGCGTGCATCGGGCCTGAGCCGGAGCGTTTTGAACCCTATTCGGCAGATTGGGCGGAGGCAACCCGTGAGGAGCGCTTGGCGCTGGCGGGCGCACGGCATTTTTTGCCCGTGGCGCTGGAAAGCTTCAGCGCAGGCGATGTTCTGCTGTTTCGCTGGCGCGATCATCTTCCAGCAAAACATGCCGCAATTGCCACCTCTGCCACGACAATGGTGCACGCCCATGACGGTGCCAGCGTTGCCGAAGTTGAAATTGGCCCGTGGTGGCGACGGCGCTTGTCACACGCCTTTGCGTTTCCCGTAATTTAAAAAAAAAGGACACATGTCATGGCCACTTTGCTACTTTCCGGGGCGGGGGCCGCGCTTGGCGGGCTTTTGGGCGGGCCAATTGGCTTGATTTTGGGACAGGTCGTCGGCTCAACGCTCGGCTCGCTGGTTGATCACGCGGTGTTGGGTGGTGCTGGCAAGCACATATCGACGCCGCGCCTCAATTCGATGCCTGCGCTGACCTCGACAGAGGGTGCCGCGATTCCGCGCCTATACGGCCGTGCCCGTCTCGGCGGTCAAATGATTTGGGCAACCCGCTTTTTAGAAACCACTTCACGCACCAAAGCTGGCGGCAAGGGCGGTGGCCCCAAAGTCACCACCTATTCCTACTACGCCAATTTTGCTGTTGCGCTCTGCGAAGGGCAGATTTCTTCGGTGCGGCGAATTTGGGCTGACGGCAAAGAAATCGACCTTACCACGCTCACCATGCGTGTTTACAAAGGGGACGAGGTGCAAGCCGCCGACCCGCTTATTGTGGCAAAAGAGGGTGCGGATTTTGCGCCTGCCTATCGCGGCACCGCCTATGTCGTTTTTGAGATGATGCCGCTCGCTGATTTTGGCAATCGCATTCCTCAGCTCAATTTTGAGGTGGTGCGCCCGGTGCAGGGGTTGGCTCAGATGATACGGGCGGTGAACCTTATCCCCGGCGCGTCTGAATTTGTATATTCGCAAGCGTCTGTGCATGGCGTGTTTGATTCCGGCATATCAAGCCGCCAAAATCGTCACCAGTTTGCCGCCTCAAGCGATTGGGCGGCTTCCATTGATGCGCTTCAGGCTTTATGCCCAAATTTGAAAAGTGTCGCCTTGGTCACGTCATGGTTTGGCGATGATTTGCGGGCCGGAAGCTGCACAATCGCGCCGCGCGTTGAGTCCGCTTCCACCAGTTTTTCCGGCGGCGTTTGGAGTGTGGCCGGTTTAAGCCGCTCTACGGCGCGCGTGGTGTCGCAAATCAACGCTTCACCCGCGACCGGCGGCACGCCATCTGATGACACAATCATCGCCGCGATTAATGACCTCTCAGCGCGCGGGCTGAAGGTCACGCTGTATCCCTTCATTTTGATGGACATTGCCGCAGGAAATTCCCTTCCTGATCCTTGGAGCGGTGCCACAAATCAGGCGGCCTACCCTTGGCGCGGGCGCATCACATGTTCCCCGGCACCGGGGCAGGCGGGTTCGCCGGATGCGACAGCCGCCGCCGCGTCCCAGATCACTGCTTTTTTCGGCTCGGCAACGCCGCCCGCAAGCGAATGGTCGTTTCGACGTTTGATTTTGCACTACGCCAATTTGGCAGCGCAGACAGGTAAAGTTGAAGCCCTCCTCATCGGTTCGGAGATGGTGGCTTTAACAAGGGTGCGCTCAAGCAGCGGGGTTTATCCTGCGGTTGCCGCGCTGAAAACAATTTCGCAGGATGTGCGCGATGTGGTGGGCGCAAGTGTCAAGATCGGTTATGCAGCGGATTGGAGCGAATACGGCGCCCATGTTTTAACTGGTGGTTCGGAAATACGCTTTCCGCTGGATCCGTTGTGGGCAACTTCCACGATCGATTTTATCGGCGTTGATGCCTATTGGCCGCTCACCGATTGGCGTGACGGGACGTCCCACCTCGATGCAGCGCTTGCCCCGGCAATCTTTGATCGGGACTACCTTGTTTCGCGGTTTGCCGCAGGCGAATCCTATGACTTTTACTATGCGACCGCAGCGGATAGAGCCTCGCAACTGCGCTCGCCGATAACCGATGGCGCATATAATAAACCCTGGATTTACCGCGCCAAGGACATCACCAATTGGTGGCAAAATCCGCATTTTGAACGTGTAGGCGGACTTGAGCTTGGCACGCCCACCGCTTGGGTGCCGCGCTCAAAGCCGATCTGGCTCACCGAGTTTGGATGTCCGGCCATTGATCGCGGGGCAAACCAGCCGAATGTGTTTGTCGACGCAAAATCCTCGGAATCCGCAGCGCCGTTTTTCTCACGTGGCACGCGGGATGATTTGATCCAGACGCGGGTTCTGGAAGCTGCGATATCGCGGTTTGACCCATCTCAAGCCGGATTTCAGGCGGAATGGAACCCGGTTTCGCCGCTATACTCTGCGCCGATGGTGGATCCAAACCACCTGTTCATTTGGGCATGGGACGCGCGGCCCTATCCAGCCTTTCCAGCCTTCGCCGACGTTTGGGCCGATGCGCCGAACTGGCAAACCGGACATTGGATCACAGGTCGGCTGGAGGCCGCACCGCTGGACCGTTTGGTAGCACAAATCATCACCGAAACCGGCTGTGTGAATGGCGCGGTTTTAGCGAATGCGCCGCCAAAATTGGATGGCTTTGTTGATGGATATGTCATTGATGGCCCGGTTTCTTTGCGCGGGGCGATCCAGCCGCTTGCCAGCCTCTTCGGGTTTGATGGGCGCATTACGTCGGGAAAAATTGATTTTTCGGGCCGCGCCGTGGGTGCAGTAAGTTCGATCACCACTGCCGATTTGGTGCCTAACAAAGACGGTTCACTGCTGGAGACAACGCGGGCGCAGGAAACCGAGCTTCCTAACGAAATATCAATCTCCTATGCGGATTCCCAGAATGAATATCGCACCGGCTCTGTGTCTTCGCGCCGGTTGGAAGGCACCTCCCGGCGGGTATCACGCAATGAGACGTCTGTGATTTTGCCGCGGGCGCAGGTACAAAACTTGGCGGATGTCCTGCTTCAGGAGGCTTGGGCGGCGCGCGAACAGGTAAAATTTACGCTCGGCCCGCACCGGCTGGACGTCGAAATCGGCGATACCATTTCGCTGCCGATTGACGGCCGCAGCCGTGTGTTTCGTGTGCAGTCTATTTTAGATGGGTCAGATCGTGCAGTCACAGCGAAAGCAACCCAACCCGGCCTTTATGACCGTGCAGTGGCGGCGACATCGCTGATAAATGTGCCAAAACCCAAATTCCCGGGGCCACCACGGGTGCATATTTTGGATTTGGCGCAAACGCCGCAAACGCCCGCAGTGCTGCAACGCATTGCGGTTTTTGCCGATCCGTGGCCGGGCAGGATGGCTGTCTATCAGCAGATTGGCGATAGCTCCTATGCGTTGGCGAGCTATGTCGACGCTCCCGCCTTGGTCGGGAACACGCTGACGGCTTTTGCGCCGGGTGTTGTCGGGCGTTTTGACAATGCAACGCGCCTTGACGTGAAGATTGCCTCTGGAACGCTCTCATCTGTAAGCGATGCGGAACTTTTAGCCGGACAAAACCTATTGGCCGTGCAGGGCAGCGATGGCGCCTGGGAAATTGTGCAATTTGCCCGGGCAGATCTCATTGTCCCCATGACCTACCGTCTGTCGCGCTTTTTGCGCGGGCTGGGCGGCGAAGAGATTTTGGCATCGCGCAGTGTCGCTGCAGGCGCGCCGATTGTTGTCCTTGACCAAGCAGTGGTTAGTTTGGCGGAAGGCGTGAGCAAACTTGGCCAAACCGCATCCTATCGGATTGACCCGGCTTATCTCGACTACACTGAATCCGCCTTTGTCAGCGTTTCAACGACAGTCACAAAGAAAGCGCTGCAACCTTACTCACCGGTGCGTTTGCAGGCCAAACGCTCAAGTAATGGCGTGATGATCAGCTTTCTGCGGCGAGGCCGCGTCAATTCTGACGCGTGGGAGCCGGTTGAAATTGCATTGGATGAAGACAGCGAATCCTACGAGATTGAGATCTGGACCGGTATTTTGAAACGCAAGCTGGTGTCCGCAGTGCCACAGGCGCTTTACGCCTCCGCTGATGAACTTGCGGATTTTGGTACGGCGCAAACGCAGCTCAATCTGCGGATTTATCAAATCAGCGCCAGCGTCGGGCGCGGCTTTCCGGCGCTTGTCGCCGTTGCTGTGACGTCACTCTAAAACTTCAAAGGGAACATTATGACTTCAACCGGGCACCTCGGATTGCCGTATATTGACGCGGCCCAATCTCAAAAACACGTCACACATAACGAGGCCTTACGGGGGCTGGATATGGTGGTGCACCTCTCGGTATTGAGCCGGAATGTGGTATCGCCGCCAATCTCACCCGGCGTAGACACGCGCTATCTGATTGGCACAGCTGCGACGGGTGTCTTTGCCGGATATGACGGCTACGTGGCTGCTTTTCAGGATGGGGCATGGAGCTTTAAAGCTCCGCAAACCGGATGGCGGATCTATGTTGAGGCGGAATTTTCCGTGCTTGTTTTTGATGGTACGGTCTGGAGAGACCTTGGTTGGGCCATACACGCACTCGATAATTTAACCCGTTGCGGGGTTGGCACTGCCGCAGATGTCATAAATCCGCTTTCTGCGAAATTGAATGCCGCACTGTTCACTGCGCGCGGCGTTGCGGAGTCGGGCACTGGCGATATGCGCTTCAAGCTGAACAAAGAGGCGGTTACAAATGTCCTCTCTCAGCTTTACCAAACCAATTACTCTGGCCGCGCTGAGATTGGTTTAATCGGCAATGACCATTTTCACATCAAAGTCTCGTCTGACGGAACGGTGTGGAAAGATGCACTGGACGTTGATCCGGCCAGCGGCGCGGTCAGCTTTCCCAATGGCGCGACAGGCGTCGCCTTGCCCCCACCGGCCTTCCAGTGGAGCGGTACGCAACTGCGCTTTCAAAATCCGGATGGCAGTTGGGGCGCTTGGGTTAATCTGCAAGGCGTAGCCGGAGCCGCCGGAGCAACGGGCGCAACCGGAGCCACCGGCACTGCAGGCCCAGCTGGTGCAACAGGTTTAACCGGACCGGCAGGTCCCACGGGCTCCACCGGTCCAATCGGGCCTACAGGCCCAACTGGCGCAACCGGAACAACCGGGCCCGCTGGCGCAACCGGTACTGCAGGTGCGGCTGGCAACACCGTCTTAAACGGAGCAGGCGCACCGCTGGTTGCCAATGGTGTCAACGGCGATTTTTACATTGATAAGACCAATTGGCGCGTTTACGGCCCGAAAGCCGCAGGCGTGTGGCCGGGCACTTACACGGCGATGATCGGCGCGGCAGGCTCCCAGATACTAACGACATCCGGCGTACCAAGCGCTGCAACGGGTGCAAACGGCGACATGGCGATCGACCCAACCGCAAAGGTGGTTTATCCGCCCAAGGCGGCGGGCGCTTGGCCCTCAGCGGTCAGCCTTGGCGGCATGGTGCTGAAGCGTATCGATGTTTTCACGGCGTCCGGTACGTTTACTAAACAGGCCGGGGATATTTTTTACCGCATTATTGGCGTCGGCGGCGGCGGCGGCGGCGCGGGAGCGCGAGCGGCAACCGGAACGGCAGCGGGCGGTGGCGGTGGTGGCGGCTCTGGAACCTTAATTACCGTGGCCCGAGCCGCTGCAGATGTCACTGCCACAGTACCGGTTACCATTGGCGCAGGGGGCACAGGCGCAAATGCTGCCGCAGACTCAACTGTCGGTGCCAATGGCTCCGCCGGCGGAGCCTCCACTTTTGGAGCCTATTGCAGTTTCGACGGTGGATCCGGTGGTTTTGGCGGAACGAGCACCGGCGGTGCTGGTGGCGGGCCGAATTTTGGACCGCTGATCATGCCTGCCTTTACCGGAGCCGGAGCGGCGGGCGGATCCAGCGGAGCCGGGGTTAGTTCCGGTTACGTCATTCAAGGTCCTTCTGGCGGCGGCGGTGGCGGCGGCATTTCGGCTTCCAATATTGCGCTTGGCGGCGGCAACGCCGGTGGGGCCTGTTATTTCATGGGCACGGACGGAAGCGCCGCCGCCGCGGGTGGCGCGGTTGGCGTAAACGGGTCGGCTGGCGGCACATCCATAACAAATTACGGTGCCGGTGCGGGCGGCGGCGGCGGTGGCGCTCAGGTTGGAGCGGCCTCCGGCAATGGCGGCAATGGCGGTTTGGGCGCGGGCGGCGGCGGCGGCGGTGGCGGGCGCAATAGCTTCACCGGTGGCGCGGGTGGCATCGGCGGCATCGGTCGTGTCGTCATTTTCGTATTTGGCTAAAGCCTTCAAACTGAAACGCACCCGGAGCTGAATCATGCAAAATTTTGAAAAAAGCCTTGCTCTGACTTTAAAATATGAGGGCGGTTTTGTTGACAATCCGTTTGACCCCGGCGGGGCAACCAACATGGGCATCACGCTGGCGACCTTGTCAAACTATCGCGGTCACACAGCAACCAAGCTCGACGTGAAGCGCCTGACGCAAACTGAAGCAAGCGCAATTTACCTCAAGCAATATTGGGAACCGCTTTTGGCCCAACAACTGCCCGCTGGCGTCGACATGTTCATGTTTGACTATGCCGTCAATTCTGGTCCGGCGCGGGCGGTCAAAGCTTTGCAATCCAGCCTCGGTTTGCCTCCGGACGGAAACGTGAAGGTTTCCACGCTTCAAGCTGCGCTGCGCCAAGATCAGGCAACACTTATCAGGGCGTTGGCGTCAAAAAGGCTCGGATTTCTCCAACAACTTCGAAGCTTTCAGCAGTTTGGCCGCGGTTGGAAAACCCGCGTTGAGGCGGTGACTGCAGCCTCTCTGGACCTCTGCCATTCATGAATTTCGCCAATTCTGGCGATTTGTTAAACTTGAAAAGGACATACACATGGAAACTGTCACGATCCCGGCAACTCAAAACGAAGCCGGTAAGCCTTTTTGGGCCTCTCAGACCATATGGTCTGCGGTGGCTGTGGTGGGCGCGGCACTAACGGGAGCAATTTTATCCTGGAAGTCCGGCGATATGGCCAGCTTCGGCACGTCCCTCACGGCGGCGCTCGGCGGCGTAAACGCCATTGTCGGCCGCTTCCGCGCCACTGCGCCAATCAAGTGACCAACGATGCTCAGACTTTATTTTCTTGGCGGCCTGCTGGTCGCGCTGGGCGCAATGGGTCTTGGCGGATTTTCGGCTTACCGCTCTTCGGTGGAGACCGCCTTCACACGTGGCCGTGCCGCCGGTGTGGCGGAATTGACCCAGAAACTCGACCAGCAGTGGGAAGCAGAGAGAAAGGCATCGGCGGCACTTGTTGCCGATGCAAATCATCAAGTGAGCCTGCTTGAGCAGGATCGCGCCGATTTGGAACTTCAATATGACGGGCTAAAAAATGCTATCAGCGCAAAAATTATTCCAAAGAATGGGAGCAATCATAGCTGCCTTGACGCTCGCTTCGTGCGCCTCCTCAACACTCTTGGTACCAGCTCGCCCGGAACAAGCCGTAGCCCCTGAGCCGTTGCTGCGCCCATGCGCATTGCCGATTATGTTGGCGGAGCGGGGGCTGAGTGCAGAAGAGGTTGCCAGCTTTTGGGGTCAAGACCGGGTATCGCTGGCAGAATGCGTTGCACGCCATCGGGCGCTGTCTGGATTTGAAACTGCGCGGTCGCGCTTGTAAAATGTTCATGTGTTATTCACTGCGGCGGGTGCAATTTGTGATCATGACATTCGCAAACTGTTTATCCGCCGTAGCTGTGATGGTTGCGGCCGCCTTTATGGCCGGGCCCGTTGCGGCAAAACAAGAGTGCCTGTCGGCGAAAGAGTCGCGTGAGATGGTGGTGGCCAGTCATCTGCTGGAGCCGCTCCAGGTGATGAAAAATTTAACAAGCTTGAGCAGGTCTGAACCTGTGAGCATCAAACTCTGCCGTTGGGACAGCGCATATATTTACGATGTAACGCTTCTGCACAGAGATGGGAAATTGTTGCGTGTTTTTGTTGATGCTATAAGCGGCAAGACTGTTAATCCGAAACCCGAATAGGAGAATTGTTTTGCGCTTATTGGTGGTTGAGGATGATCGGGATTTAAACCGGCAGCTTGTTGCAGCGTTTGAGCAGGCTGGATATGCGGTCGATCGAGCTTTTGACGGCGAAGACGGACAGTTTCTTGGTGAAACCGAACCCTATGACGCCGTTGTTTTAGATATGGGCCTGCCAAAAAAAGACGGGCTGCAGGTTTTGGAAGCTTGGCGCAAGAGCGGAAAAACTATGCCTGTGCTGATATTAACCGCGCGGGATCGCTGGAGCGACAAGGTTGAGGGCTTTGATGCCGGTGCCGACGATTATGTCACCAAGCCGTTTCACTTGGAAGAAGTTTTGGCGCGTTTGCGCGCGTTGCTGCGCCGCGCTGTTGGGCATGCCACCAGCGAGTTTTCGTGCGGCCCGGTTATTCTTGATGCGCGGGCTGGCAGGGTATTGGTCGATGGCAATCCGGTTAAGCTCACGTCCCATGAATACCGCTTGCTGGCATATCTGATGCACCATATGGGCCGTGTGGTATCCCGTACTGAGTTGGTCGAGCATCTTTATGATCAGGATTTTGATCGCGACTCAAACACAATTGAAGTTTTTGTCGGTCGCTTACGCAAAAAACTTGGAATCGATATAATTGAAACGGTACGCGGGCTCGGGTACGTCATTTCGACGCCGGTTAAACCGCAAGCGCAGGTAAAATAAATGTGGCTGCGTTGGTTGCAGGCAAAATCGATAGAAACACGCTTGTTTCTGTCTGCGGCGTTCTGGAGCCTGTTGATTCTGGTTATAGCCGCAATCATTCTTACAACCTTCTATATTCATAATTCAGAAGCAGCGTTCGATAAGCGGTTGAACGTGTATCTGCACGCTCTTGTGGCTGATATTTCTTCGTTCGGGGAAGAAGAATCCCACAGCCAATTGGGCCAGATAGGCGACCCGCAATTTCTGATTCCGGGGTCAGGTTGGTATTGGCAAATCACGCGCACGGATGTTGCGGAAAACGAGCTTCGCGCATCACGATCTCTGTCGGCCAGCAAACTACCAAGGCTTGCCTCGCTTGGGGTTGAAGCGGGAATAGGCGGCGCAAGGTCAGGATATTTCACCGGTCCGGATGCGCGTCAATTACGTATGGTTGAGCGCGTTATCAGCACCGGAGACAGCGGCGTATTTCTGGTGCAGGTTGCCGGGAACGCCGAAGAGGTGGCCCAAGACGTTTCGAACTTTAAGCTAGAGCTGGGCTTCATATTTCTGCTGTTGGCGACTGCAATTTTAGCTTCAGTGGGCTTGCAGGTGCGCTTTGGGCTTGCGCCCCTGCGGTCTTTGCAAAGTAGTATTTCCGCGATCAGGCGCGGCGAGGCTGAACACATATCCGGAATCATTTCACCGGATCTTATGCCGCTTGCCGACGAACTCAATCTGCTCATGGTTTCAAATCGCGACATCGTTGACCGCGCTCGCACCCATGTGGGCAATCTGGCACATGCACTTAAAACACCTCTGAGCGTGATATTTAATGAAGCCCGCGCGAATGGCTCGGTGTTTGCCGGAAAGGTGGATGAGCAGGCGGCCATTATGCAAACCCATGTCGACATATATTTGGAGCGAGCCCGCGCCGCCGCCCGCGCCGGAAATCTTGGCTCTTCTTGTGACGCGCAACCTGCGCTCGAAGCCTTGATGCGAACATTCTCCAAAATCTATCGCGATAAGGATTTTTCTTCCAATATCGGCGAATCAGACACCATCCGGTTCCGCGGCGAAAAGCAGGATTTGGATGAGATGGCCGGAAACCTACTCGACAATGCAGGCAAGTGGGCAAAGTCCACTATCACTTTAAGCGTCGCCGCCAGTCATGAAGTAAACACCTCAGGACGGCATTATTTTACGATTTTGATTGAAGATGACGGCATTGGATTGAGCGAAGCCGATGTGCTTGAAGCCGTGAAACGCGGCAAACGCCTTGATGAAACGGTGCCGGGCAGTGGTCTTGGACTGTCTATCGTCAGCGATTTGGCCTCCGCATATGGTGGCACCTTGATTTTAAAGCGGAGCGAGGCTGGCGGCCTTTCTGCGCAACTGCGGTTGCCTTCCTATTAGTGCGGGTTGAGGCCGGAGCAATTTCTTGCTAAAGTTTTTCAGCAAACAGTCTTTTGGACACTGCTCCAATGGTTGAAAAGGACAAAGCCATCATGAAGTTCATTCAAATCGGAACCGTGACTTTGATCGCGCTGGGCCTTGCAGGTTGCAACAATCAAAACCCTGGTTCGGGCCAAGCCTCGGGCGCGGTTATCGGCGCTTTGGCCGGAGGGTTAATTGGCAACGGGCTTGGCCATGGCGATAGCCGCGCGGTCAATACGGTCGCAGGCGCACTCATTGGCGGCATCATCGGCGGTGGTATTGGAGCTCAATTGGACGAGGCTGACCGACAGGCCGCATATGATGCGCAGTATGAAGCTGTCGACACCGGCAGGCGTCGCAGTTGGCGTGGTCCACATGGATCGTACGGCTACGTGGATCCGGGCCCGGAAGCCTACCGCGCAGAAGGGTATTGCCGGGAATACACCCAGACCATTTACATCGACGGGCGTCCGCGCGCGGGTCACGGTTTGGCGTGCCGGGAGCCGGACGGGAGCTGGAAAGTTGTGAGCTAAGGCAAATCCACCCACTTCAAAGTTGAGCCGCGGCATAAAGCATGCTGTTCAGCTGCGGACAGAGTCCCTATATACAACGCATGCTTTGGATTATTTTTGCACTCTTGGTCGGCATTGCCGCCCTCACGGCGCTCTGGCCTTTGAGCCGGACACCGCTGTTGAAATCGGATGCTGACAGGTTGGTGTACGAGGCTTCCGTTTTAGCGATTGCGGCTGATGTGTCGCGCGGACTTTTGTCAAAAGCGGAAGCGGATTACGCCAAAGCGACTGCTGCCCGTGCGTTTCTCTCCAAATCGGCCATTGCGGATACGGTCCCTTCCGGGACCGCTTCTGGTTTGCTTCGCAAAAAAATGATGAGCGTTTTTATCGTACTGGTTTTTCCCTTCGCTTCTTTTGGTCTCTATTCGAAATTGGGCGCAGGAGATGTCACATCAATGGCTGCTGTCTCGCCCGGAGCAGAAACGCAAATGGACCTGCCTGCGGCGCTCAAGAAAATTGAAGATCACCTGCGCGAACATCCGGAAGACGGTGCGGGGTATGAGGTCATAGCGCCTGTTTACACGCGGCTGGGACGTTTTTCTGACGCCGCGAGTGCCTATCTAGCCGCAAACCGTTTGCTGGGTGAGACCCCCGAGAGGTTGGCCAACTACGCCGAAGCCCTGATTTTGATCCAAAACGGAAAGGTCACTGACGACGCTGAAAAGGCACTGAAAGCTGCGGTGTTGGCGGAGCCTTTCCATCCGAAGGCAAATTTTTATCTCGGTCTCGAAGCTGAGCAGGCTGGCGACAAGCCAAAGGCAAAGAGCATCTGGACGTCTCTACTCCAGAACAGTCCCGCCGATGCAGCTTGGCGCGCTGATGTCGAGGCGCACCTTGCGGCTATAGACGGGGATCCTGCGAACCAGCCGACATCAGCTTCAAACGCCATTCCGCAAGCAGACGCGCCGATGATCCGTGGCATGGTTGAAGGGCTCGCCGCAAAGTTGGAGCAAAACCCAAACCAATTGGAAGGCTGGCTTCGGCTGATCAGATCCTATGTCGTTCTCAAGGATATCGATAAAGCCAAAATTACCCTCGAAAAGGCCAAAGCGCACTTTGCATCCGACGCTACGGCTTCGTTGCAAATTCAGCAGCTGGCTCTTAGTCTGGGCCTGACACCATGACACGCAAGCAAAGACGCCTGTCTCTCATTTTTGGTGCGCTGAGCATTTTAGCTCTGTCTCTTGGCATCGCTCTTTACGCTCTCCGGGACTCTGTGGTGTTTTTCTTTACTCCGTCTGAAATTTCAGCAAAAGCGGTGAAAATCGGCACGCGGCTACGTGTCGGTGGCTTGATAAAAACCGGAAGTATTGTGAAGGCCTCGCAGACCTCCATTCGTTTTATTATAACCGATGGGCAGAGTGATTTGCCGGTTGCCTATGATGGTTTGGTACCCGATCTCTTTCGCGAAGGGCAGGGTGTTGTTGCCGAAGGAAAATACAGCGGTATGGATGTTTTTACGGCGGATTCTGTTTTGGCCAAGCATGACGAACGTTATATGCCGCGCGAAGTTGCCGAGTCCCTGAAGCAGAAGGGGCTATGGAAGTCCACGCAAGGAACACCCAAATGAGTCCTGAAATCGG
Source organism: Methylovirgula sp. (assembly GCA_043784625.1). Taxonomy (GTDB): domain Bacteria; phylum Pseudomonadota; class Alphaproteobacteria; order Rhizobiales; family Beijerinckiaceae; genus JANXSV01. Next base: position 12,861 of record JAYVYB010000096.1, read on the forward strand.
ACATTTCGCGCTGATCCTCGCTTTTCTGTTCGCGCTCCTGCAAAGTTTTGCGCCTTTCATTGGCGCACAAACAAAGGACAGCCGATTGATGGCGCAAGCATCTTGGCTGGCAATCGGCCAATTTGGCTTCGTGGCGCTATCTTACGGGCTTTTAACGTACGCTCATGTTGTTGACGACTTTTCGGTCACCAATGTTTTTGAAAATTCGCACAGCCTCAAGCCGCTCGTTTACAAAATTTCCGGAGTTTGGGGTAACCACGAAGGCTCGATGTTACTTTGGGTGCTTATTCTGGCGCTTTTTGGCGCTTTGCTGGCGGGCTTTTCGCGGCAAATGCCCGAAATTTTAAAGTCGAATGTTCTTGGTGTGCAGGCACTTATCAGTGCGTCGTTTCTGGCTTTTATTCTCTTCACGTCTAACCCGTTTGCCCGGATGTTCCCCGCTGCAGCAGAGGGGCGCGATCTAAACCCCATCCTCCAAGACCCGGGCCTGGCCATCCACCCGCCGCTGCTGTATTTGGGCTATGTCGGTTTTTCTTTGGTGTTTTCTTTTGCGGCAGCAGCGTTGATCGAAGGAAGAATCGACTCCGCATGGGCAAAATGGGTTCGGCCATGGATACTGCTGGCTTGGATATTCCTGACCCTCGGCATCGCCATGGGCTCTTACTGGGCCTATTACACACTGGGTTGGGGGGGATTCTGGTTTTGGGATCCGGTTGAAAATGCATCCCTTATGCCATGGCTGGCGGGGACAGCTTTGCTCCATTCCGCACTGGTGATGGAGAAGCGTAACGTTCTGAAAATATGGACCATTTTCTTGGCGATTGTTGCGTTTTCGCTTTCACTGTTGGGCACATTTCTTGTGCGTTCGGGTGTCCTAACTTCGGTGCACTCTTTTGCGTCCGACCCTCAACGCGGCGTGTTTATTCTGGCGATATTGGTCGCGTTCATCGGCGGAGCCTTGGCGCTTTATGCTTGGCGCGCGCCCAGTCTAAAGCAGGGCGGCCTCTTTGCTCCAATATCGCGTGAAGGCGCATTGGTGCTAAATAATCTTTTTCTTATCGTCAGTTGCGCCACCGTTTTGGTGGGTACACTTTACCCGCTCGCGCTGGAAGCTTTGACCGGAGAAAAGATTTCGGTTGGAGCGCCTTTTTTCAATCTGTGTGTCGGACTGTTGATGCTGCCTTTGTTCTTGGCAATGCCGGTTGGACAAGCCTTGAGCTGGAAGCGCGGCAATCTTTATGGGGCCGCACAACGCCTTGTCTTCGCGTTGTCTTGTGGACTTGTGGCGTTTGTATTCTGTTTTGCTTGGACCCGTGGCGGACCCGTGCTTGCGCCGTTGGGTGCGGCACTGGCAATTTACATCATGATCGGGGCGCTCGTTGAAATAACCCAACGGATTTTTGCACGCGGCGTCTCAGTGTCATCTGCTTTTGAGCGCCTAATAGGTCTGCCCCTCGCTGCCTGGGGAACAACTTGGGCGCATTTCGGCATGGGTGTGACCCTGCTCGGTTTGGCTGCCAGTGTTTGGGGCACTGAAACGATTTCAGCTATGCGCCTAAACGAGCCGCAACAGGTTGGGCCCTATGAAGTGGTGATGCAGCATATTTCTGGTCGCGAGGGTAAGAACTACAGCGAAGCGTTCGCGCAGATCAGCATACGTTCCGGAGGTGTGGAAGTTGCCACCGTGGAACCCGCCAAGCGAAATTATCCGGCGCGTCGCATGGGCACGACCAAAGCCGGAATTGCGACGCTTAACCTTGGCCAAATTTATGTGAGCATGTCTGACAGCAACAGTGATGGTTCGATAAATATGCGCCTCTACTGGAAGCCACTGGTAACACTGATCTGGATTGGCAGCGTTTTCATGGCACTTGGAGCGTGCTTTTCGCTTGTAGATAGCCGCTTTAAACGCAGGGCTCAGCGCCGCATCGGTTCAAGCTTTCCCGGCACACTGCAGAGCGCGGAGTAACGCCATGCGTTTTGGCGCAACCATGCTCTTGGCGCTTTGCATGCTCTTGGCGCTTTGCATGTCGAACGCGGCGTTTGCGGTACAGGTGGACGAAGTTTTGCCAAACGCTGCCTTGGAGGCGCGTGCAAGAAATTTATCATCTGAATTGAGATGTTTGGTTTGTCAAAATCAATCCATCGACGATTCGGATGCGCCGCTGGCCAAGGACTTGCGATTACTGGTGCGAGAGAGGCTCACAGCTGGCGATACTGATGCGCAAGTTCAGACTTTTCTTGTGTCCCGTTACGGCGAATTCATACTCTTGAAGCCACAGTGGAGTGGCAGAACATATCTGCTTTGGCTGTTTCCAATTTTCTGCTTAGTCTTTTCTGCCTTCTTCGTATTTCGCAGCACGTCAAACCAGCTCTTGGACAGTGAGACCAAAGGCCTGACGAGCGAGGAGCAAGCGCGCCTTGATTCACTAATCGAAAACACGGAACAGTAAGCTTACGAAACTTTCATATACGAGCCATGTTCGTGTAATCAGCAAGTCTGCATGTTAGCTCCACTGAAGCGCCACCGCTTCACCACAGTTTAGGAGCGAATTTCCATGCAAGACAATTCTAATTTGATCGGCAAGGGCTATAATTTCAAAACGGCAAAATCGTCTTTGCGGCTGGCCCTGTTGGGCTGCGTTGCAATCGTCGCGGTTGGCGGAACATTTTTTGACGCCAAGCTTATTCCTAACACAGCAAGTGCGGCAATTGCGCAGAACGGTGGAGTGACCTCGTTTGCCGATGTTGTAGATCAGGTAAAGGGCGCTGTTGTTTCGGTGAAGGTGAATACTGTTGAGGTTGCGGCCAGCGAAGACGGCGCTCCTCAGGATATGCCCGAATTTGCCCCCGGCAGCCCTGCAGAACGTTTCTTGAAAAAGTTTGGGGAGCAGAACGGTCAGCCAAAGCCGCGCTCGGGACAGTCGCTCGGGTCGGGCTTCTTCATTTCAGCTGACGGCTATGTCGTAACAAACAATCACGTGGTTGAGCACGGCAAAAACGTTTCCATCACGACCGAGGATGGCAAATCTTACGATGCGCAAGTCATCGGGGTCGATGCGAAAACCGATCTGGCGTTGCTAAAGGTAAAATCCGGCAGCGCTTTTCCGTTTGTTTATTTTTCAGGAAAAGCACCCCGGGTCGGTGATTGGGTCATTGCAGTCGGAAATCCATTTGGTTTGGGCGGCACGGTCACCGCTGGCATAGTCTCCGCGCGCGGGCGCGATATTGGTTCGGGCCCTTACGACGACTTTTTGCAGATCGATGCACCGGTTAACCGTGGCAATTCAGGTGGGCCGACTTTCAATGTCGAGGGTGATGTTGTCGGGGTTAATACGGCCATTTACTCCCCCTCGGGCGGCAGCGTCGGCATCGGGTTTGCTATCCCGGCTGAGACAGTAAAGTCAGTTGTGGCTGCGCTTAAAGATAAGGGTGCCGTGGCGCGCTCATGGATAGGTGTGCAAATTCAGCCGGTTAGCGCCGATATTGCCGACAGTTTAAGCTTGAAATCGACGAAGGGCGCTTTGATCGCCGAGCCACAAAAAGGCAGTCCGGCTGCTGAGGCCGGCCTCAAATCCGGCGATGTTATCACTGCGGTTAATGGAGAGATCATTGAAGGGCCGCGTGAGTTGGCGCGCAAAATCTCAAGTCTTTCGCCCGACCATTCGGTGGATGTAACGATCCAACGTGACGGCCACGAAAAAGTTGTGCCGGTTAAATTGGCTGCGATGCCGGTAGACCCAAAAGAGGCGAGTTTGTCTAATCCAGAAAAGGCACGGACGTCTCTTGCCTCTCTCGGCTTGAGTTTGGCTCCCGCAAGCGCTGTACAAGGTGCGGGTAAAGAAGGGGTTGTGGTGGCTTCAGTGGACGATTCCGGCCTCGCGGCTCAAAAGGGTCTGCGAACCGGAGACGTTATATTGGAGGCTGCAGGTCAGCCGGTGACCAAGCCTTCAGAAATTGTTGCGGCTTTTGATGCCGCGAAAAAGGATGGCAAGAAAGCAGTGTTGCTGCGGGTAAAATCTGGTGACGGGTCGCGGTTTGTGGCTCTGGCAACGCAAGCGAATTCCTAACAATGTTTAATGCAGGTTCCAAAAGGGCCTGCATTTTTCTGCATTTTGGATTATGAAGAGAGCATGCGAATTTTAGTCATTGAAGACGACTTTGAAGCGGCCAAATATCTCGTCAAAGCTTTCGTAGAGAGCGGGCATGTTGTCGATCACGCGTCGAACGGCCTGGACGGCTATGCCATGGCGCAGGACGGCAAATATGACGTGTTAATAGTAGATCGCATGCTCCCTAAAATGGATGGCCTGACGCTAATTGGCGGCTTGCGCGAGCAGGGCGTCCAAACTCCGGTTCTGATTTTATCGGCTTTGGGGCAGGTCGATGATCGCGTCAAGGGTTTGCGCGCCGGTGGCGACGACTACCTCTCCAAACCCTACGCCTTTTCTGAACTGTTGGCGCGTGTCGAGGTATTGATGCGTCGAAGGGGGGCGGCAACGACCGAAGAAACAGCTTACAAGGTCGGTAGCCTTGAAATTGACCGCTTGTCACACAAGGTTGCGCGCGCCGGAACTGAAATTGATTTGCAGCCGCGGGAATACCGCCTGTTAGAATATCTCATGAAAAACGCTGGTCAGGTGGTTACCCGAACCATGCTGTTGGAACACGTGTGGGACTATCATTTTGATCCCCAAACCAATGTCATTGATGTTCACATTTCGAGACTTCGTTCAAAAATAGACAAAGGCTTTGATCCACAGCTTTTGCATACGGTGCGCGGCGCGGGGTACATGATCCGTGACGGCGCTTAGCAAACTGCTCAAAACAACAGCGTTTAAACTGGCGCTTGGCTTTTTCGTGATGTTCGCAATCGGCTCCGTGCTGATCATTGGCTTCATTGGTCGCAATGTTCGCCAAGTTCTTGAAGAAGATAATGACCAAATTATCCTTTCGGAGATTAACGGACTATCTGAACAATACAGCACCGGCGGGTTGGAGCGTCTGGTGCGCATTGTTGAGAGGCGGTCTATTCGCCCTGGCGCTTTGCTCTATTTGGTGACAACCAATGCTGGCGAAAAGCTGGCTGGTAATGTCGCGACATTGCCAGACGGGGTGCTAAATCATCCGGGACTCGTTGAAACCCCCTATCAACGTAATGACGAAAATGAAGCAAGGCATCCCGCACTGGCGCGCATTTTGTCGGTGCCGGGCGGCTTTCGGTTGCTCGTGGGCCGCGACCTCGAAGAACGCGGAAGATTAGCCCATATCCTCAATCGTGCGCTGTTCACCTGGCTTGGTCTCCTTGCAGCAATCGGAACTTTGGGCGGTCTTTTCGTGGCGCGGCGCGTGCTTGTGCGCGTGGATTCGATCAATGCAAAAGCTCTCACCATCATGAACGGGGACCTTGACGGGCGTTTGCCTGTAACGGGCACCGGAGACGAGTTGGATCGTCTGGCGCAAAGCCTCAATACGATGCTGGATAGAATTGGGGATTTGCTCAAAGGACTGCGAGAAGTTTCAGACAACATAGCGCATGACCTGCGCACACCCTTGACCAGATTGCGAAACCGCGCCGAAGATGCCTTGCGCGGATCGAAAACGGACGAGGAAAAGCACACAGCTCTTGAAAAAGTTATTGAAGAGTCTGACGGACTTATTCGGGTCTTCAACGCGCTGCTGCTGATAGCGCGCGCCGAGGCAGGAGATATTCACGAGACATCCGCCGAGTTTGACTTGGCAGCGGTGGCTCACGATGTTGTGGAGCTCTACGAGCCCACGGCCGAGGAAGCCGGGCAGCATTTGAAAATTGATGTGCCGGTGAACTGTCCAGCGTTTGGAAACAGGGAGTTAATATCTCAAGCTCTTGCGAATTTAATCGACAACGGCTTGAAATATGGCGGCAAAACGGTTGTGGTAGGCATCGTAAAGTCAGAAACAGATGTCGAATTGTCTGTAGCAGATTCTGGTGTGGGAATTCCCGCGCAAGACCGCGAACGGGCATTGGATCGATTTGTGCGGCTTGATGCATCCCGCTCGAGACCGGGATTTGGGCTCGGTCTGTCTCTATGCAATGCCGTCGCGCATCTTCACCATGGCAGTTTGCGATTGGAGGATAACAATCCCGGTCTCAAAGTGGTTTTGCGGTGGCCAAGTCTAGGCGCTGTGTCGCGGCCCGCCATCCTGCTTCCGGCTGCAGAATGAGTATGGCGTCTGCTCAGTCACGCTCTCTGCAAGAGCGGATAATCTGCCTTCCTAAACTTGCCCATCCAAAAAACGCTGCTTCCCGCGTCGGCGAATTCCTGAAAATTGCCAATCACGCAAACGAATATCTCAACTTGCCGCAATCTGCGCTGGAGTTGCTGAACGCCCTCGCGGAGCATTCACCCTACCTCTGGCGTTTATGCTGCGCCGATCCTGCAAGGTTGGCGACATTGTTCGGCGCTGCACCTGAGGCCTCGCTCGAAGTGTTGCTTCAGTCGATGAGCACTTTTTGGCAGGAAGCGCAAACCGACGCCGAAATGATGCGACTATTGCGCCGAGCCAAGCACAGATCGGCGTTGTTGATTGCCTTGGCCGACTTGGGCGGGGTTTGGAATGTCGATGTTGTGACATCTGCCCTTTCCGCCTTTGCCGACGCAGCAGTGTCCGGCGCGCTCAATTTTAGTCTCAAGCGAGCCGCGTTACTTGGTCAGCTGGGTCTTGATTTGGCAAATCCATCGGCCAATTGCGGTTTGGTCGTACTGGCGCTGGGAAAACATGGCGCTTGCGAACTGAATTATTCAAGCGATGTTGATCTTGTGGTTTTCTACGATCCGCTTTCTCTTGCAGCTGTCAAAGAGCCCACTGTCACCTACGTTAAAATTGCGCAGTCGTTAGCAAGGCTATTGCAAGAACGCACGGCGGACGGATATGTTTTGCGAGTCGACTACCGCCTGCGACCTGATCCCGGTTCGACAAATGTTGCAGTGGGGTTACCCTCCGCGTTCAACTATTATGAAATGCTGGGTCAGAACTGGGAACGCGCTGCGTTTATAAAGGCCCGCCCGGTTGCCGGGGAAGTCGCACTTGGTGAAGCATTTCTCGCACAACTTACGCCCTTTATTTGGCGAAAATATTTTGATTATGCCGCTATCGCCGATATTCACGCCATGAAGCGGCAAATACACATCGTGCGTGGCCATTCCGAAATCGCAGTTGCTGGCCATGATATTAAGCTAGGCCGCGGCGGAATTCGAGAGGTCGAATTCTTCGTTCAGACTCAGCAGCTCATTTATGGCGGCAGGCGTCCAGCTTTGCGCGGGCGTAAAACGCTTGCCATGCTGGAAGAATTGCGCGCGTGTAACTGGATTACGATTGAAGCGGCCAAGGAACTTGCGGTCGCCTACCGATTTTTGCGGTCGCTAGAGCATCGTTTGCAAATGATTTCCGATGAGCAAACGCAGCGGCTGCCTGTTGACATAGAACCCTTGAAAAACTTTGCTCGCTTCTGCGGCTATGCTTCTTTGGCTGCGTTTTCTAAGGCTCTGCTCCATCAACTTTCTCGCGTACAACATCATTATGCTCGTCTTTTTGAAAATGCTCCGAGTTTAGGATCAGATGAAGGGAGCTTGGTTTTCACCGGGTCTGCGAACGATCCCGCAACGCTCGACACGCTTTTGCTCCTTGGTTTTGTGGATGTGAAAGTAACGGCAGAGACTATCCGGGGCTGGCACTTCGGACGTAGGAAGGCTGTACAATCGGCTCGCAGCAGAGAGGTTTTGACAGAACTAACGCCAGCATTGCTGACGGCATTTGGAGCATCGCCTGACCCGGATGCTGCCTTGGCAGCCTTTGATCAAGCGCTTGGCCGTATGTCAGGCGCAGTCGAACTCTTCTCAATTTTAAAGTCAAATGAAAAGGTCTTGGCGCTATTTGCTGATATTCTAGGAAGCGCGCCGCGTCTCGCTCAATTGGTGGCGAATTTCCCCCATGTTCTTGATGCAGCTATCGATGCTGACTCGATGCCTTTCATGAATGACGGAACCGCCGCACGCATAAAGTCAGCGCTGGCTTCCGCGCCAACTACAGAGGATTTTCTAGACCGGGCCCGATCTGCAGCCATGGAGGAGGGCTTTCTCATTGGACTCCATTTTCTCGCGGGAACTTTTGATGCCAGAAGAACAGCACAAGCCTTCTCTGACCTTGCCAGCTCGGTGCTTCAGGCAACGTTAGACTGGGTGAAGTTGGAGTTTCAGCGTGAGCACGGTCAGGTGCCGGGCGGACAATGTGCTGTGATCGCATTCGGTAAATTGGGTTCGCGGGAAATGACCGCAGCATCGGATCTTGATCTCGTCTTGCTATATGATTTCAATGAAGAGCAGTCAGAATCAAACGGGGTGCGATCGCTTCACGCTTCAGTGTACTATACGAGGCTCACGCAGCGGTTGGTCTCCGCGCTCACAGTTCAAACGCGCCGTGGCTCCTTATATGATGTTGATATGCGCTTGCGACCTTCCGGAAAAAAGGGCCCGCTGGCGACCAAATTTAAGAGTTTTGTCGATTATCAAAGGTCCGAAGCAGAAACATGGGAGCATATGTCACTTACGCGGGCCCGCGTGGTTGCTGGGGACGACAAATTAAAAAGAACCGCGCGAGATGCTATCGCCGCCATTTTGAGCTTGCCGCGAGATAAGGCACGGCTGCGTAAAGATGTGTCAGACATGCGCGCTTTGATCACCAAAGAAAAGGGCGGGGGCGATGAGTTCAATTTGAAGCTTGCAAGCGGCGGACTCATGGACATTGAATTTATTGCGCAATATTTGGTGCTCGGCGGCGCGGCTCAAAATGAATCTCTGCTTGTTCAGGCCACTGAAGATATCTTGCTTGCAGCGGAAATGCATGGCCTGTTGCTTGCTCAGCACGCTGACATCCTGTTGCAGGCGCACCGGCTCTACACATCTGTAAGCCAGATGTTGCGCATCACTATTTCAGGCCAATTTGAACCTAAGGCAGCAGGAAAAGGGGTGCTTAAACGTATAGCGCAAGCGGCAGCTCTTCCGGATTTTAAAACTTTGGAGCGGAGCCTTAGCGACGCAAAAAAGGCGGTAAGAAAAATTTTTGTCGAGCTTTTATAAATGACTCGCAAAAGATCAAAACGTGAACTAAGCTCCAAGAATTAACAGGAGCGAGCTGTGATTAGATCCATTTATTTGTTCATTTTTGCCGCCTTTTGTATCTCGACAACGCCGTCTTTTGCGCAAACTGCCGTACCTAAAGCAGGAATTACGCTAGATCGCATCATGAAGAGCGGGGCCAAGCAATTCGATAAACTTGATTTGAACCGTGATGGCATCGTTGATGAAGCAGAGTGGAATACTCACGTTGAAGAGATGGTGGCAAAGCTGCGCAACTCGCAGGCCAAACGTTGGGAAGATATGGATGCCAACAAACTTAAGAAAATCTCAAAACAGGATTTCCTTTCGTCACGGGCAAAATGGTTCGCAGAAGTAGACAGCGATGGCGCCGGGACGATAGATGGGGAAAAAATCAGACGATATAATTATTCAAAATCAAAAGTTCAGCCAAATTAAAATGGATATTTAGGCCGCAGCCGTTGTTGAAGACTGACTTACATGATCCTCGTCAATGTTGGCAAGGCTTTGAACTGACGGTTCTAGCGAGCAGTTTGGGATGGTCAACTTAACTTTCGTTCCGTAGCGCAATTTGGAATCGATCTCCATAGATCCGCCATGCAATTCTATGAATGATTTTGCAATAGCCAGTCCCAAACCTGACCCTTTCATTCCATTTTTAAGTTGAGCGTCGCCTTGCTCAAAAGGTTTGCCCAATTGCTTCAGTGACTGCTGGGAAATGCCTATTCCGTTATCTTCAACCGTAATTGACAAAGTTCCGCCTGTTACCGTGGCCATCACCATGACAGAACCGCCATCAGGGGTAAATTTGACAGCGTTTTGAATTAAAGGCGACAGCGCATTTTCAATAGCAGTCGCGTCAGCATAAAGCTTGGTAATATGACTTGCGCTGAACGATAAGTTTATTGTCTTTGTCGCAGCGGCCTGTTGAAACTGTTGTGACAGGCGTGCAAACAGCGGCTTCAATTCGATAGACCGCCGTTCAATTAAAACATCGCCAGACTCAAGCCGGGACATTTCCAGCACGTCTGAAATCACGCTCAATAGATAGCTTCCGCTAGAGTTAATGCTCTTGGTGTAATCAACATATTTATCGTGCCCAAGTGGCCCAAACGTTTCATGGTGCATCATTTCGGAAAATCCGATAATCGCATTTAGCGGCGTTCTCAGCTCATGGCTCATGTTTGCTAAAAAACGCGCCTTTGTCGTATTCGCTGCTTCCGCGTGAGCTTTTTGCTCTAGATAACGCTCTGCAAGTTCAGCCAACTGTTGAGCCTGTTTTTCCAAAGTCTGCCGCGATCGCCGCAAATCTGTTACCGTGCCTAAAAGGCGGGTCTCTGATTGGGTAAGTTGTTCTTCGTGATCTTTTAATTTGGTAATGTCAGTGCCAACTGAAACATATCCGCCATCGCGGGTTCGTCTTTCGTTGATCTGCAACCAGCGTCCATCGTTGAGTTGGGCTTCATATGTTCGAGCCGATTTAGATTTTTTGGTTTCAAAATTTATTGGGTTTTGCGCGGTTGGAGCTACGCCAAGTGCCATGAATTCTTCATACTTCAATCCTAGGCATGGTTGATCTTGGGGAATTTGGTGCAAATGCCTAAATTTGGCATTGCACATAGCCAGACAATTGTCAGCGTCCCACAACACAAATGCTTCAGAAATCGTATCGATAGCGTCACGTAGGCGGATATCAGCAATCTGAGAGGACTCGCGGTGGTTTTTCTCCTCGGAAATGTCCATAGCAATGCCAACAACATGCTGGTTCGAAGAGCTGTTTCGTACAACTTCAGCGCGCATCCGTAGCCAGACCCAATGCCCAGACGCGTTCCTCATGCGAAAGATGTGGTCAATCGTCTTTTTAGAGTCTTCGGCAATTGCCAAGGCGATGTTCGTCAGGTTGACGTCGCCAGAGTGCATTATGTCTTTCAATTCGCCAATACTGAGGGATTCCTCGCGAGGGTCGAGACCTAATATTTCGAACATGGATTGGGACCAATAAACTTGGCCGCGGGCTATGTCCCAGTCCCAAAGGCCGCATTTGCCACGGTTTAGCGCGGTGTCAATTCTGCTTCTTATCGCGTCACAGACTAATTCGGCCTCGCGTGCTTTGCTCGATTGCCAAAAATATGCGGCGGCGATGATGCCAAGCAGGAGGGCAACGGAGAGTAGGAGGAGCCCTTGTTTGACAGCGCTTTGCCACCAGCCCTCGAGAATATTTTCCAGTGGTGCAATCACGATAAGCTGAATTTGCCGGTCTGATATGTTTCTCGCTCCAACCAAAGCGCGTGTGCCGTTTGTCAGCATGATATTCATGACGCCGGCTTGTTCAGCAAATGTTGTAACAGCTTGGTCCGGGCCAATGAGTTGTCCAATATCGGTCACTTTTGAGGGGGTAAGCTCCCGCTTTGCCAATATATGGCCGTTTTGATCGGTTAAATAGACGTGACGAGATTGAAAGAGGCTTTGGTCAGGAATCAATATCGGGAATTGCGCCACTAAGCTGTCAATCTGTGGCGCGGCTGCTGCGTGGCTCACGTGGGTAGAGAGCAAAAGAAGGTTCAGATCTATTTCCCGTCGTGCGGTCGATAGAATCCTGTCTCGGTCGGAAAGGGCTTGAACCGCCGCTGATAGGCCGAGCGTTGTAAGAAATATGGCGATCAATATAGGAACAAACCGTGCAAGCCACGGTTCTATGTTGAGCAGAAAGTTGCTTGCTGGTTTTATCCATGGCCGGTTTGTTGCGGCAACAGTGTCTGCTTGAGGTCGCACAAAGTCTTTCTTTGTCTCGGACGGCTGAGCAAAGTCATTGCATGAATCTGTATTGGCTGCGTTTGCACGCGCCATAGGCGTCTCCGATCAAATTGTTTGATTGAAGCCCATGCCGCGCGCTCCGAATCAATGCCATCTGAATCCGACACGGGGCATTTGTCTAGAGTCTAACGAATCGTTAATTAAATAAATTGTAATAATACGCGCATGGCGGGTGCCCGGCGTTTACGGAGCACTCTATCCGAGTCATTAGCGCTGATGCGCGCCGTCATTTCTAGGTAAGTGATCGGGACACTATATCTCGAACGTCCGCCGACAAAGTTGGCTCGGCTGCCAATGCTTCAAGTGCCAAGCGGGCTTGCGATTGTCTCTTTGGTTCGAAGCTTTTCCAAGATCGAAATGACGTTAACAGCCGTGAAGCAACTTGCGGATTTTTTGTGTCGAGCACACGAACTGTATCGATTAAAAAGCGATAACCTTCGCCGTCTGCGCGATTAAATTGTGTCGGATTATTCATTGCGAACGCGCCCACCAGCGAACGAACCCTGTTGGGATTTCCAAATGAAAACGCCGGATGCTGTGTGAGTAGCTTAACGCGCTCAAGTGTAGAGCTCTCTCCGATCGCTGCCTGAGCGGAAAACCATTTATCAATTACGAGATGTTCGTTTTGATAGGACCGATAGAATTCGTCAAATGCCTGTTCGCGGACGGCCCCGGCGCGTGTTGACAGTGCTGACAGAGCGGCCATTTTATCTGTCATGTTGTCCGCATTTTCAAACTGGTCGAGTGCCGCTTGCAGACAGTCTGATTTGCCATAAGCGACCAAATAGTCAAGCAACACCGCATTTAAGGCGCGTTTGCCTGCACTCCGCGCGTCCGGGCTAAACTTTGCCGGTGAGCTAAGACTTCGGTGTAGCGGTAGGGCCTTCAGATGAATGCTAGATCCAATAAACAGCCGTAGACTTTCCCGCGCAACTCTGATCGCTGAAGGATCAACATTATGCGCAATTTCCCTGGCGATATCGGCTTCACTTGGAAGCGTGAGCATTAAAGCCGCAAACGCCGGATCGCTCGCAGCTTCATCCAGTAAACGATTAAATGATGCTGCAAGTGCTTCACTTTCACACG
>JAYVYB010000097.1:0-5702 GCA_043784625.1 Methylovirgula sp.
GCAGAGTGCAACTATTCAAAAAACACCAATGATTTCAATGCTAAATTTGGTGGGTGCTGTAGGGTTCGAACCTACGACCCGCTGATTAAGAGTCAGCTGCTCTACCAACTGAGCTAAGCACCCACACGCTGATTTAAGGTTGCCCTCACATGCAGTGCGGCGTGAGTAGCAAAGCATGGCGGCTCTGTCCAGCGTTTAAGTGCAAAAAGGCGAAGTTCTTTTCACGAACCCCGCCTTTATGGGCAGCCTGCTGCGATATTATGGCTTCAAGCGGTCATTGATCGCCAGATGCGCGCCTTTGGCTGCGCGGGCTTGAAGCTTGTTCAAAGCGGAAATGTAGCCCCGGGCGCTGGCCACCAGCGTGTCCGGGTCTGCCCCGCGCCCCGTAACCGAGTGGCCGTCATGCGCCAGCCGCACAGACACCTCTGCTTGCGCATCTGTCCCTGCTGTCACCGCATGCACCTGATACAGCTCCAGCGAGGCTTTATGGGGCACCAAGGCGTGGATGGCATTGAAGATTGCGTCCACGGGCCCGTTGCCCTCCGAGCGATGTGTTATGGTCTTGCCATCAATATCGAGCGTCAGCGTTGCTGATTGCGGGCCGGAAGTTCCGGCAACCACCATCAAACTGTCAATCTTGATCCGGTCATGAGCGTTGACGATTTCATCATCCACCAGCGCTTCAATGTCCTCGTCGTAAACATGCTTCTTGCGGTCGGCCAGCGCCTTGAAGCGTGTAAAGGCATCTTTCAAGGCATTATCGCCCAGCTCATAGCCCAAATCCTTCAGCTTTTCCTTGAAGGCATGGCTGCCCGAATGTTTACCCATCACCAGCGAAGTCTTTGAAACTCCAACAGATTCCGGGGTCATGATTTCGTATGTGGTGGCATTTTTCAGCATGCCATCCTGATGAATTCCGCTTTCATGGCTGAACGCATTTTTGCCGACAATGGCCTTGTTATACTGAACTGGAAACGACGTTACCGCCGAAACCAGCTTGGACGCCCGCGTGAGCATGTGCGAGTCAATCCGGCTATCAAAATGCAGCGAGTCCGCGCGCACCCGCATAGCCATCACCACTTCTTCCAGCGCGGCATTGCCTGCCCGCTCGCCTATGCCATTGATCGTGCACTCAATTTGGCGCGCGCCGCCCAGCAAACCTGCCAGTGAGTTTGCCACCGCCAACCCCAGATCATTATGGCAATGCACCGAAAAAATCGCCTTGTCCGAGTTTGGTACGCGCAAACGCACCTGCTCAAACATATGCTGATATTCCTGCGGCAATGCATAGCCCACCGTATCCGGCAAATTGATCGTTGTGGCTCCGGCCTTGATGGCAAGGTCAACGCAGCGGCACAGATAATCAATCGGCGTACGGGTGGCATCCATGGCCGACCATTCAACATCTGCCACCAAATTGCGTGCCTGCGTCACCGTTTTGCTAATGATTTCAAGCACTTCTTCTTCAGTCTTTTTCATCTGATGGGCCAGATGAATTGGAGAAGTGGACACAAAGGTATGGATGCGGCCATTGTGGGCGTGGCGCACAGCCTGACCGGCGCGGGCAATATCTTTCTCGATGGCGCGGGCCAGCCCGGCAACTGTGGCGCGCTTAACGCGGCTGGATATGGCCGAAACCGCCTCAAAATCTCCATCCGAGGCAATGGGAAACCCGGCCTCGATCACATCGACGCCCATTTCGTCCAGCAACGATGCCACTTCGAGCTTATCCTCAAAGCTCATGGTGGCCCCGGGGCATTGCTCACCGTCGCGCAGCGTGGTGTCAAAAATGATAACGCGGTTTTTATCAGAATTTATATGCGGATTATTGTCCCGAGTGGACGTGATCTGAGCCATCGAGCTCTCCTAAAATTGGTAATGAAAACAAGGGTTTGGTGAAGGTGCTTCAAATCCCCTGAGTGCCAAGGCTACAGCCCGGCCGACGCTCAGGGGCGAATAAGCAAGCCTAGAAGGAGAGCGGGTGCACCAAGGCGCACAACAGCAACCGGGGCTGATTTGCCCTCGCGGCTCACTGGTTTTTTCGCGCCAAAAATCACGTGGTTTCCTTCGTCTTCAATTTCAGTATAACGCGATTTGTTTTGCCTGCGCAAGCCTGAGAACACCCTATAAAAGCCGGTGAGGCTTGGTATAACTCGTAAATGCGATTCTAACAGCCAAGGACAGACCAAATGATCTCGTTTAAACCTAAAGCACTGGTTCCGTTGATATTTTTAGCCTTGGCAGCTTGCAACCAAACCGCGCCGGAAACTGCGGCGGCCATAGCGCAACCCGCACCAACGGGCTATGCCGTGCGCCATGTCGCGCCAGACGGCTATAAATTACCCGATGGCGCAGGATGCAGCGGCGCTGTGGCGCGGTATCAAGCGGTGATGGACAATGACTACGCCACCGGCAATGTCGGCTTAGGTGTTTTCAAGACCATTTCGGAAGAAATTTCCGCCGCCCGCAGCGCCTGCGCCGCAGGAAACGACGGGCAGGCCAGCGGTATGATTTCGGCGTCGCGCAGCCGCCATGGCTATCCAAACGGATGATTCGACGCAGGTTCATCTGGCCATGTTTTTTGGCCAGCTAAAATAAAATCGTTTAAATACAAAAGCAGGCCAAATATGGCCAGAAAGCGCTTTAGACCCGCAAAAACCGGCCAAATTTCGGCCACGTCCGGCCAAATATACTCACCGCACCAAAAATGTTCCAATTGCGCAGGCTGCCGCGCCAAGTGCGCCGACCACACCTAGAGGGATATAAGTCCGTCGTGACAATTTCAAAAATGCTGCCAAAACCGAGGTGAAAAATACCGCGGCGAACAGGTGGGCTGCACCTATAAAACTTGCAGCGCTCCCGGTTAAAACATAGGGACCAGAATATTTCGTGGTTGCCTCATAGCTACCGCTTTGCAGCGTTAGCAGGCCGCGCGCTGCCATCAACAGCCCGAGAAACAGAATCGCTGCCGCGAAGATCCATTCAATGAGCTTTTGTGGTTTTTGCATTTCGCCTCACACGTCAATCACGCCGCTGCTCACCAACACCGCATGCCCGCCAATCGAGGCTTCAATAAGCTTGCCCTGTTCCACCTGGAGCCCGAGCGTGATCAGGCTCGGCCGTCCCATCTCGAACCCTTGCTCGATGATGAAAGTATGGTCGCCTTCATGCGGCCGGCCGAATTTCATGATGACGCCGGAAAAGCCTGCCACAGCCGCCCCTGTTGCGGGATCTTCCGGGATGCCCATATCGGGGGCAAACATCCGCGCCCGGAAGGCATGTCCCGCGCCTGCCGCATCGGCACAGTAAACGTAGACCGGCTCAAATCCGGCACCGCCAAACGCCGCCGCCCACGCCGCCATGTTCAGTTTGATTTTGCCAAGCACATCACGATCTGACACCGGCACAAAGCAAAATGGCACCCCCGCCGAGGCGCGCACGGGAACATAATCCGCAAAGCTGATATCGCCCGCTTCCAGCCCCAAAGCGGCGGCGATATCACTGTTTGCGCCAAGCGGCCCGACAATTTCAGGGAGCTTGGGAAGCACAAAACTGGCCCGCGCCGCCTGCCCGCGCATATGGCGGACAATGCAATGCACATCGCCGACCTTCTCTTCCAAAACCACGCGCACATCCTCGCGCGCCAGCAGTTCCGGTGCGCGCAAGGACGCCAGCAAAACCGCAGTGCCCACTGTCGGGTGCCCGGCAAACGGCAGCTCCCGCCCGGGTGTAAAAATCCGCAACCGCGCGGTGTTCATCTGGTCGCGCGCATCAAACACAAACACCGTCTCAGGCGTGTTAAATTCTTGGGCGATTTTTTGCATCCGGGCATCATCGAGGCCTTCGCAATCCAGCACCACAGCGAAGGGATTGCCGCTGAGCGCGGTCGTGGTGAAAACATCCAACGTATGAAATTTGCGGCGCATAAAAGATCCGGTGTTAAAGGCAGACTCGGCGTTTGAACGTGCCAGCAGTAGCCCACGCAAAGCAACTTCGCCAATCAATATCGCTTATGCGAACGGTGCGGCATCGCAATTGCCGATGAGAACTTTGCCTGACAAATCAAAATATGGGGTGCTGCCGCTTAAATCTCGCCCCGCACCAGCCGCAACACCGCCTCCGTATCAAAGTGTTCGATAAAGCTGATCAGTTCCGCGCCGCGCCACTCGAAATAGTCGCTCACTTCAATATCCACAACGCCGCTCGAACCGCGATTGGCTATTTTGCGGAACGAGCGGATGACCAGCTTATCACCTTCGTGAATCACATCGCGCACCACGTGTTCGACAATGTGAATTTCCGCATCGATCAGCCGCAATGCCTCGATAACCTCAGCGAGCCCCTGATGCTTGCCCGCCCACATGAACAACCGGCGGCTGAGCGGCAACTCTGCCACCACATCTTCGGCCAGATATTGGCTGAGGCCCTCATAATCGCTCACCAGCCGCCGCTGCATTATGGCGCCCAGCAGTTGGAGCAGTTCCTGTTTGCGCAGAGTGGCGGGGGTCGTCATGTCGCACTTTCATACAAAAAAGGCGGCCATTGCTGACCGCCTTCGAAGCTTAGTTCTTGGCTTTATCAACCAGCTTGTTCTTGCCGATCCACGGCATCATCGCGCGCAGCTTTGCGCCGACTTCTTCAATCTGGTGCTCATCGTTCAAGCGGCGAATGCCTTTGAAGCGAGCCGAACCGGCGCGATATTCCTGCATCCAATCCGAAGTGAATTTGCCGGTTTGAATGTCGGTCAACACGCGCTTCATTTCAGCTTTGGTTTCTGAAGTGATGATGCGCGGGCCGGAGACATATTCGCCCCATTCAGCTGTGTTGGAGATCGAGTAGTTCATGTTGGCGATGCCGCCTTCATAAATCAGATCAACGATCAACTTCACTTCATGCAAGCACTCAAAATAGGCCATTTCAGGCGCATAACCGGCTTCAACCAAGGTTTCGAACCCGGCGCGGATCAGCTCAACCAAGCCGCCGCACAGCACGACCTGCTCACCGAACAGATCTGTTTCGCATTCTTCCTTGAACGTCGTCTCGATGACGCCCGCGCGTCCGCCACCAATGGCCGAGGCATACGACAGCGCCACTTCCAGCGCATTGCCGGACGGGTCCTGCGACACCGCCACAAGGCAGGGAACGCCGCCGCCGCGCTGGTATTCACTGCGCACGGTGTGGCCCGGGCCCTTCGGCGCGATCATGAACACGTCGATGTCGGCGCGTGGGTCCAGCAGGTTGAAATGGACGTTCAGCCCATGCGCGAATGCCAGCGCCGCACCCGGCTTCATGTTCGGCGCCAGCTTTTCCCGGTACAGGTCGCCCTGGCCTTCGTCCGGCGTCAAGACCATGACGACGTCGGCCCACTTGGCGCACTCGGCCGGATCCATGACCTTCAATCCGGCCGCTTCCGCCTTGGCAATGCCGGCGGACCCGGCGCGCAGGCCGATGGCAAGCTGCCTGACGCCGCTCTCTTTCAGGTTCAGCGCATGGGCATGGCCCTGGCTGCCGTAACCGATGATGGCGACGTTCTTCCCCTTGATCAGGTTCACGTCGGCATCGGTATCGTAGTAAACGCGCATCTTATAGTCCTTCACCATGTGACAAAAAGTGTCGCGGCTTATGACCGAAGCCGCTCGGATTAGCCAGCCGGGGATTCATCCGGGCTGTATTGCGGGAGCGGGATTTTCTGTCCCGCGCGC
>JAYVYB010000098.1:0-7008 GCA_043784625.1 Methylovirgula sp.
CACGCCGCCATCACCAGATAATCTGCGGCCAGTTCCAGCCGGATTTTCCGCGCCGCCTCTATAAATTGCAGATATTGCTCGGCGAGCGCCAGAATAGAAATATGAACAAGATCAACCTTTTGCCGCCGCGCCAGCTCCAGCAACAAGTCAAGCGGCCCTTCATAGCCATCGATATCGATATGAAATGCCTCTTCGTTTTGAGGCACTTCTGCAAGCGCAAGATCCATTTAGAGAGAGTGCCGCGCGGCGCTCTATTGTGCAAGCGCAGATTGCAACCGCGCCCGCGCATCCACAACATCTAGCGGCTCAGGCGTGTGGCGTGTGGCAGCCATAGCGTTTTTTATCCGCCTGACCGCATCTTTGCTGAGGAGCGGCGTAGCTTCGGCCACAGCCCGCATCTCATCCATAATGCCGTTACAGTGCAGCACAACATCGCATCCGGCACGCAAAGCCCGCTTGGCCTTTTGCTGAAACGTGCCGCGCAACGCCTTCATCGAAAGATCGTCGCTGATCAGCAACCCATCAAAGCCAATGGTGCCGCGTATGTGGGTTTTTATGACCTTGCGTGACACTGTTCCGGGATTTTTGGCATCAAACGCCGAATAAACCACATGCGCTGTCATTGCAGCAGGCAGGTCGGCGTTGATCATAAACGGCTTGAAATCATGCGCAAACAACGCCTCCGCCTCCGTCTGCACCACAGGCAATTCGAGGTGGCTGTCGGCAAAAGCGCGGCCATGTCCGGGAATGTGCTTCATAACCGGCAAAACCCCGCCCGCCATCATCCCCTCCGCTGCGGCGCGCCCAAGCACGGCAACGGTCTCAGGGTCCTGCGCATAGGCGCGATTGCCGATGACATTGCTGCTTCTGGGAATGGGAACATCCAAAACCGGCAAGCAATCGACAGTAATCCCCACTTCGCGCAAATCATGCGCCATCAATCTTGCAGAGAGGCGTACAAGCCCGCGTTTGTGGAAAATATCATTGCTGGGCAGCGCGTTTAACGCCGCCGCCGCGGCATAGGCGGGCCAATGCGGCGGGCCCATCCGCTGAACCCTGCCGCCCTCTTGGTCAATCAAAACCGGCGCATCCTCCCGTCCCACAGCGGCGCGAAATGCCGCCGTCAGAGCCTTAACTTGAGCGGGCGAGTCCACATTGCGTTTGAACAGAATCAGCCCCCACGGCTGCGTCTCGGCAAAGAAATTGCGCTCTACCGGGCTTAGTTCCAGCCCGGCGCAGCCCGAAATAAATGCTCTTATCTTCATCAACGGTTCCGAATCAGCCAAGTTTGAGAGCTCAGTTTGCCCCTAAAGCGCCTCTGCTTCGAGCTAAATTGCAAAACCGCGGCATTTTCACCTTTCCGCCACCAAAGCAGTTGCGGGTTGTTGCGCGGCACACTATAGAGAAAGCGCTTTCGAACAGCATTGGGGCGTCGCCAAGCGGTAAGGCACCGGATTTTGATTCCGGCATCCGGAGGTTCGATCCCTCCCGCCCCAGCCAGTTTCCGTTATAACATCAAAGCGCTGGCCGCCCCATTGAACATTTGCGGCCACGCCCTTTGTTTAGGCTTGCGGGCAATCTGCCGCGCCAATGTAAAGGAACAGCATGACCGGCCCCTCTGAGCCATCTGGAAAACAGCTGTTTCTCTATGGCTTCCCTGCCCTGACTCTCGCTGTTTTGACCCTGCCATTCTACATTTTGGTGCCGTCATTTTACGCCCGCGACCTTGGCCTTTCCTTAGCGGCGGTTGGTTCAGCGCTGCTCATTGTGCGCTTGATTGATGCCCTGAGTGACCCGCTCATCGGCCTGTTGGCAGATCGTTGGAGGCCATACTATGGCCGCCGCCGCACATGGTTCGGGCTGGCCGCTATCCCCGCCGTAATCGCCGCATGGTTTGTTTTCGTGCCGCCTTCAGGCGCGGGCACCACCTATCTCGCGCTCTGGGGCGCGGCACTCTCTGTCGCTTGGACGGCGGCAATCGTCCCCTACACCGCATGGGGCGCGGAAATATCCACCAGCTACACCGGGCGCGCCCGGGTAGTTGCGTGGCGCGAAAGTTTTGGCGTGGCAGGCACGGTTTTAGCGCTCTCGGCGACGGCCATCGTGCCGCTGATGGGCTTCCCCGGTCAGGCCAATATCCTGTTTGCCTTGGCGCTCTGTGTCGCCATTGGCGTGCCGCTGAGCGTCGGCGCGGCAGTAACGCTTTTGCCGGAGCCGCGTGATGACACCGTACAGCACGTTGAGTTCAAGCAAGGTCTGGAGCAATTGCGCGCAAACAAGCCGTTTATCCGGCTGTTGTCGGCCTTTTTTCTCAATGGCTTCGGCAATGGATTTCCTGCCACGTTGTTTTTGTTTTTTGTGACGGACCGGTTGCAAGCCGGTGCCTACGCGGGCCCGCTCCTGCTGTTGTATTTTCTGTGCGGCATAATTGGTGTGCCGTTCTGGTTGTGGTTAGCCACAAAAACCTCGAAACATCGCGCCTGGGCGCTGGGCATGATCATGGCCTGTATTTGCTTCGTTGCGGCACCTTTCATCGCCGAAGGGCAAGTTTGGCCCTTCGCGGCTGTCTGCATCGGAACGGGATTGGCGCTGGGAGCCGATTTGGTGCTGGCTCCCGCCATACAAGCGGACGTTATTGACGTTGATACCGCCAATACCGGTACACAGCGCGCCGGGCTCTATTTTGCGCTGTGGGGTTTTGCCACCAAGCTCGCTCTGGCTCTGGCTATCGGTGTGGCATTCCCGTTGCTGGCTTGGGCCGGATTTGATCCGGCCATCCGACTGCGCACGCCGTCCGGGCTCACAACCTTGGCCGTGCTATATGCCATAGTGCCGATTGTGCTTAAGCTCGGCGCAATCGCACTGGTTTGGAATTTCCCCATCGACGCCGCCGCGCAAGCGATTTTGCGGCAGCGCATCGAGGCGAAACGAATTTAGGGCTGAAATTCGAGGTGGATGGATCCAATCACCAATCCGGCCTTTTTAACCACGGCATTGTTGATGATCACGCCGTCCTGTTGGCGATACAGCACATCAGAAAATTGCAGCCGCGTGGCCGACCCTTTGGACATAACATCCGCTTCATAGCTCAAGCGAATTTCTGTGCCCAAATCCTGCACCCGTGCTTCGCCGATCACATCTTCACGGCGACCCGACCAGGTTTTTGGCCCGGTTTTGGTAAAGTGCCATGTCAGGCGGTTTTTCTCGCCGTCATCAAACAGAAAATCTTCGGCCACCGTCAAAACACTGCCACGCAACCGCCCGTGCAACACGGCGGTCAAGCCACGATCAACCCCGACCAGCGGAATCTGGAACCGCCCCTTGCCCACGCGCCGCCCGCTGAAGGCGTCCACCAACGTAATAGGCCGCACCGAAGCGGTCGGAGACATTGGCATGGTCGCGCATCCGCCCGTTAAAAGCGCCGCTGATCCCGCCAAAAAATGCCGTCTTGTCAAATCTAAAATCATCTCATTCTCCAATTCTGGCTATGCCGGTCTCACCGTTGTTCCGCACCCACTTCACTGAATTTGCCTTCAAACGCGTCAGCACAAAACAAATCTTCTCGCCGTTGTACCAGGTCTTGAACTGCTGGCAGAGCCTGTCACCTTCAATCGACCATTTGCCGGTGTCGTTGGGTTTTATTATTTTGCCCAAACCTAACGCAGCGCCATCGCCGTCAACCACGCCGCTTTTGCGGTAGTTCAAGGGAAACTCTCCGGCGATTGGCGCTGCAAGAAATATCGTCCTGCCGATAATATCGCGGCGAATTTCCTCTCCTGTCATCGCGTCAGCCCGCGCAGCCGTGGCGGCAAGGCCGGTGGCGAAGGCTGGCATCACCGCAAAAAGCAAACCGGCGGCTTTCAAAACTGAAGTCTGCATGTCGGAAACGCTCCTCTATTTTGTTGCGCAATCGATCTAACTAAGTGCCTTACGGTTCAATGCGGCTCGCGGATGATAATTTAAGCCGTCTGGCGCGGGTTCCATCGCAGTTCCGCCAAGACGCAAATCCGCTTTGGTCTCTAAAAATTGAATTGGACTGAGCAGCGCGTTAACCGCCAAATGGGTGACGGAGAAAAATCCGTATCCGGAAGGCACAATTTCAATGTTACTTGTAACGCATCGCTTATGAGCGCAGTCGCCATATCAGAGCCCTTCAAGCAGCTGTATCAAGGCGCTTTGCTGAGCGTTGTCATTGCGATGGCTTCCACCTTTATCGCGGACAATTATGGCGGCCCGACGCTGCTTTACGCGCTGCTGGTCGGCATGGTGATGAATTCCGTTACCCAAAATGCACAATTACAGCCCGGAATAGGTTTTTGTAGCAAAACTGTGCTGCGTGTTGGTGTGGCGTTGCTCGGTGCACGCATCAGTGTGAGCCAGATTTCCAGCCTCGGCTGGCCTCCTGTGGCTTTGGTGGCTTGCGCCGTGTTGGTAACCATACTGTTCGGTATGATCGTCGCCGCCCCGCTCAAGCTAAGTCGCAGTTTCGGTGTGCTAACAGGCGGTGCCGTCGCCATTTGCGGTGCCTCTGCCGCGCTGGCGCTCGCAGCGGTTTTGCCAAATCACAAAGACAAAGAGCGCGACACGCTTTTCACCGTGGTTGCGGTTACCATTTTAAGCACCACCGCCATGATCCTCTATCCGCTGTTGGCGCACGCTCAGGGCTTAAGTGCCGACCATGCCGGTTTTTTGTTCGGGGCAACCATTCATGATGTGGCGCAGGTTGTTGCCGCCGGGCAAATCTATTCAGATGATGCCGGTTTGGTCGCCACCTACACCAAGCTGTTTCGGGTTGCGCTGCTTTTGCCCGCCGTGATGGTGGTTTCCTCGTTCGCGCGAGGCGAAACCCATCAAAAGCCGTATCAGCTTATTCCGCTGTTTTTGATTGTCTTTGCCTGCTTGGTCGCGGTCAATTCCCTCGGGTTTATTGCCCCGCCATTGGCAAAAACATTGGCCGTCACATCGCGCTGGTGTTTGGTCTGCGCCATCGCCGCCTTGGGCATGAAAACATCGCTCGGCGAATTGGCAAAAATCGGGTGGCGGCCGCTCATCTTAATGACGTTGGAAACGGTGTTTCTGCTCAGCTTCATTTGCATCGGAATAGCGTTGTTAAAGTGAGCAATCCTCACCGGCGCGGAACCACTTTCACAATCAGCGGATAGCCCTTGATCCCTAATTTCACTTCTTCGCCGGTTTCAGCCGCGCTCTCTTCCCCGGTTACCACATCAAGCAAGCTGAACCGCGAAACTGCGCCGAGTTTCAAAGTCCAGTTTTCCGGCTGCGGTTCAAGATCAGCACCCGTTTTCACGTCCCAACGCGGCAGCGTAGCGTTGCAAACGATCAGATAGCTTCCGTCAGACTTTGACAGCGCCAGCCAAGCGCCGCGCGTCGCAGCCTGTGGCCCGGACACACTGAAGGCCGGAATTTTGGCAGCGTCGCTTTGCGTCGTATCTGCCAGCGCCGTGGTGAAACGATGCACAAAGTGCGCCGCTGGCTTTGCGCTCCAGTCTCCGCGAAAAAAGCCCCACTTCTCGGCTTTTTCATCGCTCATATCCGTTGAATCATCGACCAGAGTGTATTGATACAATCGTTTTGCGCCGTAATATTTTGCCCAAAAATAATTATTCAGCATGGCAATGCCTTGCGCCTTTTCGCTGGCGCTCGCCATCGGAGACGGCATTTTACGGCTATTTGCCCCGCTCTCGGTGACAATCACCGGCTTTGATGGCATAGCATACCGCCCCCAATTGGCCAGCGAAAGCGGATACGCCGCCCAGTTTGGCGCATTGCCAAACCCGATTTCACCCATCGGATCGCCCAAACCAACGCCATTGGGTCCGTAAGCATGAATGTTCATCACATCGTAGAGCGCGCTGTGATCACTTAAACCTGACTTGGCATAAAACCCTTCCACGCCATCGGGCCCGTTTGGCCCCCACGCGCCAATAGAGGGGGTCAGCAACGGCACCTGCGCAAAAGCCGCATCGCTTTGCTTCAAAGCCCGCAGCGCCTTGCCCCAGTCCGTACAGATTTGATTGAACTTATAGACATTTTCACCGAAGTTCGCCCCTGCAACGCAAGGCGTGTAAGCCTGCCCCTGAGGTGAAACAGTGCATTGGAAGTTCGGCTCATTCGGTCCCTCAATGCTGGCCAATACACCGAGCTTCGCCAGCTTAAGCAAGACCGGTTTGGGATCGACCTTCGAACCATCTCCCCAATGCGGATTGGCTCCCTGCACCAAATAATTCAGTTTGAGGTTTGGAACTGCCGCCAAAATTGTCAGAAAATTCTGAAAATCATCCGGCGCATTGGTGCCCGGCGCTGGCCGGTCGGCATTTTCGCGCGGGTCATCATTGAGGCCTTCGTTGCGCACATGATGCAACCCGAGATATTTCAGCGCGGCAATGGCTTCGATCTCACCATCGCGATTTGGCAAATCCCAAGGGCGGTGCGGGTAATCCGGTGCAAGTTGATACGCCAGACCAATGCCAACGCCCATGCTATCCAGCATGTCAAACGCGCTCAGCGCCGTTACAGTTTGAAAGGGCAACGGCGAAGCGGCCCCGGACACAATAAACCCGGTCAAACTCGGGTTGGAATAGAGGCTTTTGCCAGATTCAATATCGGTCAGGCTGAGTTCCAGCCGGTAATCTCCGCGCAAAGCGTGCACCGGAATCACCATATCCTGAACCAATGTACCGCTGCCCGCAGCTTCCGGCGTCAGACGCGGATGCCAGCTTTGCACCGGCGCGTTGGTGCCGTTTTTCACCAGTGACAGTGTTGCCCGCGCGCCGCGCTGCAACGGCAAGGGTGTAAAATGCGCTGTAAGCCTGACTTTGGCTCCGTTGAGCGGATAATAATCACTCAGCGCCGCATCTGTCAGGCTCACCACCTCGCTGGCAGTTGCCGCGAAGCCAAGCGTTGACACAGCCACAACACACAGGCATCTCGTCACATTTTTCATATGCTTCAGGTTTCCAAGCCGGGGCGCATTATACCCCGAATTCG
>JAYVYB010000099.1:0-5767 GCA_043784625.1 Methylovirgula sp.
CGGAACCAGCGTAATGCGCGAAGCGCGCCCCGGCGCATGGCCGCTGCGTCCGGCACGTTGTAAAAGCCGGGCGATGCCTTTGGGCGAGCCGATCTGTAACACACGCTCAACCGGCAAAAAATCCACACCCAAATCAAGGCTCGAGGTGCAGACAACTGCCTTCAGCGCGCCACTTTTCAGGCCTTGTTCCACCCATTGACGCGAGTCATTTGCCAGCGATCCGTGATGCACCGCGATCATGCCGGCCCAGTCCGGACGCGCCTTTAGCAGGCTATGATACCAGATCTCAGACTGCGCCCGCGTATTGGTAAAAATCAGGCTGTTGGCGCTTGCGTCAATTTCAGCGATCACCTGCGGCAACATGGTCAGGCCCAGATGCCCCGCCCATGGAAAACGCTCCACCACTTGCGGAATGAGCGTATCAACCACAATGGTCTTTTTAAGCTGCGCGCTGACCAAGGTGCCGTCTTGCCCGGGCTGGTGCCCGGAGCCGAGCAGAACGCGTTTCGCTTCCGCCAGATTGCCGATTGTGGCGGACATGCCCCACACGAGGAGTCTCGGGTTCCAGCGGCGCAGGCGCGCTAAAGCCAACTGCACCTGTACACCGCGCTTGTTGCCCAAAAGCTCGTGCCATTCATCGACAACAATTGCCCCCAAACGCCCCAGACGCTGGTGCGCGTCGGGCTGTGAGAGCATCAAGCTCAAGCTTTCCGGCGTGGTTATCAGCAGGTTTGGCGGGTGGCGGCTTTGCGCCGCGCGGTCTTTTGGGCTGGTATCTCCGGTGCGGACACCGGTGGTCCACAACGGAGCTGAGGGATCAAGTTCATGCAATCGCGCAAAAGCTTCGCTCAAAGCCAGAGCGGTATCAGCAGCAAGCGCCCGCATTGGCGTAATCCACAGCAGCGTCAAACCTGAATTTGGTGTCAAAGCTTGCCAAGCGCCAAAACCGACCGCAAGCGTTTTGCCCGCGCCTGTGGTGGCATGGAGCAAGCCGCTCTCGCCTTCGCGCATGGCGCGCCAAACTTGCGTCTGAAACGGCAGCGGCTGCCAGCTTTTTTCAGCAAACCAGCGCGATATCGCCTGATGCGGCTCAAACGCTTTCATGCGTTTTCTTTCATAGATTTTCCTGAGGCAGCAGCGCGTGCAGGCTCGCTAAAGTGTCTGCGTCTTCCACGGTCTTGTCTTTGCGCCAACGTAACATGCGCGGGAAGCGTACAGCGATGCCGCTTTTGTGGCGCTTGCTTTTGGTGATGCCCTCAAAGCCCAGTTCAAACACCAGTGTCGGTGTGACGCTGCGCACCGGGCCAAAGCTTTCACGGGTGGTTTTGCGGATGATTGTGTCAACCTGCTTCATTTCTTCGTCGGTGAGGCCGGAATAGGCTTTAGCGAACGGCGTCAAAACCCGCCCCGGCGTGTCATCGGTCCAAACTGCAAAGGTATAACCGCTGTAAAGTGTGGCGCGGCGGCCATGGCCGCGCTGCGCATAAATCAGCACCGCATCGACGCTCATCGGATCAAGTTTCCATTTCCACCACACATCTTTGTCATCCACCTTGCGTCGCCCGATGCCATAGGCGCTTGTTCCAGCCTTGAGCATCATGCCTTCCGCGCCGATAGCTCGCGCATTTTGGCGCAAGTTCGCCAGCTCGCCCCATGTTGAACCAAACAACTGCGGGCTAAGCCTGAGCGGCAGGTTTTGCCTTCGGCTTTCAGCTTTTTCATGTGCGGCTTTGATCACTTGTTCCAGCAAGGCGCGGCGCTCAAATTGCGGCCTCTCACGCCAGTCCTGCCCCTCGAACTCAAGAATATCGTAACAAATCAGTGCCACAGGCAATTCAGACAGAAGTTTAGCGCTCAAAACTTTGCGGCCAAGGCGCTGCTGCAGCAGGGCAAAAGACTGGATGTTCTCGACAGACTCGCGCTGCTCATGTCGGGAATTTGCCTCAACCACAACCAGTTCCCCATCAAGCACGGTGCCTTCCGGTATAAAATCCTGCAAAATCTGAAGATCAGGGTAGGAGTCGCTCACCAAATCTTCGCCGCGTGACCAGATCCAGCTTTGACCGGCCCGATGGACAAATTGCGCGCGAATTCCGTCAAACTTCCACTCGATCAACCAATTTTCTGGTGCACCGAGGCGGCTGGTCATGTCTTCAACAGTCCCGGAAAAGGCATGGGCGAGAAAAAACGGCATCGGCTGCCCGCTGGCCTTCGTGTCCTGTTCGGTGCCGTTGGAGGGCGCAATCAAATCTGCAAAATCCTGCGCCGTAAGCTGGCGGGAGGCTTGTGTGTAGCCCATCATGCGCTGCGCCATGATTTTGGCATCAACACCGCAGGTCTCGCTCAGCGCTTGCACGACCGAAAGCTTGGAAACACCGATGCGCAGGCTACCGGTTACAAGTTTGAAAAACGCCAGACGCTGCGTGTCCGGCAGGGTTTCAATCCAAAGTTTCAGACTTTCAAGCCGCGCGTCGTCCGGCAGGTTTCTGGCCGGGAGCAGCCTGTCGTCCAGCCAGAGGGTCAGGCCAAGCTCTTCAACGCGCCCGGGTTTTGGCAGCAGCAGACTGATGGTTTCGGCCAGATCGCCGACATTCTGGTAGCTTTCCTCAAACAGCCATTCAGGAAGTCCGGTCAGGTCCAAGGCCAGTTGCCGCAAGGTTTTGGTGGGTATGAGTTGGCGCGGTTTACCGCCCGAAAGGAAGTAGACTGTCCAGGCGGCATCGGCCCAGCGCGCGGGGTCGGCGATCGCGGTTTTTATAAAACTGCCAATCACCTGCTGCTTATATTTGGTGGATGTTGCCGCGTCGAGGCGACCGTAGATGTCGGCAAAGTCTTTCATGGCGCGGCAATGGTTTCTGCAACTACGTCATCGTCATCTTCGCCATATTGCGTCTCTATCGGGCGTGCGTCCAAGCCTTTTTCGCGCAAATAGCGGCTGAGTGTTGCTGTGGACCCGTGGGTTGCAAACACCCGCTCTGCATTTGTTGCTGCAATAGCGCTGAGCAATCCCGGCCAATCGGCATGGTCAGAGACGACAAAGCCCTGATCGACCCCGCGCTGTCTGCGCCGTCCGCGTATTTGCATCCAGCCGCTGGCAAAAGCGTCAGAATAGTCGCCAAAGCGTCGCGCCCACGGGCTGCCCGCAGCGGAGGGCGGCGCAATAATAAACGCCCTCGCAAGGGCGGCCTTGTCGGGGATTTGCGTGGCAAAATGTGTAGCGGGAAGCGCAACGCCGGCTGCGCGGTAGACTTCGTTCATCGGTTCCACCGCGCCATGGCAAATGATGGGGCCGATGGCGGGGTCGAGGTGTTTCAAGATGCGCTGCGCTTTGCCCAGCCCATAGGCTTGCATGATGCTGGCGCGCCCTGCCGCGGCATTGGCTTGCCACCAAGCGTTGATTTCAGCATGAACAAGCTTGGGGTCGCGCCATTGATAAATCGGCAGGCCGAAGGTGCTTTCAGAGATAAACGCGTGGCAACGCACGGGCTCAAAAGGCGCGCAAGTGCCATCGTCCTCAAGCTTATAATCGCCGGACGCCACCCATATTTCACCCCTGTATTCAACCCGTATTTGCGCCGAACCTAAAACATGCCCCGCCGGATGCAGCGACACCGTTACGCCATTGACGGTGGTTTCTACGCGATATTCGACGCCGGTAACGCTGACGTCTCCCAACCTCTTTTGCAAAATAGCCACGCTTTGCGTGTGGCATAAATAGCGCGCCATGCCACGGCGGGCGTGGTCCGAGTGGCCATGGGTGATGATGGCGCGCTCCACCGGCTGCCACGGGTCAATGTAGAATTGTCCCGGTGGACAGAACAGCCCTTTGGCCGTGGGCACAATTAGATCCATTTTTGCGAGTTCCGCTTGTGCCAACCCATGACTTCAGTTCCGTAGTTTATAATTCGCAATTCGGCGCGGCTGTCTTGTAACTGGTTCTTTGTTGCCGGATTGCAATATGGGGCGGGCAAAGACGAGACTTTGTATGTCGCGACGGCTTGAGGAGTTGACCCGCCCGCTTTAAGGCTCTCGTGGAGCTTTTCCCGCGGCCCCGGCTTAGATAATCGGCCGCTGCCGCCATTCGCGGTCGTAGAACTTTGCCGTCGCCTCAGTCAGGCGCGGGTTGAGCAATGTCAGGTGACCAGCTTTAAATGAGAACAGCCCGGCCTTGCGCAGGGTCGACCAGGTTTTGATGGTGTGCACCAGCGACAGGCCCAGCGCGTCGGCAATATGTTGCCGGGTCAGCGGAAACAGAAAGGTGTTGTCCCGCACCAGCCCGAGGTGGTTTGCCCGCCGGTATAGCCCCAGAACCAGCGCGGCAATGCGCTCGCGCGCAGTGCGCTGCCCCACAGAGGTGAGGTTGTCGTCCAGAAAGCCCTCATCCCGCGCGCCAAGCCACGAAATATTATAGGCCAACTGAGGCCTGTTTTCAAAGATAGTCCAGATGCGTTTGCGCGAAAACACGCAAACCTCAACATCGGTCAAAGCCTCGACGGAATATTCGGCGGCGGACAGTAAAGCTGCCTGCAAACCGATCAGGTCTCCCGGCAAGATGAAATTCAAGATTTGCCGCCGGCCATCTTCCAGACTTTTGTAGCGAAAGGCCCACCCGCTAAACAGGGTGAACAGCTCGGCATCATCCTGACCGGCGTGGATAATGTCGCTGCCGGACGCGATAGGGCGGTGGTCAATCTTCAGGCCGTTGATAAAGGCGATTTCATCTTCTGCCTTTGGTTCAAAAGCAGGCCGTATGCGCAGCGGACAGACAAAACAGGAAATGCCGCGCCGCGCGACGGGCAGAGAGGTGTGAGACGCAGGCTTCAAAGGTTGGATCAAACTCGCACCGTGTTTTTCCAGTTTCGCGATTTTGTTCTTTAAGATGCGCAAAAATCCGCCGCCTTGCAAGGTGCAAAAAGAGGTTGGATCGCAAGTTATGCGCCTGCGGAACTTTCAGCGCTTGCGGGCGTTATCGGTGCAGAACGGACCATTTTGGTCTGGTATCGGAAAGACAGGAGCTGAACATGGGTTTTGGACGTGGTGCTTTGTTTTGGCTGTTGGGAATCCCGCTGCCGATCATCATTCTATTGGCGCTTTTTTGGCATCGCTGATTTTTGGAGCCAAATTCTTGAAAACCGGCGTCCTCCAGCGCCGGTTTTTTTGTGAACGGCGCTCCCAAATCTCGGTTTTGAACAAGCCGATATTTGGCGGCAATAATTTTTCAACACGACGGAACAAATTTCAAACTGGCGCGTTTTTTAGCGACACGGCAACTCAACACGAAAGGTTCCCCCTTATGAACATCTCTTCAACATCCAAGAAAATTGGCGAAAAGATTGACGACGTTTCATCGCAGGTGAGCGATTCAGCCGCCGCACTTGCCAATTCTGCTGTGCGTGAGGGCAAAAATCTGCAGAATTCTGCTGCGCATAGCGCATCTGAGATCGCTGATATTGTCATCGCCAAGCTCAAGGGTGCGGGTTTGAATACGGACACTTTGATCTCCCAGGCGAAAGATCATGCCAGCAATATCCAAAATAGCATCGAGAGCGAGATCCGCGCCCGGCCATTGCGGACATTAGGCTATGCGGCTTTGGCCGGCATTGTTTTTGGCTTGATTGCGTCACGGTGAGATCATGATTGTTGAACTCCTCACGGCGGGGGTTTTCTCGCTGAAAGCGCGGGTAAACCGGCAGGTTAACGCGATTATTTGCTACGCCGTGGCGGGTTTGGTTGGGCTTGGTGCCGTCATATTCGGGCTGATTGCGGC
>JAYVYB010000100.1:0-15593 GCA_043784625.1 Methylovirgula sp.
CTCCCCAGACTTGTAGTTGCTTGACCGGGTAACCCCGATCAGTTTTAAAAACCCGCCTCGACAGGCGAGCCTCTATTGATTTCACGATAGACCCCGAAAAAAAGATTTAACAGGGCTTTCCAGCTTAATATATGCGAAAAACGCGCATCGTTTACAATCAAACTATCGTATGTATTTAGAGCATACTCACAAAAATCATCAAGAGCCGCCGATTTATTTCTGCTCGTATGGCGGCGGCGGAATATTCAGGTGTGCTTGCCGCAAAGCCGCAGACCAGCGTTCGGATAAATCATGAAAATACGGATCAGCGGCATCGATTCGTCGGTTTAGCGCCCATTCCATCTGATCGCGCCGCAAAACCACCGTATCAAGCGGCAAACCTACGCCTAAATTCGAACGCATCGTCGAATCCATCGAGATTAAAGCCAGCTTAAGCCCATCGTACAGGTCAGTTGCGTGCCGAACGGCACGGTCCAAAATCGGTTTGCCGTATTTATGCTCGCCGATTTGGAAGTAAGGCGTATCAGAAGTCGCTTCGATGAAGTTTCCCGCCTTGTAAATCATAAAAAGACGAGGCCGCTGGCCGGGGATTTGCCCTCCGAATAGCATCGACACATCGAGCGACGCGCCGGCTTGCTCTAATGCGGGCCCATCGATTCGGTAAACAGTACGAATCGCTTCGCCGACGAATTGTGCGGCACGAAACATATCGGGCTGATCAAGCAAGGTTTCCCGCTTGCCGTCGTGTTCGATGCCTTCCCTCAGCCAGGAAATAACGGATTGCGTAAAAGCCAGATTGCCCGCGGTCGCAATCGCCATAAGTTTCTGGCCGGGCTCCTCGAAAATGTGGAGCTTACGGAATGTTGAAATATTGTCGAGACCCGCATTCGTCCGGGTATCAGCCAACATCACCAGCCCGTCTTTCACTAACAAACCGACGCAATATGTCACGGGGCAGACCTTTCGCTTCAAATGAGCTGCAATTTACGGCCTGTTCATGCCACGCACCCTATTCTTCTACAAGCTCCCTCCGTGATGAAACATGAACTTCAACTTTCAGAGCTTCATCATTGCCACCAATGCGGGCGCCCCGAATAGGAGCTGCGTCAGCGGCGTCAGCACCATAGGCGACACGCACATAGCGGTCTGTGGTGCACATATCGTGCGTCGGATCAAAGCCCATCCAGCCCAAACCCTCAACATAGGCTTCAGCCCAAGCGTGACCTGCATCTTGTTCGACCGTATCGGTCCGCAAATAATATCCGCCGACATAGCGGGCCGGAATTTTTACGACCCGGCACGCACTGACAAAAATCTGTGCCAGATCTTGGCAAACACCACGCTTTGCGGCGAAAGCCTGGGTGGCTGGAGTGGCAACTGAGGTTGCGCCGGGCACAAATTTCATCGTGTTGAAGATTGCAGTGTTCAGCGCATGTAAAAATGGAATTGGCTCACCACCCTCACCGGCAGCAATTCGGCGCGAAAACATCCTGATTGCCGCGTCCGGGGTGGTAAGAGCTGAATCTCGCAGCCAAAACCCGGTCGGGATACGCTCAGCCGTGCCCAGGATAATCCCGTTGGTATCTGTTGTTTCAACCTCACCTTCGACCCGAATGGTCATTGTCTCAATCGGACCTTCGAGCGAAAAGGTGTGAGTAATGTTACCGAACGGGTCTTCGTCGCGGATCAGGCGATAGTCCGCATCAATCTCAACCCTCCAAAAATTGACGTATTGCCCATCATGATTGCGCGGCGTCAGCCGCAAAATCTGGATAGCTGACTGCGCCGGATCGCTATACGTGTAAGTTGTCGCGTGCTGAACTTTTAAACGCATGGGACCTCAGAGAAGATACTGTTCAGCGAGAGATTTACCGAGCTTGTTATTCTCGACGATGAAAGCCGAAACAAATTCATGCAGACCATTCTGAAATAAATCGCCAATTTTGGCATTTTGCAGATTGGAGTAGACCGTTCGTGCGTTGCGCTGGCTGGGTCCCTGACGTCCATAACGCTCTGCCAACATGTTTAGCTGCTGATTTATCGCTGCATATACCGCAATGAGCGAGCGTGGCTGTTCGGGCCGCAATATGAGAAAATCCGCCACAAGCCACGGCTTGACCGTTTCACGATAGACCCAGTGAAAAGACGTCAGCGCCGAGACGGAACGCAGCAGCGATGTCCATTGGAAATAGTCGAGTCCGCCGCCCACAGGTTCATCCGCAGGCAACAAAACATGATATTTAACGTCCAAAAGGCGCGCGGTGTTGTCCGCCCGCTCAATAAACATGCCTAATCTTTCGAAATAAAAGTGATCCGTGCGGAGCATGGTGCGATAGGCGGCTCCGTCAAACTGCAGCGAGGCATCCTTGATCGCGTTTAAAAAGTCATAAAGCTTGTTGCCACTGAGGTCTTTAAGCCTGATTCCCTGCATTTTTAACCAAACGTCATTGACCACTTCCCACATTTCCGATGTCAGAGCCGTGCGCACCGCACGCGCATTGCTACGCGCAATATCGATGCAGGCGCGGATAGAATTCGGGTTTGCCTCGTGCGCAACCAAAAATTCGATGACGTTTTCCCGCGTCGCCTCGGTATAATTTTCGAAGAACTCGTCAGAACAGGATGCGGACGCGACAGCGCCCTCCCATTCGTTGGATGTCCCGGCAAAAGCTGAGGGCAGAGTCGCCAACCGGGACGCCACATCAATGAC
Organism: Methylovirgula sp.; assembly: GCA_043784625.1. Taxonomy (GTDB): domain Bacteria; phylum Pseudomonadota; class Alphaproteobacteria; order Rhizobiales; family Beijerinckiaceae; genus JANXSV01. The sequence continues at coordinate 2,711 of JAYVYB010000100.1, forward strand.
GCGCGCCAGATTTTCAGCGCGCTCCATGTAACGCGCGAGCCAGAAGAGATTGCTTGCAGTGCGGCTTAACATGTTCAAAAATCCACAAAAAAGTTAATGACCGGCATATTTTTTTTAGCTTTTTAAGCAGGCGAAAGGTGCATTTTTGCAAATAGCTCTTTCACCTAGGCTACTCCATCACCCAAGTGTCCTTGGTGCCGCCGCCTTGCGATGAATTCACCACCAGAGAGCCGGCTTTCATCGCTACGCGCGTTAATCCGCCGGGCACAATTTCCACTCGGTCCGCCCCGCTCAGCACAAAAGGCCGCAAATCCACGTGCCTTGGCGCGAGGCCGGAGTCGACGAAACACGGAACTGTTGAGAGCGCTAATGTCGGTTGCGCTATAAAGCCTTCCGGATGCGCCTTCAATTTGGCCCTAAAGGTCGCCAATTCGTCTTTGGACGCGTGAGGGCCGACCAACATGCCATAGCCCCCAGAGCCGTTGACCTCTTTGACGACCAATTTTGGCAAATGATCCAAAACATGCTTCAAAGCATCTGGTTCACGGCAGCGCCATGTTGGCACATTTTTGAGGATTGGCTCCTCACCGCAAAAAAACCGGATAATGTCCGGCATGTAGGAGTAAATCGCCTTGTCGTCGCTGATTCCGGTGCCCACGGCATTGGCCAAGGTAACATTGCCCGCCTTGTAAGCGGACATGAGCCCCGGCACCCCAAGCGAACTGTCCGTACGGAACACCAAGGGGTCCAGATATTCGTCGTCCAACCGGCGGTAGATGACGTCAACTCTTTGCGGGCCTTCGGTCGTGCGCATGTAGACGCAGCTGTTGCGCACAAACAGATCCCGCCCCTCAACAAGCTCAATTCCCATTTTGTCGGCCAGGAATGAGTGCTCGTAATAAGCCGAATTATATTGTCCCGGTGTCAAGAGTACAACATTTGGCTCGCGTGACGCTGTCTTGGGGGCCACAGAACGCATGCAAGCCAACAGTTTATCCGGATAATCATCAACCGGCAAAATGCGGTGCTGCGCAAAAAGTTCCGGAAACAGCCGCAACATAGCTTCACGGTTTTCCAGCATATACGAGACACCGGAAGGTGTGCGTGCGTTGTCTTCAAGGACGTAGAAGGTTTCAGCGTCTATTCGTACAATATCGATGCCCGATATATGGGCATAGATGCCCGCAGCGGGCCGAAACTGCATCATTTCAGGGCGAAACGTCGGATTCTGCAAAATCAAATCTTCGGGAACGATCCCGGCCCGCAAAATCTCGCGGTTGCCATAAACATCGCCGACAAAAGCGTTGATGGCTTTGACGCGCTGCTCCAGCCCTTTTGTTAAAAACGCCCATTCTTTTGCCGCCAACATGCGCGGGACAATATCAAACGGGATAAGGCGTTCTGTGCCTTGCGCATCGCCATAAACGGCAAAAGTGATGCCAATTCGGCGAAAAAAAGCCTCTGCCTCGGAAAATCTGCTCGACAAAACCTCTGGCGATGCCTGTGCAAACCATGCGCTTAGCTTTGCGTAGACCTCGCGGACATTGCCATCGGTTCCCAGCATCTCATCAAAAATCTGCACCCATAACCCCTTTTTGAAATCGTCTGACTTTAAAACGGCACCGCTGATTCATCACTGTGGAGCAAAATCTATGCCTATTGGAAGGTTCAGGTCAATTTTAATAGAAAAATCCTCTTGGAGAGCCGCACCGGGTCGCTTTCGCCGGGCATTTTCCGCTGGAAATCGGCGCTGCCATGCCCGCACTTCGCAAGTTCATGCTGCTATTAGGGGCGGAACCCATTGCCAAACGCATCTGAAAAGGGAAATCTAGGCGTCAAGACTGAGGTTTTTGAGGAGAAATGCAGTGGATTCGCTGATATTAACGCCAGGAAACGTCAAATTAGCGGATCTTGCACGGATTTACTGGCAAAATTTGAACGTTTCTCTTGATCCAGCCTGCCGTGCCGCTGTTGAAGAAGCTCACCGCCACATTACGGCGGCGGCAGCGGGCACCGACGCGATTTACGGCGTCAATACCGGCTTCGGAAAACTCGCAAGCGTCAAAATCGCGGCCAAGGACACCGCCGCTCTGCAACGAAACCTGATTTTGTCACATTGCTGCGGCGTGGGTGCGCCAATTTCAAAAAGCCACACACGCTTAATGATGATTTTAAAGTTGATGTCGCTGGGGCGCGGCGCCTCTGGCGTTCGTTGGTCGATCATAGAATTGCTCACAGGTATGCTGAGCGCGGGCGTGACGCCTGTTGTGCCCTCCAAGGGCTCTGTGGGCGCTTCGGGTGATCTTGCGCCTCTAGCCCACATGGCTGCGGTTCTAATGGGCTTTGGCGAGGCGGAAATCGGCGGGGAAGTGCTGCCGGGAGCCGAAGCGCTGGCAAAAGCCGGTTTAAAACCTCTGGAGCTTGGCCCAAAAGAGGGTCTGGCGCTGATTAACGGCACCCAGTTCAGTGCGGCATTTGCTCTGGCGGGCTTGTTTGGAGCTTGGCGGGCGGCACAAGCCTCTTTGATCACGTCTTCCCTCTCGACAGACGCGATAATGGGCTCCACTGCCCCGCTTTTGCAGGAGATTCACGCTTTACGGGGTCATGCCGGGCAAATTCAAGCGGCGGATACCATGCGCGAACTGCTCAAAGGCTCGCAAATCCGCGAAAGTCACCAAATCAATGACGCGCGGGTGCAGGATCCCTACTGCATCCGTTGCCAGCCGCAGGTGACCGGCGCGGCGATGGACGTGCTGAATATGGCCGCGAAAACGCTTGAAATTGAAGCCAATGCCGCCACGGACAACCCCTTAGTCCTTGTAAATACTGGGTTAATCGTTTCGGGTGGCAATTTCCATGCCGAGCCTGTCGGCTTTGCCGCAGACATGATCGCGCTGGCGGTTGCCGAGATTGGAGCCATTGCCCAGCGACGGGTGGCGCTGATCGTTGATCCGGTTTTGAGCTACAATTTGCCGCCGTTTCTGACCCCGAACCCCGGACTTAATTCAGGGTATATGATCGCCGAGGTTACAACCGCCGCATTGATGAGCGAAAACAAACACTTGGCCAATCCTTGCGTGACCGATAGCACCCCCACCAGCGCCAATCAGGAGGACCACGTCAGCATGGCAGCCCATGGCGCGCGGCGCTTGGGTCAAATGGTTGAAAACCTTGATTATATTCTGGGTGTTGAGCTGCTGTGCGCCGCGCAGGGCATTGATTTTCGCACGCCTCTCAAAACCAGCGCACCATTGCAAAAGGCGGTTGCGAAACTGCGCGAGCAGGTGCCCACGCTGGGCGACGACAGGCCGCTGGCGAAAGATATGGAAAAAGCGGCAGCAATGGTGGGCTCCGGAGCGCTGGGCATGGCGGTTCAACTGCTGTTACCGGAGCTGTTGCAGCCGTAAATATTTGGCCGAAAAGTTACCATAACACCTTTATTTTCGGCCAAAACCCGGCCAAAACTGGCCAAAACCTGTGCATTTGAGGGCGCAAACTGGCCAAAAACTGGCCAAAGGTGGCCAAGGCCATTTCCGAGCATTGCCTGCTTAAAAAACCGGACGGCTACCCGCCCCAGGTCAAAAATAGGCCCGTCGCCGCCAGCGCCATAACGGCAGTGGAAAGCCAACCGCCAAGCCTCAAGCCAAACGGCAAAACAAAATCTCCCATCGTTGATTTGCGCGACCCGAGCAACATCAAAATAATCATCAGCGGCACCGCGATAACACCATTGATCACCGCGCTCCAAAACAGCGCCTTGACCGGGTCCAGCGCGCTGTAATTCAGGCCAAGGCCAATCGCGGTTGAGGCTGCTAGAATGCCATAGAAACTTCTGGCCTGACCAAACTTTTGCGCCAGACCTACATTCCAGCCAAACGCCTCGCCCACCGCATAAGCTGAAGAGCCAGCCAAGACCGGTAACGCCAGCAGCCCCGTACCAATGATGCCAAGCGCGAAAATCCAGAACACCAAAGCGCCGGCAATCGGGCGCAACGCCCCCGCCGCCTGAGCAGAGGTTTGAATATCGGTGATGCCATTGGCGTGCAAGGTTGCGCCCGCTGTGATCACGATGAACAATGCCACCAGATTTGACAGCCCCATGCCTAAATAAGTGTCAATGCGAATACGCGAAAAGGCGGCGCGGGCTTGTTGCGGCGCTTCCATCAGCGGCCGCGAGTCCGGCTGCTCGGCAATATCCTCAACCTCCTCTTCTGCCTGCCAAAAAAACAGATAGGGGCTGATCGTGGTGCCCAAAATCGCCACCACAACGGTGAGATAAGCGGCATCAAGTTTGATTTCAGGCACCACAAGACTACGCGCCACCTCAAGCCATGGCACTTTAACCGAGAAGGCCACGGCCACATATGAGAACAGCGACAGCGTCAGCCACTTGAGCACCGAGACATAGCGCGCATATTGCACAAAAATCTCAAGCAACACCGAACCTGCCGCAAACATCACCAGCCAAAGCAATGTCGGCCCGCCGATGACCAGCTTGAGCGCCGCCGCCATCGCGCCCAAATCCGCGCCAATGTTGATGGTATTGGCGATCAGCAGCAGTGTGACCAGCGCATAAAGCACAGCGGGCGGATATTGCGCCTTGATAACTCCGGCCAAACCGCGCCCGGTCACGCGGCCGATCCGCGCACAGATTTCTTGAATCACGCACATCATCGGCCAGCTAAACAAGAGCGTCCAGCACAGCTGATAGCCAAATTGCGCACCGGCCTGAGAATATGTGGCGATGCCGCTGGGGTCGTCATCGGATGCGCCGGTGATGAGGCCCGGGCCTAGAATTTGCAAAAGTTTGGGCTGCGGCTCTGCCGTAACTGCATTTTCGGTCATTTGCGGAATTTCAACAGTCATTCAATCATTCCGGCGGGACACGGCTTCTTATGGTGCAAAATTACTCTGGCGTCAAAGTGCTAAAGGCCTTGTGAAACAGGCAATTCAGCCTACTCCGTCCCCATCACCAGCCCCTCAATATCGTGCTTTTGCGTCACCGGAACCAGAGTTTCCACTACGCGGCATACCAGATGGCCACGCACCGCGGCAGGCAGCGCATCATAAAACGCCTGTGTCACCATCATATCATGCAGCGCGGCGTGGCCGGCACCGGGCGCATCAACACCCAACACCAACACCGGGCGGGAGATTGGCGAAGCGTGCGCCGTGCCGCGATGGATGGTGAGCGCCGAGCGGCAGGAGATATCGCCCATTTGTGGAAACTTGCGCAGACCCTTTTCGGCAAATTTCGGCCAGATTTCGGCGGGAGGAAACATCTCATGTTTCCATTCGCGGCCATCCTCCCATTGGGTACCGGGCGCGATTTCAAATGGCCCCATATCGGGCGTTACATCCACGCCGGTCAGGTTGAAGGCCAGCGAGGTGATCTTGCGATGTTCGTAGGTCTTTGGCGGGGACGGAAAATCGCGGTGCCACGGCTGGTTTTTCGCGCCTTGGAACGGCGTGTCAAATCCGATTTCGACAATCTGGTAGTCCGGCCCGCACACGGCTTCTGCCATGCCGCGCACAAACGGATGCGTGATCAAATCAACAAAGCCGCGAAAGTCTTCCGGATGCGTTTCCACATACCAGCGGCGCGGCCCGCGCCCCACCGCCCCGCCCGGGCGCTGAATGGCAGACCAGAAGGCGGTCATCATGTCTTCGCGCATGTCCTCAACCCAAGACCGCGAAAAGGCTCCTTTCAGGCCGACAATACCGTCCCGATACAAGGTTTCCACCTCGGTGGCGAAATCAGGTGTTGCAGACGCAGAATTTTGCCCGCTCATCACGCACTCCTAAAGGTTTTGCCCGCATGGCTGCGTCAGGCTTTTTGCCGCGCCAGCCGCGCCTGCAAAATCACCACAACCAGCAAAAACAGGCCTCTGATCACGGATTGCCAATAGGCGGACAGACTGATCCAGCCCAAGCCGTTTTCGAAGTTGAGAATGTTGAAGATCAACCCCAACAACAAGACGCCAGCCAGAGTTGCCCCGACAGAACCGACACCGCCGGTGAGCAAAGTGCCGCCCACCACCACCGAGGCAATGGCAAACAATTCCCAACCGACGCCCTCGATCGGTTGCCCCGCACCAAACTGCGAGGCGAGAATCACCCCAGCCAAACCGGCCAAACCGCCGCTGGCCAGATAAACCAGAAACTTGATACGATCTGTGCGCAGCCCCATCAAACGTGAAGCGTCCTCATTGCCGCCAACCGCCAAAACCGTGCGGCCGGAGCTGGTGAGGTTAAGCACCAAGGACGCAACAATGTAAAAAGCTGCGGCAATCAAAGCCGGAATCGGCAACTCAAAAAAGTCACCCTGCCCCAGCTCGGTAAAGCCGCTTTCATAAGACACTGAAACCGACTGATTTTTAGCCAGCAACAGTGCACTGCCGCTGGCAGCCAGCATGGTGGCAAGCGTGGTGATAAATGGCAATATTTGCAGGCGGGTTACAATCAGGCCATTGATGCAGCCGATCACCAATCCTGCACAAATACCCCCCAGCGTGCCGGCAACCACGCCATAGGGGCTCAGCAGCGCCGCAACCACACTGCCCAACGCAGCCGTAGACCCAACCGACAGGTCAATACCGCCGGTCATGATGACAAAGCACATGCCCAAAGCCACCAGCGCAAACATCGAATTGTAGCGCAGCACCGTGGAAATATTAAACAGGCCCAAAAAATGCTCGTAGCGCAGCGCGCCAAACAGCAGCAACAGCGCCAGCGCAATCACTACACCGTGGCGGCCCAGCATGTTAAACACAGTCTTGGTCATGCTCTTGCTCCGTTTTGGCGCTGGAGCCACACTGCCGCAACGATGATGGCGGCTTTCACCACCAGCGCCGCCGCATCGGGAATGCCATTGGCCAGCAAGGTGAACCGCACCAGCTGGATGATGAGCGCGCCCATCAAAGTGCCAAGCACGGAGGCGCGGCCACCGCTTAAAGATGTGCCGCCAACTGCCACAGCGGCGATGGCATCTAACTCCATACCCAGCCCCACAAGGTTGGCATCGCTGGAGGAATTGATCGCAATCACCACCAATCCGGCAATACCGGCGCAAATGCCGCTGATGAAATAAACCCAGCGCTTGGTGGTGCTGACCGGCATCCCGCACAGCCGCGCCGCGCGCTCATTGCCGCCAACCGCCAATATTTGCCGTCCGAACAAGGTGCTGCGCATTGTCCAGGTGGCGGCGGCAACCAGCACCACCATCACAATAACCTGCACCGGAACGCCAAACCAGCGGTCCAGCCCGATAAACTGAAATTCGGGCACTTTGAACGCCTGCAAATTGCCATTGGTGGCCACCTGCGCAATTCCGCGCCCGGCGATGAACAGCACCAATGTGGCGATGATTGGCTGAATTTTAAAATGGGTGATCAGCCAGCCGTTAAACCATCCGAACAGCCCGGCAACAAACACCGAAACCACCATGGCGACGGCGACGGCAACGTAAATATTGCCGAAATGCACAATTTTTCCCAAAAAGATCAAGGGTGCCAGCGCTCCGGCGATTGCCATCAGCGAGCCGACGGACAGATCAATGCCCCCTGTGGCGATCACCATGGTCATGCCCACCGCCACAATAACAATGGTGGCAACTTGCGTCAGATTAACGTTTAAAGTCCGCACCGACATAAAATTTGGTGTGGCGATGATGTTGAACGCCACCAAGGCCAGCAACACCAGCAAAGTGCCGTGGCGGGCAAAAAAATCCTGCCAGCGGAAGCTGCGGGCAGCGGGCGCAGTGCGGGTAAGTTCGCTCATAGCGGCGCTCCTGGACTCATCGCCGGTGAACTTGTCCCTGGAGCAGGTTTCTCGGGCTGGGCCATCGCCTGCATAATGGCGTGTTCGCTGAGGTCGCTATGCGCAAATTCCACAACGGAATGCCCCTCGCGCAGCACAAAAACCCGGTCCGCGCCTTCGATGACCTCTTCAAGCTCGGACGATATCATCAACACTGAAAGCCCATCTTTTGCCATATCATTGATTAAACTTTGAATTTCGGCTTTGGCACCCACATCAATGCCGCGCGTCGGCTCATCGAGAATCAACAGTTGCGGATTTGTCGCCAGCCAGCGCGCCAGCAACACTTTTTGCTGGTTACCACCGGAAAGTTCGCGGATTTTCTGGTTCGGCCCCGAGCATTTCACGCCGAGTCGGGCGATGAATTTTTCAACGATTTTGGCTTTGGCGGCTTCATCGACAATGCCCGCCTTGCTCAAATGCGGCAACAAAACCAAGGTGAGATTCTCGCCCACGCTCATGTCTGGAATGATGCCTTCCAGCTTGCGGTCTTCCGAACAAAATCCGAGACCGCCTGCAATAGCGTCACGCGGGTCGCGCGGGTTAAAGGCGTGCCCCTTCAACTCCAAAGCGCCGCCTTGGGGTTGATCTTCGCCAAAAATCACCCGCGCGGTTTCGGTGCGGCCTGCGCCAAGCAATCCGGCCAGGCCGATGATTTCGCCGCGCCGCATGTCAAAACTCACATCCAGCACTTTACGGCCGGCCCGCAGATTTGAGACTTTCAACAGCGGCGCTTCGGAGCTGGCCTGCTTTGCAAAATTTCTGTCCCCGAAAGCGGTGGTGCGGCGCGAAACCTGCGCAATGTCGCGGCCCAACATCGAGGCAATCAATTCGAGCTGGCTCAAATCCGCCATCGCCGCAGTCTTAACGCTTTGTCCGTCGCGCATAATGGTGACCCGGTCACACACCTGATACAGCTCATCAAGCTTATGGCTGACAAAGATCACCGAGACGCCCTCGGCTTTGAGTTGACGGATAACATCAAACAACACACCGACTTCGCGCTCATCCAGCGAGGAGGTTGGCTCGTCCATAATCACCAGCTTGGCTTTGAAGCCAATGGCGCGGGCAATGGCCACCATCTGCTGTGTGGCGGTGTTAAAATTCACCAACGGCTGGCGCACATCGAAGTTGATATTGAAGCGGGCAATTAGCGCCCGCGCATCTTCATACATTGCCGGCCAATCGAGCAGGCCAAAGCGGCGCTTTTCGCGGCCAAGGCAAATATTTTCCGCCACCGATCGATAAGGCACCAGATTAATCTCTTGGTAGATGGTGCTGATGCCGCCTGTTTGCGCCGCCTGTGGCGAGGCCACCTCAAAACTTGCACCATCAAACTGAATATCGCCCGCATCCTTGCGGTAATATCCCGTGAGAATTTTGATCATTGTCGATTTACCGGCGCCATTTTGGCCGACCAGCGCATGCACTTCGCCAGCGTCAATTTGCAACGACGCGGCGGAAAGGGCAGGAATTCCACCAAAAGCTTTGCTGATACGCTGCATCGATAAAAGAGAGAGAGCCATTCGAACCCTTAAAGGCACATAGACGTGAGATGGAGGCGAAAACTACAGCTTAGTATAGTGCTAGCATGCCACAACGCGCGCTGAGCAGCAAGCAACAGCACAGTGCGGCAACACCTGCGGGCCGAATTCACCCGTCCCCGCAAAAACACTAAAACCGCACCTGACATCATGCCGATTACATCATGCAGATGACATGTAAAACTGGAGCCTGATGTGAGATCAGGCTCCAGACTCATACCGAGCAGGTTAGATCAGTAGGAGGTGGCGATGCTCGCAGCAGCATTGCTGATATCGTAGAAATTGTCCTTGTTGACCATTGTCGGAGGGATTTTTTCGCCCTTCGAATAGGCAATAGCAGCAGCATAGGCGGCGGGCCCAAAGCGCGGATTGCACTCTACTGTTGCGCCCATTTTGCCGTCAATAATCGCCTGCAAGCCATCTTTCTCGCCGTCAATCGATACGATCAAAATGTCTTTGCCTGGCTTTTTGCCAGCCGCTTCAATCGCTGCAATAGCACCAATCGCCATTTCATCGTTATGCGCATAAATCACGGTTGCTTCAGGATGCGCCTGCAGCAGCGATTCAGCAACCTGACGACCCTTGTCGCGGGCAAAGTCGCCCGTTTGCGAGGCAACAATTTTCATACCCGGATTAGCGGCAATGATGTCATCAAAGCCTTTTTTGCGGTCATTGGCAGGAGAAGAGCCGGTCGAGCCTTCCAGTTCAAGAATGATGGCTTTGCCGCCGGTGGCCTTAACCAGCCATTCACCAGCCTGTTTGCCTTCGAGCACAAAGTCGGAACCGATGAAGGTTACGTAGTCAACGCCGGGTTTTGCCAAAGTGGCGTCAACGTTACGGTCAATCAAGAAAACCGGGATACCGGCCTTTTTGGCAGCCATAACAGCAGGAATCAGGGGCTTTTCTTCACGCGGGGACAAGAAAATCGCATCAACGCCCTGAGCGATCATGCTGTTTACGTCAGCAACCTGCTTGGCGGCAGAGCCTGCAGCATCGGTGTAAACCAACTGCCAGCCGAGCTTCTTGGCTTCTTCCTGCATCGAGGCGGTTTGCGCCAAACGCCAAGGATTGTTGCTTTCAGTCTGGGCGAAGCCAACTTTGTAGGTGGCTTTTGGCTTCAAGGGCGGCAAGCCGTCAGCGTGAGCTGCGCTGATTGCGCCAGCGCTAAAGGCGACAGTGGCGAGCAGCAAAGCGCGACGCGTCATCGAGAAACGTAGTGTTGAGACCATGGTATTTCCTCCGGGAAACTGTTGGTGGCCGCTTTTTAGGGGCAGCGGCTCGGTGACCATAAAAATGCTAGAATGTTAGCAAGTCAAGCCCAAATGTCATACAATTGAATATTTGCTTTGGACTTGCGATAATACAATTACTAATATTATTATCAGTCAAGCACCTATTTGAAAAAACGCCAACCCTGTCAAAACGCCAAACTCCTGAAAGAAAATGCCAAGTTCCGTTCCCCGAAAATAAAAATGCTGCGGGCAACGCGGGAAATGGTATAGGCGGCCCACTTTAAGCCAGAGAGAGACATGCCGGAGACCAACACCTTATGAAAAAACTCCCAGCCGGATCGCATGGCAGTCTGCGTGTTTCGCTGCAAAGCGCCATCGAAGCACAAACGCTTGCGCCGCGCGGGCGGCCCACGATGATTGATGTTGCCCGCGTTGCCGGCGTCTCCCAATCCAGCGTTTCACTGGTGCTGAATCAGATGGTCGGCGCGCGCATTTCGGACATCACGCGGGAGCGGGTGCTCAGCGCCGCCCGCGATATCGGCTATGAATTGCCCGGCCTGCGCCGACAGGAACGCTCCGCGCTTGAGCGCAACACCATCGCCTATCTGGTTGATGAAATTTCCACCAGCCCGCATCCGGTGGTCAATCTTGATGGCGCGCGCGATGCGGCTTGGGAGGCTGGATTCTTGGTTTCGGCCCACGTGACCCGCTCCAATCCGGAGCTGGAGGCCGCCACAATAGAGGCGATCAAGCGCGATCCCAATGTCGTCGGGGTGATTTATTCAACTATTTTCACCCGTATGGTGTCGCCGCCCGCCGCCTTGGAGGGCATGCCGACGGTGCTGCTAAACTGCTACACCAAAGACCGCCGCATGCACGCGGTTGTGCCCGGCGAAGTGGCGGGAGCCTTTTCTGCAACGCAATATTTGATCAGCAAAGGTCACAAACGCATTGGCTTTATCAATGGCGAAGCTTGGATGGACGCTGCCGCAGATCGCCTGAAGGGCTTTCGTCAAGCGCTGGCCACAGCCGACATTGCTTTTGAACCCGGATTGGTGCGCGATGGTGACTGGTTGCCGCTGCGCGGTTATCAGCTCGCGCGTGAACTGTTGAGCCTGCCCAAACCGCCTACGGCGCTGTTTTGTGCCAATGATTTGATGGCTATGGGCGCGATGGAGGCGGCCAGCGAGATGGGCTTGCAGGTGCCGCAGGACGTTTCAATCATGGGCTATGATGATCAGGAATTGGCGCGCTACACCCACCCGCCGCTATCGACTTTGAGCTTGCCAAATTATGAGATGGGCCGCAGGGCAACTGACCTGCTGATAGACCTTGCAGTCCACAACAAAACCATCCGGCCGCTGACATTTAAAATTGACGGCCCGCTGGTGGAGCGCGGCTCGGTAGCTAACGTTTTTGGCTGAAACAAGCGGCGCAATGTGCCGCCTGTTGATTGACGCCTTGCTGAAAGACTGGACAGAGGTGGTCTGGAAATTCTGAACAGCCTCGATAAGTGGTATTTCTGTTCGAAAGCGGCGTATGCTGCCGCGAACAGGAGCAATTATGACAAGACGACCACGCCGGAACCATACCCCGGCTTTCAAAGCTAAAGTGTCTCTCGCCGCAATCAAGGGCGAAAAGGCCTTGGCGGAACTTGCGCAGCAATTTGATGTGCATGCCAATCAGATCAACATCTGAAAAATGCGGCTCCCGGAAGCCGCCGCCGGCATTTTCGGCTCGGAGCAACGAACTGACCCCACCGCGCCGCCCGTTGATCTCAAAGTGCTCCATGCCAAGATCGAAGAATTGACCTTGGTCAATGATCCTCGGGTCTAGCCCGATGACAAGCTTTTTGGAAGGCGCGCTCACCAAAGCGGGTTTGCTGAGCGCAAAGCGATGATTGATCGTTCCCATCGGCTTCCAATTGTCAGGCAGGCGAGAGAATTGGGTATCAGCCGAGGCTCGGTTTATTATCTGCCTCGTGCTGTTTCGAGCTCTGACCTTGCACTTCAGCGCCGGATCGACGAATTGCATTTGAATTATCCGTGTGCCGGAGCGCGGATGTTGCAAGGCTTTCTGATCGGCGAAGGCCACAGGATTGGCCGTCTGCATGTCTCAAGCAGTCAAGCTGTTGCGCAGACTGCAAACATTTGTCTGCGTGATGAAGCAAATGGGCATTGCAGCGATTTATCGACGGCCAAACACCTCCAAGCCTGCGCCATAGTGATCCGGTACGGATCGCGTTCCGCAATCCTATGGACACAAAATCTATCCGTATTTGCTGCGTAA
>JAYVYB010000101.1:0-10631 GCA_043784625.1 Methylovirgula sp.
AAGCGGCCATAACGCAGCGTGCCGCGCGCATCAACGCGGGTGTTGAGGTTGGCTTTGCCCGAATCCATCGCCATCGCCAAAGTCAGCGCCTTAAACGTCGAACCCATTTCATAAACGCCGACAACTGCGCGGTTGATGTGGTTAGGGTCCAGCGCCTCGGCGGGAGTGTTAGGATCATAATCGGGCAGGGAGGTCATGGCGACAACCTCGCCGGTGTTGACATCCATAATGGCTCCGGCGGCGGCCTTGGCTTTGAAGTGCCCCATGCCCCAGACTAACTCATCCCGCAGCGCGTGCGTTGCTTTGATGTCTATCGAAAGTTGGATCGGTTTCAGGTCTTCCGGCGTCAGGCGAAAGCCCGCACCGTGCAGATCGGCAAGACCCTCACCGTCGATGTATTTTTCCATTCCGGCAATGCCGTTATTGTCGGTATTGGTGAAGCCAACCACATGCGCGGCAATCGGCCCGTTCGGATAGGACCGCTTATGCTCGGGCAAAAATCCGATGCCGGGCAAGCCAAGATGGAACACTTCGGCGCGCTCTTTCTCGGTGACGGCGCGCTTGACCCAGATAAAGCCCTTGCGCGAACCGATACGTTCTCGCAGCTCTTTGGCATCAACGCCGGGCAGCACGGCGGTGAGCAATTCTACCGCTTCATCCTTGTCGATGATGCGTTTGGGTTCGGCAAAAATCGACATCACCTTAACGTCAGTGGCCAGCACATCGCCATTGCGGTCAAGAATGTCCGGCCGCGCGCCGGAGATGGCGTCAGATGCGGCGCTTTTGGCCGTTTGCGCCGGTTCCGGCTTGAGGCCGAGATAGATGAGCTTGCCGTTTATGGCGGCAAACAACATTACAAACCCCACTGCCACCAGCTTGACCCGGCTGTTGGATTTGCTGACATCGGCGAAAATCCAGCGCTTGTCGAACAGCTTCCACTGTGGCTTTTTGGCAGCTGGCTTTGCTGCCGACGCAACGTCAGGTTTGGCGGCTTCAGGTGTCGCAGCGGTGTCGCTCATGGCGGAGGCTTCACTCATGGTTTATGATTGCCCGGAGTTGTGAGGCTGGGTTTGGGATGAACCAGCGGTTTTGCCGGTGCGGCTTTGGGCTTTTGCGAAGGCGTCACCACCGAGCCGGTGCTCAAGGTGTCGATGGTGTTGGCAATGACATCGACCTTGGGCGCGATTTCGGGAATATCGCGCATCCGTCCAATCTGGTTGAGCGCCAAAGGTTTCAGATCGAGATATTTTTCGGCCAGCTCCTGCACGCGGTCCGGTCGCGACAGATTTGCCCATTCGGCGCGCAATTGGCTAATGGTGTCGTGTTCTTTGACTATGGCATTGCGGGCGATAATCACCTGTTCGGCATACCACATGGTTTCATATTTTATTGAATAGGCATAACCGGCGCTGCCAATGAGCGCGGCAATGGCCACAAAATGCATTAAGCGCCACATATCAGCGCCTCCTTACGGGTTCGGGCAGGCCGGCGAGTTTGGCCAAATTCGGGTCAGCGGGGCGGGCAGGGGCGGCCAGCCGCGTGGCGAAGCGTAATTTTGCCGAGCGGGAGCGGGGGTTGTCCGATGTTTCTTGTTGAGAGGGCAAAACCGGCTGCTTGGCCTCAAACTTGAAGGTGGCGACGGGCGGCGCAATTTCGCCGGGCAAATAGCGCGAAATCGCCTGCCCCTTACCGGTGCGGCTGGCAAAAAACTGTTTCACGATACGATCTTCGAGCGAATGGAAGGTCACGACGCTGAGCACGCCACCCTCCTTCAACGCGCGTTCTGCGGCTTCCAATGCGCGGTAGAGCTCGCCCAACTCATCATTGACGGCGATGCGCAGCGCTTGAAAGGTTCGGGTGGCGGGGTTGATCTCAGTTGGTTTGGACGGGAGCAGCCGTCCAAGCAGGCTCGCCAGTTGCAAAGTACTGGTGAAGGGGGTTTTAGCGCGATCCATGACAATCGCTTTGGCAATGCGGCGCGAGGCGCGTTCATCGCCATAGTAAAACAGGATGTTGGCAAGGCGCTCTTCATCGGCGCCGTTAACAATATCTGCGGCGGTGGGGCCGCTTTGCGACATGCGCATATCAAGCGGGCCGTCAAACCGGAATGAAAAACCGCGCTCGCTTTCGTCGATCTGCATTGAGGACACGCCGATGTCCATGACTATGCCGTCGAGCTTTTCGTCGAGGTAGGTCTCAAAGGCGCTGAACGGGCTTTGCACCAGCGTGAGGCGCGGAGCAAAATCGCGCACCATCGCTTGCGCATCGCGGATGGCATTGGGGTCGCGGTCAAAGCCGATGACGCGTGTATTGTCGGTTTTGAGGATTTCGCGGCTGTATCCGCCTGCGCCAAAGGTGGCATCAAGATAAAGTCCGCCGCTATGGACATTCAGCACACCCAGGGCCTCGGTGCGTAAAACGGGGATATGGCGGCGATCTTCGGTCATTTTATTGGTCTTTACCGCTCTATTGGTCTTAATGGGCTGCTGTTGCGAAAATACTGCCTGATTTGGTTTCGAGAAAGCCTGCCTCCGTTGCAGAGCCACTGCCAAAGACGCGGCAACGGGCTGTAAACACGGCAATGTTGAAACAAAATGCATGCGAAATGGTCGGTTTTAAGATGGGCGATTCAATTTTATCAACATGCATTTAGACATTGGTAATCTTAACGAAGTGTTGAGACAGGTTGATTTTCCGATACCAAACGTGATTAAGATTTCGTTGCGCTTCTCGTGGCGTTTCGCTTCACTGCAACTTTAAAGAGCACATTCATGGCAAGCGCCTCCGCGTTACGGTTTTTTCTCGATACTGCCGATGTCAAAGAGTGGGCAAAGTGGCTTCCCACCGGCTTGTTTTATGGGGTGACGACCAACCCGGTTTTGCTCAAGGCGGCGGGTGTTGCCTGCACTCACGCCAGCTTGCGCGATCTGGCG
Source organism: Methylovirgula sp. (assembly GCA_043784625.1). Lineage (GTDB taxonomy): Bacteria > Pseudomonadota > Alphaproteobacteria > Rhizobiales > Beijerinckiaceae > JANXSV01. The sequence goes on from JAYVYB010000101.1 coordinate 2,934, forward strand.
CGCGCTGCTTTTGCGCTGGGCGTGCAAGAGGTGCAAATTCAAACTTGGGGCCGCACAGCAGAGGCTTACATTGCCAATGGCCGCGAGCTCGCGCTGATCGATCCGCGCGTGGTGGTCAAAATTCCGACCAACGAAGCTGGGATTCATGCCGCCAAGGCGCTGTTAGCGGCGGGCACACGGGTTACGCTCACCGCTGTTTACACACCGGCGCAAGCGCTGTTGGCCAGTGCGATCGGCGCGAGCTATTCCGCGCCCTATCTGGGGCGAATAAACGATGCCAATCGTGATGGTTTTGGCGACATTGTCGCTATGCACAAGGGCGCTCGGGCGGCGGGCGGCGATACGCGCATTTTGGTGGCGAGCCTGCGCAGCGCGGGCGATGTGGCAAAGCTGGCTGCCGACGGGCTCGACACTTTTACCTTTTCGCCCAAAGTGGCGACAGATTTCTTCGCCGATGAACTGGCAAATGCCGCTATCGAGGCATTTGAGGTGGCGGCGGAGGGGTGAGGGGGAATCTGAGTGGCGCAAAGTGCTATACACTTTTTTACACTTTGATATAGTGTGCTTTTAGGAGCACCACCTATGAAGCCTGCCGGACAGATGACACTTACTTTGACGCGGGAATTGGAAAATTTTGTACACGACGAGGTTCGCCGTGGCGCGTATGCCTCAAGCAGCGAATATATCCGCGACCTCTTGCGCGACAAATATCTGCAGGAACGCGACCGCGCGACCAAATTGCAAACTCTTGACGCTGCGCTTGCAAAAGGCATTGCGGATGCGGAGGCGGGGCGGCTTATGCCGCTTGATGAGGCCTTCAAGCGTTTGAGGGCGGAGCTTGGGTTGGGAGCGGGCGTCCCGCATGAGCGCAGCGACGATTGATGAACGTTTCAATATCCGATTCTGCCTATGCTGATATTCTCGACATTGGACGCTTCATTGCCCGCGATAAGCCCGGAAGAGCTGCGACATTTATTGATGAACTCTTCGCGCGCTGTCTCGGATTAGGTGGTTTGCCAACTGCGTTTCCATTGGTGCCAAAATGGGAAAAGCTTGGGGTGCGCCGCAGACCCTATGGCAATTATCTGATTTTTTATCGCATCAATGCTGAAACTGTTGAAATACTTCATGTTTTGCACGGCGCGGCGGATTATGAGGCAATATTGTTTCCGGCCTAGCGCAAATTGGCTTGGCTGTCGTAGTCGCCGGGATTTCTATCAAACCACAGGTGCATCACGGCCATTGTCACGCAATGGCCTCCCGCCGCTCATCATTCGGCGTGAATAGCATCGGTTCAGACGAAATACTGCGGTGCATCGCCTGAGGAAACCGGTGCACTGAAATGACCATCAGTGTCACAAAGGTTGAGCGCCTCATTATGTGCATTGATCTGCCCAAAGTGGCAGCGGAGGGGTGAGGGATAATTGCGCTGTAGCCAGACTGTTTGACAAAGCGCCCTTGTTTCGCCGATGACCGTGGCATGAAACAGCCTTTATTGAAGCGCGGCGGACTGCGCGCTATCTCCTATTTGCGGCGCCTAACGAGTGCTGAACGCAATGCTGCGGCAGATGCGCATCTTGGTCAAACGCTTTGTTTTGTTGCGGGCGCTGTAAATGCCGGTGGCTTTCTGGCCGTCGGGCAATACACTTCGCATATGTCAGGCATCGCATCGGCGGTCGCGGATAGTTTTGCGTTGGGCAATTTCGTCTTGGCGTTATTGGGTGCGGGGGCGCTGCTTTCGTTCATGGCGGGGGCGGCGTGCTCGGCGATTTTGATCAATTGGGGCCGCCGTCATGACACGCGCAACCAGTTTACCTTTCCGTTGTTGCTCGAGGCGGTGTTTTTGCTGTGTTTCGGACTTTTCGCCTCGTTCGAGGATAAGGTATATTTGCTGGTGCCTCTGCTTTGCTTCATCATGGGGCTACAAAACGCCATTATCACTAAAGTTTCGCAAGCGCGCATCCGCACAACCCATGTTACCGGGCTGGTGACTGATATTGGCATCGAACTTGGCAAGCTGGCCTATTGGAACCGCAGTGAAATTGCGGCTGCTCGGGTTGAGGCAGATTTGAGGAAGCTGTTGCTTTTGTGCTCGCTGCTTTCTGCATTTATCCTTGGCGGAATTGTCGGCGCGCTTGGTTTTAAACATCTCGGCTTTGTAACCACCGTGCCCTTGGCAGTTATCCTGTTAATTTTGGCGGGACTGCCGCTGATTATGTCATTTTGGGGCAAACGCCGCTAACCTGTTGCGCACCCAAGCGCTCCGACTTCGTGCAATTACGTTGCGGAGATGAGACTGCCTCACATCTCGTTCCGCCAGGGCGGGTTAGCGCCGAGGCGTCGAACTATGAGGCCCGTTGTTTCCCGCCGTGCCTATGCCTGCGTTACGACCCTTGTAACTCGACATGTTTATGCTGGCGTTTATGTTGGCAAGGGTTCGTTTGTTTCCAGTTGCAAATCCCACGAGAAAAACACGAGGGCACTTCGTATGAAATTTTTAAAATGCAAAAATTTTGCCGCAAGTTTAGCGCTGACCGTTTTTATGACCGGTGTCGCCGGGTCTGCCTTTGCGGCCGACACTTCATGTTCGAGTTTAATGCCTGCCCTTAAAGCCATGATCAGGTCTGGCGAAGCGCTAAAAAATAACAAGTCCACCCAAAAACCAGTCCTGTGCACCCTCTTCAAGCGGGCGATAAGCGCATCTGAGCGGGTGATTGGCATTGCTGATAATAATTCTGGACACTGCGGTACTGATGCCGAAGACGTTGATGGAATTAAAGCAACCGTCGTGAAAATGCGAGGAACGTTGTCTGATACGTGTAATTAAACTTACAAAATCCTGCAGCTCATTTTTCCCTCACATCTCATTCCGCCACGGCGGGTTAGCGCCGGGGCGCGATACGGTGATGCTGGCCGCTTTAGTGGCGAAGGCCAGCGCCGCGTTGATCTGTTCCAGCGAGATATTTTTCAGCTTGTCTTTTTTGAGCAAACCCGCCTCGGACAGGGCAACCAACATGGCACCCTGAAAGGTGTCGCCCGCGCCGATGGTATCGGCGACTTTCACCTGCACCGAAGCCGCTTCAGTGTGACCGCTGCGGGCAAAGGCCAAAACGCCATCGCCGCCACGGGTTACCAGAACAAGGCTGGCGCCCTCCTGCAACCACTTTGCCGCCATCGGCGCATAATCATGGTGGCCATAGAGGAATTCAAAATCCTCGTCGGACATGCGGACAATATCGGCCATTTTCGCCAGCCGGTTCATGCGGGCAACGTAGGTTGGCTTGTCTTTGGTTAAAGTTGGCCGCACGTTCGGGTCAAACGAAATGATGCATTTTTCGCGCGCGGCGGTGACCAGCGCCTCATAAGAATCGGCAGAGGGCGGGTTGATCAATGTGGTTGAGCCGATATGCACCGCCTCGATTTTTTCAAACGGGATTGAACCCGGCTGGTAGGTCCATGTGCGCGATGCGGTGGTTTCATCATAAAAGGCATATTGCGCCGCGCCATTGACCAGCTTCACGAAAGCGCAGGTGGTCTCCATATCGGGGCGGGTGGTATAATCGAGCGCGACATTGGAGGCGGTGAGGTGTTCGGCGATCAGCTTGCCGAACAGGTCTGTGGAGACGCCGCCGACAAAGCCGGTGGGCGCGCCCAGCCGCGCCATTGCGGTGGCGACATTCAGACACGAGCCGCCCACGGCAGGCACATAAGCGTCCTTGCCGTCGACAGATTTGGCCGGCACAAAATCGATGAGCGCGTCGCCGCAAGACAAAAGCATGTTTCCACCCCGTTTGATTTTATTCTTTATGGCTTAAAGCGCTTTGGTTTTGAAGTGGGCAAAGTGTGAAACCGCGTGTTTTGTTTGCGATGACGCGATAAGGTGCGGCGGAATCGGCAGGAATTATTATGCAGCAATATCTCGATCTGATGCGCCATGTTCTGGACAACGGCACCCGCAAAACCGACCGCACCGGCACCGGCACGCTCTCGGTGTTTGGCGCACAAATGCGGTTTGACCTCGCCAAGGGCTTTCCGCTGACCACAACCAAGAAATTGCATCTCAAAAGCATTATCTATGAACTGCTGTGGTTTTTGAACGGCGACACCAACATCAAATATCTGAATGACCACGGCGTTTCGATTTGGGACGAGTGGGCGGATGCGCAGGGCAATCTGGGGCCGGTGTATGGCCAACAGTGGCGCTCATGGCAGGGCGCAGGCGGCATCGAGATCGACCAAATCCGCGATGTTTTGGCGCAAATCAAAACCAATCCGGATTCGCGGCGGCTGATTGTTTCGGCGTGGAATGTCGCCGATATTCCCAAGATGAAGCTGGCCCCGTGCCATTGCCTGTTTCAGTTTTATGTGGCGGATGGCAAGCTGTCCTGCCAGCTTTATCAGCGCTCGGCGGATATATTTCTAGGTGTGCCGTTCAACATCGCGTCCTATGCGCTACTCACGCATATGATGGCGCAAGCCAGCGGGCTTGAGGTTGGCGACTTTGTGCATTCGTTTGGCGATGCGCATCTTTATCTCAACCATATCGAGCAGGCGAAGCTGCAATTGAGCCGGACGCCCAAGGCTTTGCCGCACCTGAAACTTGCCCCGCGCGCCTCGATTTTTGAGCACAAGTTCGAGGACTTCGTCATTGAGGGGTACGTAGCCGATCCGAATATCAAAGCGCCGATCGCGGTTTAACTTAGTGGACAAAGCCGGATATGGCCGAGACAACCTGTCCATCTATTCCGGCAAAACCGTGGTGGGCCTCGGCTTGGCAGGGGTCACCATCGGAGGTTCCTCCCGAAAGCCAGGTGACGCGCGCCTTGCCTTGCGCCCAGGCGATAAAAGGCGCGACACCAGCGGGCGAGGTTTTGCTGCAACCGTCTTCGCGATGATGAATAACGAGCGTCGGCGGCAGTGCTGCGGGCGAGCCAAGAATGTCCATAACACTTTCGCCATCGCCAGATTGAGCGCTTAAAAAGCCGGATGTTAAAATCAGCCGGTCCGGGCGCGCTCCGGCGGCAATGCCACTGGCGGCGCGTTGTGTGCCACGGCTGGTCGCTGCTACCGCAACAGGGCGCTTGATCGCTGCCATATAGGCGACAAGCGCGGCCAGATCATAGCCCGCATCGGGCACAAGCACAGCAAAGCCCCACGCGGCATAGGCTGCTCTGGTGCGGGCAAGCTGGTTGCCCTCGCCGCGGCCGATGTTGCCATCGGCGTCAACACCAACATGGCCGGGGCCGCCGATCAGTAGGATGATGCTGGCGCGGGGCTTGGCTGGCAGCAATAAAGCCGCTGTGGTTCCGCCCGCCTGAACCGCCGTCTGTGTGGTGCCAGCCCCGGCGACAGGCCCGCTGGCGAACAAGACCACTGCGATAAACGCAAACCTGGCAAACATAGTTGTTGCGATGTTGCGCATGGTCTTGCCCCCCCTTGGCGTTGCCCGGTCGCGGCGGCTGAAATGCCTGTCCGGACTAACGCGTTAAGTACAGCATGGTTCGGGAACAGAAATTTGACAACACCATTTCATCGTCCCGTTTTGCTGCAAAACGGTCTCAGCTATTGCCGAATTGCAACAGCACAATACCGCTGATAACCGCGAGAATGGGCGAGAGGAAGTCGAGAACAAACATCATAGCCGTTTCCTTTGTTCTTTTGTTTGGATTATGTTCTGTTGTTTACCCTTTTTGTTCTATTTTTGTTCATTGCAAAAATCAATCGATTGTTTGCATTTTTAGAGCGTTGTGTTGGCTATGGTTAATTCCCACGTTGTATGCAGGCATTGAAACAAGGACGATACTCATGAGCGGGCAGCTTGAATTTGCGATAGATACATTTGGCGATGTGACCTTTGATGCGAGCGGCAAGTTGCTGTCTCAGGCGCAGGTTATCCGCAATGTGGTGGCTGAAGGGGTGCTGGCAGATCAGGTCGGCTTAGATTTTTTCGGGGTTGGCGAACATCACCGTGCCGATTTTGCGGTGACCGCGCCCGAGATGGTGCTTGCGGCCATTGCGGCGAAAACCAAATCTATAAAGCTCGGTTCGGCGGTGACTGTGCTCAGCTCGGATGATCCGATCAGGGTGTTTCAGCGGTTTTCAACGCTTGATGCCATTTCCAGCGGCCGCGCGGAGGTGGTGCTCGGGCGCGGTTCGTTCATAGAAAGTTTCCCGCTGTTCGGGCTGGATTTGAAGGACTACGAGGTGTTGTTTGAAGACAAGCTCGACCTTTTCACGAAATTGTTGCCGCAAACGCCAGTGACGTGGCGTGGCAAAACCCGCGCGCCGCTGACCAATATCAGCGTGTTTCCGCCCATCGAGCATGGCACGCTCAAGACTTGGATCGGGGTTGGCGGCAGCCCGAATTCGGCTGTGCGCGCGGCGCACTATGGCTTGCCGATGATGCTGGCAATTATCGGCGGCGCGCCGCAGCGCTTTTTGCCGTTTGTTCAGCTCTACCGCGAGTCGCTGACCAAGCTTGGCAAGCCGCAACTGCCGGTGGGGCTGCATTCACATGGCTATATTGCTGACACCGAAGAGCAAGCGCGCGAAGACCTGTTTCCGCACTGGAAAGCCATGCGTGATCGTATTGGCGGCGAGCGCGGGTGGGGCGCTGCGACGCGGGCCGATTTTGAGTCCGAAGTTGCTCACGGTTCGATGTATGCAGGAACGCCGGAGACAGTTGCAAAGCGCATTGCCTCAACTGCACAAATATTGGGCATATCGCGGTTCAGCATGAAATACAGTTCCGGCTCTCTGCCGCATGACAAATTGATGCGCAGTATTGAGCTTTATGGCACCAAGGTTGTGCCGATGGTGCAGGATATGATGGCGGGCAGAGCCAATACGCTGCAACTACAATAGCACCGCTGCCCAATACTGTGGTTTTTAGGGCACAATGGCGATAATTCAGCGCACAGGTCATGTTTTGCGGTGTCAAAATCCAAATTGCACCTTGCAGGATTGGTGCGCTGAATTATTCTTGAGCGCAACTTTAGGGGCAAAATTGCATGTCAAACATTGTTAAAACTTCGATCTTCGCGCTGGCCACGCTCGCGGCACTCGGCGGCAGCGTTTCGGCGGCGGATTTGCCGAGCAAAAAAGCGCCGCTGATTGCGCCCGTGGTTGCGGCACCCGTGTTCACCTGGGCCGGAGCCTATGTCGGCGCGCATTTTGGCCATATGTGGGGCAGCACCCGCGTTGATGACAGCGGCACGATCACCGAGACCGGTGCGCGCACCAATGGCTTTTTGGGCGGCGGATTGGCTGGTTATAATCTTCAGAGTGGCGCGTTTGTTTATGGCCTTGAAGGTGATGTCAGTGTTGGCCGCGTTCGCGGGCATGGTGTTGCTACGAAAGTGCTTCCAAATGACTACACTTTAAATTGGGCCGGAAACATTCGTGGTCGCCTAGGTTATGCCATCACCCCGACAACCTTGCCGTTTATCGTCGGCGGCGTGGCAATCACCGATCTGCGCTTCACCGATAATAATGCCAAAGTTATTCTGGAAACCGGCAAAACCCGCGTCGGCTGGACTCTTGGTGCCGGTGTGGATCAGGCCTTCACCAATAATCTTGTTGGCCGTGTCGAGTATGTTTACGCCGACTACGGGCAGGTGATCTATGATTACGGCGGTGGCGATTATTACAAGCTTCGCTTCAAGAGCCAGACTTTACGCGCCGCGCTGATCTGGAAAT
>JAYVYB010000102.1:0-46725 GCA_043784625.1 Methylovirgula sp.
ACAACCGCAGGCTTTTTAAATTCCCCGATTAAATGACTGTCCCACGTCAAAATGCTGTGGCTTACCCCCAGGGAGGCGGCGAACCGCGCAACCTGTTCAGCTTCGGCGCGCGAGCCATCCCGCAAATCGTGATCGACCGTCGCGCTGGAAAGCTTCACCGCGTTTTGCGCCGCCCATTGCGCCAGCAAACCTAACAGCGCCACAGAGTCCGGCCCGCCTGACACACCCACCAAAAGCGCATCTACCCCCGCAAGCTTCGCAAACAGCGCCGCCGTTTCTATAAGGCGCAGCGGCTCAGCACTTGCTTCTGGCAATTTCCCGCTCCGCGCCGCGCTTCACAGTGGTTGAGGCGTTAGGATATTTACGGGATATTTCTTGAAACGTCGCGCAGGATTGTTCATGAGCATTCAAAGACCCGAGTGCGATTCCCAGCCGCAGCATCGATTCCGGCGCGCGCGTTGCGTTGGGGAAATCGGATGAAACCTTCAAATACTGCTCGGCAGCCTCCCTTGGACGATTGCGCTGCAAATAGGTTTCACCAAGATTGAAAGTGGCGTCAGCCACCAGCCGGTCTTTGGGGTGTTTGGCCAAAAAGTTACGAAATCCGGTTTCCGCCTCGCCATATTGGCCCTGACGCAAGAAACCCGCCGCAAGATCATACTCCTGCTTGGCGCTCATCGGCCCGTCACTGGCAATCACCGTGCCGCCCGTTGTCACCGGCGCTTTAGAAATATCCAGCGGCCCGGTTGTGCCCGGTGCCTGATCTTTAGGAATCCCCAGCCCCGGCGCTGGCCCGATGCCAAGCGGGCGCGGCACGCCCGGCGCGTTTGGCTGTGCGGAAGGTTCAAAGGCATCGCTTTTCTTCAAACCTGTCGTAGCGGCTGCCGCGGGCGCAGCAGGTGCAGCAGGAGCAGCCACAGCGGGCGTTTCGGATGGCGCGGCTTTTGCGGCACCGCCCTCACCAAGTTTTTTCATTTGATCTTGCAACTGACGGTTTTGGAACTGCAATTGTTCGATCTGGCCATTCATCTGGCGCAGCGCATTTTCCAGCTTGTTGATGCGCAACAGCAGCCCGGATTCGTCGGGTTGGGCGGGCATAGTCTCGTCGGCCCCGTCATTTTGCAAAATCACCGGCGGCCGCAAGGTCTGCGCCGCAGCACCAACAGCGAGCACACCCGCAGCCGTCCCGCAAACACCCGCGCACAGGGCAATGACCCTCAACGATTTAATAAGTGCCATCAATAATCCTCGAACAATATCCTGCTGCCATCAAAGCCTGCCATGACCGCTATTTTTCCTGTCCTAGCATACTAAATCTCGCGGCGAAAATATGATGAAATACCATAAAAAAACGGCACCCTTTCGAGCGCCGTTAAAGTTAGGGGTTTGAAAAAACTGTATGAGGCGTCCCGCTTAAGACTGGCCGCCGTTGAGAACCGTCACCGCGCGCCGGTTTTGCGACCAGCAGGAAATATCGTTGCAAGTGGCAACCGGGCGCTCTTTGCCATAGCTCACGGTTTTGATGCGTGCGGCTGCGATACCTTTGGAAATCAGATAGGCTTTAACCGATTCAGCACGCCGCGCTCCAAGCGCGAAGTTATATTCGCGTGTGCCGCGCTCATCGGCGTGGCCTTCAACCGTAAAGGCATAGTTGCCATATTGGCCGAGCCAGCGCGCCTGCTTGTCCAATGTGGCCTGACCGGTTGCGTTCAAATCTGTTTGATCAGACTCAAAAAACACGCGGTCGCCGACATTAACAGTAAAGTCCTGAATCGAACCGGGCGTGGAGGCACCGGCATTGGCCAAGCCGCCGTTGAGGCCATTGGCACCGTTGGCACCATTACCGCCCAGCACGTCATCGGCGGAATTTTTCGCACAGGCACTCAAGGCCAAGCCCGCGCCAAGCGCGGCAATCAGGCGGAATGTGCGCCCTGCCAGCAAAATGTTCATATCAAAACTCCATGACCCTTTGGCCAAATGACCCTGTGGCAAACTGCACGCGCCAACATGCTTAATGGTTAGCGCGGCTTGGTTAATAGAAGGTTTTGGCAACCATCATTGCAGGCAAATGATTCACCTTAAACAGCACCTTCCAAGCTTATGGTAAACAGGGCGTAAACGGCTTTTTTTAGGCGGAAGCGCAGGATGCCCTGGCCAGCTTGCAGCCAGATTGAACAAAACGCCGAATGTGCGCCCTTGCTCAACGCTTGACCATATCCCATCTAAAATGCCATCAAGCTGTGGAATTACAGCAAGCTTCTGACAAGCTTTCGAGTTTTGAAATTGGAGACCTTCGATGCAAGCCATACTGGATGTCATTGTTATCATCCTTGATCTGTACCGATATGTGCTTTTAGGCAGCATCATATTGTCGTGGCTCGTTGCTTTTAACGTCATAAATCTCAGCAATGATCTGGTGCGGTCCATCTGGACAGCGCTCAATGCCCTGACCGAGCCGCTTCTGGGCCGCATCCGCCGCTACATGCCCGCCATGGGCAACATCGATGTGTCGCCGATTGTCGCCTTCCTCGGCATATTCTTCATCGAAGACGTCATCGCCCGCTATTTGCGCCCTCACGTATTTTAAGCCGCTTGTTCTGGCAAAAATCACCGGACGGTTTTGTTATCGCCGTCCGCCTCACCCCGAAAGCCTCGCGGGACGCGATTTTAGGCGTTGAGCTTTTGAGCGATGGCCGCGAAGTTCTAAAAGTTCATGTCCGCGCTGTGCCGGAAGATGGCAAAGCCAATCTGGCGCTTATCAGGCTGCTGAGTGCGTCTCTCCAAATTCCCAAATCCGCCATCACGCTGGACAGAGGCGCAACCTCGCGCCTTAAAATGCTGACCGTGCTGGACTCCGAAGGCACTTTACCGGCAAAGCTTCAAGCGCTTATTCTAACTTCCAGATGAAAACGCGCTGGATTTAGGCTACCACCGCGAAACAGTCTAAACAAAGCCGCACAAGGATTCGCCCCATGCCCCTCTCCGCGCTCAAATCCAACGCCGGTTATTTCTTCGAGGATTTTCGCGTCGGTCAGGTGTTTCATCACGCCACCCCCCGCACCTTTTCCACGGGTGATGTGTCGCTCTACACCGCGCTGTATGGCTGCCGCCATGCCGTGCAATCGTCGGATGTGTTTGCTCAGCGCATCGGCTATCTGCGCGCGCCAATCGATGATTTTCTGGTGTTTCATGTGGTGTTCGGCAAAACAGTTCCCGATATTTCGCTCAACGCAGTCGCCAATCTCGGCTATGCCGCCTGCCGGTTTCTGGCTCCGGTTTACCCCGGCGACACCGTTTTGGCGGTTTCCGAAATTATTGGCCTTAAACAAAATTCGAACGGCCAAACCGGCGTGATTTATGTGCGCTCGCAGGGGTTAAACCAGCGCGGCGATATGGTTCTCGATTATGTGCGCTGGGTCATGGTTAAAAAGCGCGATCCAAACGCCCCGGCCCCCGCCGATGCTGTGCCGATTTTGCCCCGCGCCTTGAGCGCGGACGCCTTGGGCGATGCCTGCCCTGTTTTGGATGTGAAGCATTACGACTTTGCACAGTCCGGCTCGAAACACCGCTGGAGCGATTATAAGCCGGGCGAAAAAATCGACCATATCGATGGCTTCACCGTCGAAGAAGCCGAACACCAAATGGCGACGCGGCTGTTCCAGAACACAGCAAAAGTGCATTTTAATCAGTTTTATGAATCGCAAGGCCGGTTTGGCCGCCGCTTGATCTATGGCGGCCACGTTATATCCTTGGCACGTGCCATCAGCTTTAACGGTCTGGCCAATGCCTTCCATGTCGCGGCGGTCAATGGCGGCCGCCATGTGGCACCGCTGTTTGCGGGAAACACCGTTTTTGCCTGGTCGGAAGTGCTTGACGTTGCGTCCATATCGGGCCGCGATGATGTCGGCGCGTTGCGCCTGCGCACAATTGCCACGCGTGACCAGCCCTGCGGCGAGTTTCCGCACAAATCCGGAGAGAACTACCACGACAGTGTGGTGCTGGATCTGGACTATTGGGCCTTGATTCCAAAATAAATTGCCGACAATCACAGCATGGGGTTTTCTCGCAAGGCTTTATGGTCTAACAAGCGGCCTCAGTGCTGAAACATAGTTTCGGTTAGCCCTACTTATAAAGGTGCGCTCATCCCCCGATCCGGCATTTGCGTTTTACGCAGGTGTTTTCGGGAATGTCGCGCCTCTTTTTGCGCGCGCTGATTGAAACATAAGCAAAGAGACGAGCGGGCAATGGCAAAACGGACCGATATTTCCACCATTCTCATCATCGGAGCCGGCCCCATTATCATTGGTCAGGCCTGCGAATTTGACTATTCCGGCACCCAGGCCTGCAAGGCTTTGCGCGCCGAGGGCTATCGCATCGTTCTGGTAAATTCCAACCCCGCCACCATCATGACCGACCCGGACATGGCGCACCGCACCTATGTCGAGCCGATCACGCCGGAAATTGTCGCCAAAATTATCGAAAAGGAGCGCTTTGCCATTCCCGGCGGTTTTGCGCTTCTCCCCACCATGGGCGGCCAGACTGCGCTTAACTGCGCGCTTTCGCTCGAAAAAATGGGCGTCCTGAAAAAATATGACGTCGAAATGATCGGCGCTTCCGCCGATGCCATCGACAAGGCCGAAGATCGTGAACGCTTCCGCGAGGCCATGACCAAAATCGGTCTTGATACGCCCCGTTCCCACCAGATCAAAACTCTGGCGCAAGCGCTCGATATTATGGACGACATCGGCCTGCCTGCCATCATCCGGCCCAGCTTTACCATGGGCGGCACCGGCGGCGGCATCGCCTATAACAAAGCCGAATATATCGACATCATCGAGCGCGGCATTGATGCATCTCCAACCTCCGAAGTGCTGGTGGAAGAGAGCGTTTTGGGCTGGAAAGAATACGAAATGGAAGTGGTCCGCGACAAGGCGGACAATTGCATCATCGTATGCTCCATCGAAAACATCGATCCGATGGGCGTTCACACCGGCGATTCCATCACCGTTGCCCCGGCGCTGACCCTCACCGACAAAGAATATCAGGTGATGCGCAATGCCTCACTCGCCGTTCTGCGCGAAATTGGCGTCGAAACCGGCGGCTCCAACGTTCAGTTCGCTGTCGATCCGGCCACCGGACGCATGATCGTTATCGAGATGAACCCGCGCGTGTCGCGCTCTTCCGCGCTTGCCTCAAAAGCCACCGGCTTCCCCATCGCCAAGGTCGCCGCCAAGCTGGCCGTGGGTTACACGCTGGACGAAATCGCCAATGACATCACCGGCGGCGCAACTCCGGCATCGTTCGAGCCAAGCATCGATTACGTCGTCACCAAAATACCGCGCTTCGCCTTTGAAAAATTCCCCGGAGCCGAGCCCTATTTGACCACGGCCATGAAGTCGGTGGGCGAGAGCATGGCCATTGGCCGCACCTTCAACGAAAGCCTGCAAAAAGCGCTGCGCTCGTTGGAAACCGGATTGACCGGACTGGACGATATCGAGATTGATGGCCTGCGCCAGGGCAATGACCGCGCTGCAATTCTGTCTGCGCTCGGAACCCCCACACCGGATCGTCTGCTGCATGTCGGCCAAGCCTTGCGTATGGGGCTTTCGGTTGGTGAAATTCACGACGCCTGCAAAATCGACCCGTGGTTCATAGAGCGCCTTGGCGAGATCGTTGCGCTCGAAAACAAGGTCAAGGCTCATGGCCTGCCGCAAGATCCCGATAACTTCCGCAGCCTGAAGGCTAACGGTTTTTCTGATGGCCGCTTGGCAACGCTGGCCGGCAAGGAGGAGGCTGAGGTCACCGCCCTGCGCCTCTCGCTTGATATTCGCCCGGCCTATAAGCGCATTGATACTTGCGCCGCCGAGTTCGCGTCGCCAACCGCCTATATGTATTCAACCTATGAAACGCCTTTCGCCGGAGTGCTGGCCAATGAGGCGCGCCCGTCCACCCGCGAAAAAGTCGTCATCCTCGGCGGCGGGCCAAATCGTATCGGCCAAGGCATCGAGTTCGACTATTGCTGTTGCCACGCCTGTTTCGCCCTGCGCGACGCTGGCTATGAAACCATCATGGTCAATTGCAACCCCGAAACGGTCTCCACCGATTATGATACCTCGGACCGGCTGTATTTCGAGCCGCTCACCGCCGAAGACGTGTTGGAAATCCTCAAACTTGAGCAATCCACCGGCACTTTGAAAGGCGTCATCGTCCAGTTTGGCGGCCAGACACCGCTGAAGCTTGCGGACGCTCTGGAGCGCGCCGGTATCCCGATTTTGGGCACCACGCCGGACATGATCGATTTGGCCGAGGACCGTGACCGGTTTAAGCGCCTGCTGGATAAGCTCAGCCTCAAGCAGCCGAAAAATGGCATCGCCTATTCGGTTGAACAATCAAGGCTCATTGCCGCCGATCTTGGCCTGCCTCTGGTTGTGCGCCCGTCCTATGTGCTTGGCGGCCGCGCCATGGCGATTATTCGTGACGAAGCCGCGTTTGACGATTACCTGCTCGGCACTTTGCCGGGCCTGGTTCCCTCAGATGTCAAAGCGCGCTACCCCAACGACAAAACCGGCCAGATCAATACCGTTCTGGGCAAAAATCCGCTGCTGTTTGATCGTTATTTGTCCGACGCCACCGAAGTCGATGTTGATGCGCTTTGCGATGGCAAAGACGTCTACATCGCCGGTATTATGGAACATATCGAAGAAGCGGGCATCCATTCCGGCGACAGCGCCTGCTCGTTGCCGCCGCGCAATTTATCGGCGGAAATGATCACGCGTCTGGAAGACCAAACCCGCAAAATGGCGCTGGCCCTGCAGGTTGTTGGCCTGATGAACGTGCAATTTGCCATTAAAGACGGCGAGATTTACGTGTTGGAAGTCAATCCGCGCGCCTCACGCACCGTGCCGTTTGTGGCAAAGGTCATTGGTGAGCCTGTGGCAAAAATCGCCTCGCGGATTATGGCCGGGGAAAGCTTAGCCAGCTTCGGGCTCAAGCCGAAAAAACTCGATCATGTCGGCGTCAAAGAGGCTGTGTTCCCCTTTGCCCGCTTCCCCGGCGTTGATACCATTCTGGGGCCGGAAATGCGCTCCACCGGCGAGGTCATCGGTCTGGATCGTTCCTTCGAAGTGGCATTTGCCAAAAGTCAGCTTGGCGCGGGCGCATCGGTACCTGTCGCAGGCACCGTTTTTGTCTCGGTTAAGGACAGTGACAAGCCACGCATTTTGGAGAGCGTGCAGATTTTGGCGCGGCTCGGTTTCAAAGTCATCGCCACCGGCGGAACATTGAAGTTTTTGCAAAGCGAGGGTATCGCCGCGCAGAAAATCAACAAATTTTCCGAAGGCCGCCCGCACATTGTTGACACCATCAAAAACGGCGGCGTGCAATTGGTGTTCAACACTACCGATGGCGCCGTCGCCTTGGCTGATTCGCGCTCTTTACGCCGCGCCGCCCTCTTGCATAAAGTGCCCTATTACACCACCTTGAGCGGTGCGGTGGCCGCAACACTGGGGATCAATGCCTACATCGGCGGCGAACTCGAGGTACGGGCTCTGCAGGATTATTTCTGAAACCGCGCCTGTCATGCGGCATCGTGGCTGTAAAGCTGAACGGTAACGCTTGACTCTTGGGGTACGGTTTCGGCTAAACTTGGATACCAGCTACCGCAGGATGTAACGCCTTCTGCGGTGGAATTCTTTTGCTTCATGCGTGGCCTCACCCGCTGCGCATCATTTTAGGACGGATGAAGGACTATGGAACGCATTCCCATGACGGCCGCGGGCTACGCAGCGCTGGAAGCTGAGCTGAAAATGCGCCAGCAACAAGAGCGCCCTCGCATCATTGCGGCAATTTCCGAAGCGCGCGCTCATGGCGATTTGTCCGAAAACGCCGAATATCATGCGGCCAAAGAAGCCCAATCGCACAATGAAGGCCGGGTCGCCGAGCTGGAAGACCAGTTGTCGCGCGCCGAAGTCATCGATGTCTCCAAGCTGTCCGGGAGCACCGTCAAGTTCGGAGCCACCGTCACCATGATCGATGAAGATACCGAAGCCAAAAAAATCTATCAGATTGTTGGCGAATCGGAAGCCGACGTCAAAAAGGGCCGGGTGTCGATCACTTCCCCCACGGCGCGCGCCCTGATTGGAAAAAAGGTTGGCGATCATATCGAAGTGCAAACCCCCGGCGGTGGCAAAAGCTACGAAATTCTGCAGGTTGCCTTCGTATAAGGTTGCGCCTGCACAAGGTCGCGCGACTTTAGTGGCATTTATCTGCCCGGTAGCGTCTAAAATCAGCCGCAGTTGATGTTTAGCCTGTTCGCAAATGCACAAGGAGACTGGCAATGAATTCTGTTCTGGTTCGTTTGGCGGCATCGCTCGGCGTAGCGTTGGCTTTGACAACTGCCGCTCAAGCGCAAACCCTGCCTGCCGATCAATTGGCGGCCATCAAGTTCCGCTCAATTCAGGTGGATTCGTCTCACTATGCCGCGTCCGGCCTCAGCGGCCTTATTGCGCGGGGCAGCTTGGGCTATCCTGAATCACTCAGCCAAAACCTTTTGCAGCATGCCAAGCAGACCTTCGCCAGCCGGATGACGTCAGATCCGCGCGCGCCTGTTTTGGTAATCCGTGTTGATTCTGTCTCCATGACCGACGGCTTTCGCCGCAATGGCGGGCGCGGCGGATTTTCAATGCAGGACAACACCACAGATTACATGGAAGGCGCGGGCGTCATCCTGCAAGGCGGCCGGGTTTTGGCCACCACGCCGATGCTGGCCGCGCGCGGCTCGCATGATGCCAGCGCCAATAATGCCGAGCGGCTCGATGCCCTCAGCGATTATTACGTGTCATGGTTGAAGCGTCAGATGGGCCTATAACAGCCACTCAATTGGCAATAGCGACAGCAGCCGCACCGTCAAGCGCTCTAAGAAGCTGGTATGTGGCTCTGTCGTAAGCTCACGGTTGCCAATATTGGTCGGCTCAATCCACATCAGGCGGCCACGCGCATCAAGTTTCGGCTGATAGGACTGCGTCGCCGTCATCATGTCAAAATTGGCGGTAACTTCGCCGGCCAGCGCTTGGCTTTCCAAAAAAATACCCATCTCGCAATTGAGATAAATCGATCTGGGGTCAAAGTTGAATGACCCTACAAACAGCCGCGTCCGGTCCAGCGTGAACAGTTTAGCGTGCAGGCTGGCCTTGGAGGCGCCAAACCACTTTTCCGATATGATATCGGCTTTGCCTGTCTCGGACGCATAAATATCGGACTTAAATTCAAACAGCTGCACCCCCGCCCTCAGCAGCTGCTTGCGGTAATGCACATAGCCCGCCTGCACCGGAACCACGTCGTTTGAAGATTGTGAATTGGTCAAAATCCGCACTGTGCGCCCGTGCCGCGCCAGAGAGCACAAATGCCGCGTTCCAATCCGTGCCGGAACAAAATAGGCGGAAACCAAACAGATTTCGGTTTTGGCCTCCCTCAAAGCCTCCAGAATTTGTGCTGCCAACAATTTGTCATTGGCAATATGGCGCAGTCCCTTAACCGGCGGGTCCACCACCAGGCGGGCGGGCATCCAATCCAGCTTCAGCTCTCGCGCCAGCAACCGGTCGATCAGCGACGTATCGCGCAACATGGCAGCATAGGCGGCGCTGCGCTCCTGCGCGGCGGTGATGCGCATTTGTGCGCGGTAGCTGTCCAATGCGGTTATATCCGCCGGTTTCAGGATGTTTTCCACCGGATGCGCAGATATGCTGCTCCAATAGCGGTCAAACTGCGTCGAAACATCCTGCGCCACCGCCCCGACCACCATCACATCCAGATCAGAATATTGCATCAGCCGGGCGGCGCTGAAATATTCATCCCCGACATTGCGGCCGCCAACAACCGAAACTTGATTGTCGACCGTGAAAGACTTGTTGTGCATCCGGCGGTTCAGCCTGAAAAAATCCGTCAAAAAATTGAGCAGCCGCGCGCTGCGAATCGTGAACGGATTGAACAGCCGCACTTCAACATTCACATGCGCATTAACGCTTCGCCAAACCTCGTCCTGCCCCGATGTGGTGTTGTCATCAATCAACATCCGCACCCGCACGCCGCGGTCGGCAGCGTCCAGCAGCTCTTTAAGCAACAGCGTTCCGGAAAGATCGTGGTGCCAGATATAATATTGCGCATCGATGGACATTTGTGCCGCGCGCGCCAGCAAAGCCCGCGCCGCAAAAGCCTCCTCGCCCTTGCCCAGCGCATAAACGCCCGCCAATCCGGCATGTTGCGCCAATCCCGGTGCCAGCGCCTGCCCCAGCGCGCTTTGGGCTGTGTCTTTGAAAGCCGCTGATTTGTGCCGGATTTGGTGCCTTGGCACAGCAAAAAACCAGCGCAGCACAACCAATGCCAACACCAGCCCGAGAATGCCTGCGGCCAACCAATACATCGTCAAATTATCCGTTCTAAAAACCGACCTTACGAAGCAAAGTGCGCCGTCACCGGCAGATGGTCTGAGGCGACGCGCGCCAATGTCGAATCATGCACTTCAAATTGTGACAATAAGTGGTGCGGTGTCGCCAAAATCCGGTCCAAAGCGAATGTTGGTTTGCGCGATGGAAAGCTTGGCACAAACTGGGTGAGAGGTCCAAAAATCGGCTCCAGTGCCAGCAAAGCCGAGTTTTTGCCCATGCGCCACTCATTAAGGTCGCCCATCAGAATGGTGCTGCGCCCCTCGGCAAAGCGAATGGCCTCCAGAATGGTTTGAATTTGTCCGGCGCGGGAGCGTCGCAACAGCCCCAGATGTGTCGCCACAATCCGGAAAGCGCTGCCCGCCAGCGACAAATCCACCACCAGCGCGCCGCGCGGCTCAACCCCCGGCAACGAGATTTGATGCGCGCGGTCAATAATCGCCTCGCGCACCAGCAAAACATTGCCGTGCCAACCATGATTTTTATAAGCGCCGGAGAGGGGCACCGGCACCAGCCCGGTGCGCTGCTTCAGCTCCGCCAAATCCAGCAGGCCTGCGCGGTCGCCAAACCGCCGATCGGCTTCTTGCAGAGCAATAATATCGGCCTTGAGTTCTTGCAGCACCCGTAAAATGCGGGTCGGATCAAACAAGCGATCTGTCCCCACGCATTTATGCACATTATAAGACGCGATTTTGATAGGCATAAGGCAAGCCGCATTTCAGACATGCGTGTCATACGCATTCCGGCGCTTGGCGTCCAATGTCATCTTTGTCAACGAGGCCTAGACCCGAACCCAATAGCGGGCTAGAACCCGCTTAGATTTACCAACCCGCAAGCTAACCCTTTGCAAAATTAAGAGCATCACACGATGGCACGCGAATTTATCTATCATATGCAGGGCCTCAATAAGACCTTCCCCGGCGGCAAAAAGGTGCTGGAGAACGTTCATCTGTCGTTTTATCCCGATGCCAAAATTGGTGTGCTCGGCGTTAACGGCTCCGGCAAATCCACCCTCCTCAAAATCATGGCCGGTCTGGATACCGAGTTTACCGGCGACGGATTTGTCGCCAAAGGTGCCAAGGTCGGCTATCTGCCGCAGGAGCCGCAGCTTGATGACAGCCTCGATGTGCGCGGCAATGTCATGCTTGGCGTCAAGGAAAAGCAGGCGGTGCTTGATCGCTACAACGACTTGGCGATGAACTATTCCGACGAAACCGCCGATGAAATGACCCGCCTGCAAGACGAGATCGAGGCCAAGGGCCTGTGGGATCTCGATAGCCAGGTGGAACAAGCCATGGATGCGCTCGGCTGCCCGCCGGATGATTGGGCTGTGGACAAGCTTTCGGGCGGTGAGCGCCGCCGCGTGGCGCTGTGCAAGTTGCTGCTGGAAAAACCCGAACTGCTGTTGCTCGACGAACCAACCAACCATCTTGACGCCGAAACCGTCAATTGGCTCGAAGGCCATCTGCGCTCTTATCCCGGCGCAATCCTCATCGTCACCCATGACCGCTACTTCCTTGATAACGTCACCGGCTGGATTCTCGAACTGGATCGCGGTCGCGGCATCCCTTATGAGGGCAACTATTCCGCTTGGCTCAGCCAAAAGCAAAAACGCCTGATGCAGGAGGCTTCCGAAGACAAAAGCCGCCAGAAGCAGCTTGAAGCCGAATCCGAATGGATTGCCTCCAGCCCCAAGGCCCGCCAAACCAAGAGCAAGGCGCGTATCCAGCGCTATGACGATCTTGTGCAGAAGCAGGGCGACAAAGCGCCAAGCTCAACCCAAATCATCATTCCGGTGGCCGAGCGTCTTGGCACCCATGTCATCGAATTTGACACCCTCTCCAAGGGCTTTGGCGATAAGCTGCTGATCGACGGCCTGTCATTCAAGCTGCCGCCGGGCGGTATTGTCGGCGTTATCGGCCCCAACGGTGCCGGTAAAACCACGCTGTTCAAGATGATCACCGGACAGGACAAGCCGGACGCCGGTGCCATCAGCATCGGCCCTTCGGTCAAGCTTGGCTATGTTGACCAATCGCGCGACGCTTTGGACGATAAAAAGACCGTCTGGGAAGAAGTTTCTGGCGGCAATGACATCATTTATCTCGGCAAGCGCGAAATGAACTCACGCGGCTATTGCTCCGCCTTCAACTTCAAAGGCGGCGATCAGCAAAAGCGGGTTGGTATGCTTTCAGGCGGTGAGCGCAACCGCGTCCATCTGGCCAAAATGCTGAAAAGCGGCGCAAACCTGCTGCTGCTCGACGAACCCACCAACGATTTGGACGTTGATACCCTGCGCGCGCTGGAAGAGGCCCTGCTGGATTTTGCCGGCTGCGCTGTGATCATCTCGCATGATCGCTTCTTCCTTGATCGCATCGCCACCCATATGCTGGCCTTTGAAGGCGACAGCCATGTGGAATGGTTCGAAGGCAACTTTGCCGACTACGAAGAAGACAAGAAGCGCCGTCTGGGCATTGATTCCATCATCCCGCACCGCTTGAAGTATAAGAAGTTCAGCCGGTAAGCTCTGCATCGTCCCCCTCTCCCGCACCGACCTCGGGTTTACCCGAGTTCGGCCAAGAGATTAGCAATCCCTCGCAAGCGTGGTTTGATAACGGGGGAGGGTTAGGGAGGGGGCCGTCATTGCGGACGAAGTGAAGCAATCCAGAATCTATGGATTGCCGCGTCGCTGCGCTCCTCGCAAAGACGGCTCCTCCTAAAACAACCGTCCGCCGTTCGGCACATCAACACTCGGGCCGATCAGCACCACCTCGCCGCTGGCATCAGGAAAACCCAGCGTCAGAACCTCGGACATAAATGGCCCGATCTGCCGCGGCGGGAAGTTCACCACCGCCGCAATTTTGCGCCCCACCAAAGTCTCGCAGCTGTAATGCACTGTAATTTGCGCCGAAGATTTCTTGACGCCAATCTCAGGCCCGAAATCGATCACCAGCTTGAACGCCGGTTTACGCGCCTGCGGAAACGGTTCCGCCGCAACAATGGTCCCGACACGAATGTCGACCTTCATAAAATCATCAAAGCTGATTTGCGGGGCGCGTTCAGCCCCGCTCATTCAGCGCCCGCTGGTTCAGCGCCCGCTGGTTCAGCGTCCGTATGATGCTTGCGCGCCGCCCGCCGTTCGGCACCGAACTTCATAACGCCGCCAATAAAGTTGCACAGCGGCGCGGTCAGGCGCTGCACGTCTTCGGCCCGCGCAATCACCTTGCCGCCGCGATCAAGTGTCTTGTCCAGCGCTGCCATGGTGGCGCCAAGGTCTTCGGACTCATCATCAATCCAGACCTCAACAACCTGCGTGAACCCGATCACCAACCCCTGAATTTTCAAAGCGCCAACCGGCCCTTCGGTGGAGATGCCCGCCGCTTCCAGCATAAAGCGGTGCGAGTTCGACGCCACTTGGTTGAGCGCAATCGCCGCTGACGGCGTCCGCTTCGCCCATTGCAAAACGCCTTTCAGCGCGGCGCGATAGGGGCGCATGGCATCAAGCCGGCGCATCAACACATCAAACAGCCGGTCTTTGGCTGATTCGTCCTGCAAGTCTTCGTTATGGCCTTTCAGCACAATCTGGTCGATTTGCCGCGAAAACGCGCCAAGAATCGCGCCTTTTGAGGGAAACAAGTCCCGAAAATCGCTCAGCGGTACGCCTGCCTCTTTGGCAACGTCACTCAACGAAAAATCATTCCAGCCGCGCTCGGCGGCAAGCCGCATCAGCGCTTCAATGATATGTGTGCGGTTGGAATTTGAAGATGCGGTCATAGCGGTCCTCCATATTTGCCGCCACCTTATGCCCTTCGCTCAAAATGCCAAGCAATATCAGCCGGAAAGCTCGGCGGCGCGCCGCTTCGCCGCAGCCACAGCCCGCGCCATCAGTGCGGCCAAACCCGCATCTGCCATCAACACCTCCAGCGCCGCCGCCGTGGTTCCGCCCGGCGATGTTACGTTGATGCGCAATTGTGATGGCGCGGTTTGCGGTTCCTGAAACATCAGCTCGCCCGCGCCCTCCACAGTTGCGCGCGCCAGCCGGGCCGCCAATTCGGCTGGCAAGCCCGCCGCCTCACCCGCCTTGGCCAAACATTCCGCCAGATAAAACACATAGGCCGGGCCGGAGCCGGAAACCGCCGTCACCATATCAATCTGGTCTTCGCTTTCCACCCATTCGACACGGCCAATCGCGCCGAGCAGTTGCGTGGTGATGTCGCGCTGACCGGGCGAAACCGCATCGGTGGCAAAAACCCCGGTTATGCCCCGCCCCACCGCCGCCGGCGTATTTGGCATAGCCCGCACAAGTGCTTGGGTGTGCGGCAGGCGCGCCTGCAAGTTGGCGATGGTCTTGCCCGCCAAAATCGAAATCACCAGCGATTTTGGTCCCACCAGCGGCACCAGCGTCGCCGCGGCAGAATCCAGCATTTGCGGCTTGGTCGCCAGCACCCCAACGTCGCTTTGCTGCGGCGCGCCGTTCAGCGTCACGCCGGTTGCAACGCACAGCGCTTTCAGCTCTTCCGAGGGAAACGGCTCCACCACAAAGGCGCGCTTGGCAGCAAGGCCGAGCTTTAGCCAGCCCAGCAACATTGCGCCGCCCATTTTGCCAGCTCCCACCAGCGTCAAAGAAATATCCATGCTCATGACTTATGCACTTCCCGCTGTTTCAAACATGGCAAAGTCCAGCGCCTCGCGCGGCGTTTTTCCTGCCCAAACCACATATTGAAACGCTTCAAAATAACGCTCGCAGGCGTCCGAGGCAATCGACAGCAGCGCTTCGCATTGCTGGCCGTTTGGCTCGCTGCCGCCCGCCAACAACAATGCGTGGCGGAACATGATCACCTGATCGCGCTGCCAATATTCGAAGTGGCCAACCCAAAGCTGTTCGTTGATCATCGAAATCAAGTCGCGCAACACGTCCCGCTTATGATCCGGCACCTTGAACTCAAACGCTGTGCTCACATGCAGTGCTTCCATATCGCCAATCCAGGTGAAGGCCACCTGATATTCGCTCCACCGCCCGCTGACGCCGATAGAAATCTCGTCCGGAGCCGAGCGCTCAAAGCTCCAATGCTTTTGCGCGGCCAGTTGTTCAACAACATCAACCGGATGCGTGCTGCGGTCGATATTATCCATTTGCAAAGACATATTTGAATCCTTTTGCGGCCCGCCCAAATCTTTAGGCAGAACACATATTTCTAAATGCGGGGAAGCCAGAACGCGGCAAAGCGAAACACGGGAGAATCGCTGGAAACACAAATCACGCAAAACCAAATCACTTGAACAAGAATCAAGCATTTGTGACTCGAGGTCTACGCTGCTGCGCAAAGGTAAGCCGATCTATCCACAGAAACGGCAGATTGGGGATAAGTATTTGCTGATTTGTCAGGCCGCGCCCAAAAACGGGGCAAGTTTTCTCTTGAGCAGCGCAACCAGCGCCGCATCCATAAAGCCAAAGTCATCAGGAATATCGAGACAGATGAGGCGTTTGCCGCTCAAATGGCGTTTGAAACGCCGCCGTATTTTCTGAATGTGCGCTTTTTCCATCACGAAGATGGTCCCGGCCCAATCGATAAGCTCTGCCGTCAATGGATTTTCAGCATCATTATTGATTCCCGCCGAACTCACCTCGAGGTCCGGACGGGACGCATAAATTTGCTCGGCAGTGGGACTGCGCAATTTATTTTGCGAACAAACGAAAACAACCCGCTGCAAGCTGAAACAGGCTTTAAGGCTTATGGTCGCCGGTGCGCATCATACCTTCAAGCGCAATGATCCGTGCCAGCAACCGGTCATTTTCGTCGCGGGCCTTGGCAGCCATGTCTTTCACCGCTTCAAACTCTTCACGCGTCACCACATCCATGGTGCTGAGCAGGCGCTCTGCTTGGGTGCGCACCAGGGTTTCTGCCTCACGGCGCAAGCCTTGCGCCATGCCTGCCGCGTCATTTGCCATTTTGGCAAGGTCATCAAAAATACGGCCACGGGTCTGTGTCATGATAAAATCCTCGCAAAAACCTTGAAATACTCTTCCCGTCAGGGAAAATTCTCAGCGGGAACCGCTTGATGTCCCATTATGCCCCTGAAATAGGCGTGGAATATCGCGCTTGCAAGAGCGTCACGCGAATATGCTGAACTTGACGCCTCCTGCGCAAGCGGGCAATCAATTCAGATGAGGTTTTCATGTTTCCGTTTTCTCAATTGTTAGCGCTTTGGACCTATCCGGTTATCAATCCGGTCTGGTTCAATATTCCGGTTCCCTATTTCGGCCCCCTGCCCATCCGCTGGTATGCGCTCGCCTACATCGCCGGGTTGATCGGCGGGCTGCTCTATGCACGCGCGTTAGTGCAGCGTCCGCAGCTTTGGGGAGCTGTGAAGCGCCCGGATGTTCTTGCCCTCGATGATTTGCTGGTTTTCGCCGCGCTTGGCACCATCATTGGCGGCCGTCTCGGCATCCTGTTTTTCACGCGGGACTATTATATCGCGCATCCGCTCGACATTTTCAAAGTCTGGGAAGGCGGAATGTCCTTTCACGGCGGGCTGATTGGCGTCGTCATCGGGATTTGGTTTTTCGCCCGCAAATATCAGCTTTCATTCCTGACCGTTGCTGACATATGCGCGGTAGTGGTGCCTATCGGGATATTTTTTGGCAGGCTTGCCAATTTTATCCGGCCGGAAATGTGGGGCCGGCCGAGCGATGTTTCCTGGGCGATGATCTTTCCCTCCGTCGATGATGTGCCGCGCCACCCCAGCCAACTTTATGAGGCCGGGCTTGAAGGGCTGCTGCTGCTGGTTATTCTGGCGCTGTTGGTTAGCCACGGCGGCCTGAAAAAGCCCGGCTTGGCCATGGGTTTGTTTGGCGTTTGCTATGGCATCGCCCGGATATTCTCCGAGTTTTTCCGCCAGCCGGATAGCAGCGAAGACTTGGCAAACGGACTGACCATGGGCATGGTTTTATCACTCCCGCTTATTATCATCGGGGCGGGCTTTATGATAAAGGCAATGCGCAAGACCAAAATTATTGAGGACACACATTGACCGCCCTAGAACAGGAAATGCGCTGGATGATCGCTCAAGAAGGCCCGCTCAGCGTTGAGCGCTTCATGAGTTTGGCGCTGAGCCACCCCCGGCACGGATATTACACCACCCGCGATCCCTTTGGTGCCCATGGTGATTTCATCACCGCGCCGGAAATCAGCCAGATGTTCGGCGAGCTGATCGGCCTGTGGGTTGCCGAAGTGTGGGCGTTGCTTGGCCGCCCCAAGCTCATCCGCCTGATCGAGATTGGCCCCGGTCGCGGAACCCTGATGGCAGATGCGTTGCGCGCCCTGCGCTCGGTGCCCGGCTTCATTCAGGCCGTCGAAGTGCACATGGTTGAAACCAGCCCGGTGTTGACCGAGCGGCAAAAGGCCACTCTGGCGCGCGTTCCGGTTCCGGTGTCGTGGCATAAGGATGTTGGCGAAATTGCCGAAGGCCCCGCCATCATCATCGCCAATGAGCTGTTCGATGCGCTGCCCGTGCGCCACTATGTCCGCACCCAGCGCGGCTGGTGCGAGCGTTTGATCGGCCTCGATGAAAACAAGCATCTGGTTTTTGGCGCGTCGAGCGAAGTCGAGCCCAGCATCAACACCCCCGCCCCTGTCGGCGAAGTGCTCGAAATCGCCGTCGAAGGCCGCTTGCTGATGCGCGCGCTGGCGCACCGGCTCCAGCGCCACCCCGGCGCGGTGCTCGCCATCGACTATGGCCACACCCAAACCGCTTTGGGCGAGACGTTGCAAGCCCTCAAAGGCCACCAGTTTGTCGATCCGCTCAGCCATATCGGTGAGGCCGACCTCACCGCCCATGTTGATTTTGCCGCGCTGGTACGCGCCGCCAAAACCACCAACATCACCGTTCATGGCCCGATCACCCAAGGCGAATTTCTCACCAATCTTGGCATTGTTGAGCGCGCCAATGGCCTAAAGCGCCGCGCCACCGAAGCGCAAGCCGTCGAAATCGACGCGGCCCTGCTCCGCCTGATTGATCCGGCCCCCGAACATATGGGCGAATTGTTCAAGGTTTTGGCCATCACCTCGCCAAACCTTAGCCGCCTGCCCGCCTTCCCCGACCCTGCCGCCGGGGCGGACGACGAAGACGATCTACCCCGCGACCAGGAAACCGGCCAGGAAAGCGATAAAGACTCTTATCAAGTGGGCAACGGGTGAGCGCGCCCCTCCAGCACCAAAGCCTGCTCATCCCGGGTCTCGCCCACGGCTTTTTCACCCGCAACGGCGGCGTATCCACGGGTGTGTACACCAGCTTGAACGGCGGCGTCGGCTCGCAGGATGACCCTGTTTGCGTGCAGGAAAACCGCAGCCGCATGGCCGCCACGCTCGGCGTTGCCGCCCCGCGCCTGCTGGTGCCTTATCAAATCCATTCGGTGGATGTGGTGGCGGTGTCCGAGCCGTGGACACCGGAAAACCGCCCGCGCGCCGATGGGCTGGTCACTCGCACCCGCAACCTTGGCCTTGGCACCACCGGAGCTGATTGCGGCATGATTCTGTTTGCCGACGCAGAAAATCAGGTCATCGGTGCCTGCCATTCCGGCTGGAAAGGCGCGTTGAACAATATTATTGGCGCAACAGTCACAGCCATGGTGGCCTTAGGCGCGCGCCCGGCCGCCATCTCCGCCGTGCTCGGCCCCTGCATTCATCAGGCTTCCTATGAGGTCGGGGCCGAATTTGTCGCCAACTTCACCGCGCAATCAAAATCATACGCCAGCTATTTCAAACCGGCGGCCAGACCCGGCCACGCCTATTTTGACCTGCCCGGCTTTATCGAAATGCGCGCGCAAGCCGCCGGAATCCAGTTCGTCAGCCTCGGGCTGGACACTTACGCCGATGAAGCCCGCTTTTTCTCTTATCGCCGCACCACACATAAGGCTGAAGCCGACTATGGCCGCTTGGTTTCCGCCATCGCGCTGGTGTGAAACCCTTTAAGCCCTACCAGCCATAAAAATGGCCCCGGCGCTTCAAAAGCGGCAACGGGGCCTTGCTTCGGGTTTCACGAAACACCTGTTTTAACTTAACTGAACGTTACGGCTGATAAAGGCCGTTAAGAATTCTAAATTGTGAGTTAGAGCGCCGTTCCGCCTTGGCGTTTGGGGCAGCTTTAGCGCTTTGATTTCAATAGTCGTAATACAGTCGCGTTTAGGCGCGCACCTCAGTCAGTATTCGAGTGTTTTGAAATCAGCTTTTCTGCTCAGGTGGCGTCATATTAGCTCCGATCTTTATCACGTTGCTTTAGCCAAATTGCAAATATGTTGTGCATGAGTTCTATCCTCCTAAGCACCAACATGCCGATACTGCGACTGTAATATGACAATGTCAAATCACGATTTGTGGGGTAAGATGTTGCGGTGGTAAAATTGCGGCTGCAGCAAACCTCGTGTGACAACAGCGGCCTTAGGAAATGCGTTTGACCGATGCTGCCCATACCGCTCCAATCAGTTGAAAAGGCTATCGCAAAGTCTAGTTGGCAGGAAGTGCGGGACTGGGTAGTTAATCACCGCCATCCTAATTTGGGCAAGGCGTTAATTAAGCAAGTCGATTCAACGTCAAATCATGCTCAGGGCTATTTTGAGGGGTGGTGAATGAAATTCGAAGTCTCGCGCGTTCCACTTGATATGAAGCTGGCACTTAAGAAATTTGACGCTGAAGCCGACAATTTGGTTGCCTCTTTTATTAGCCCGATTGAGGCGGTGCCACCGCCGCCGCTCGTCTATAATTACACAAACGATATTGGGTTAAGAGGAATTTTGGAAAGTGGGAAATTATGGTTGTCAGATATTTTTAGTCTCAACGATCCGACCGAATTAAGTCATGGATTTTCGCATGTCATCAAGATTTTACGCGAAAAGGCCACCTATGGTCTCCCAGAAACCAAGCTCTTTGCCGAACACGTTGAGGCAGTTCAGACGCAAGGTGGAATTCGTGCCGCTGCTCATTATTTCGTTTGTTCATTTAGTGCTGCGGGTGACGATCTAGGGCAGTGGCGCGCTTACGCTGACAACGGACGGGGCTATGCTCTGGGGTTTAATGCCAAAATGTTGGAGGCGGCTTACACACACGATGGCGCGGCGCCCATTACCAATAACAGTACATTTCCGATCACATATGATGATGTAAAGTTAATTGAATTGCATCGCGAGCTTGTTGACAAAATGTTTCCTCTTATATCGCTCCCTCGCGGTAGAGGATTAACGAGTGCCGCAATCCGCGACTTCATGCGTGAGCTCTCCACGATTCTGTCTACACATGCCTTGCGCACTGCACTTTTTTTTAAGCACGAAGCTTATAAAAACGAAACGGAATACAGATTTCTGGAAATTCACAGGGGCGACAGAGACCCGCCCAAAGTGAAATTCAGAGGCCGCCCAGATTCACTAATAAAGTACCGAGAGTTCGATTGGCGAGGCACTAACGCACTGGCACTTGAGGAAATAGTCATAGGCCCGGCTGCCAACAAGGATCAAGCCTATCAGATTGCGACCGACTGCCTGAAAGCATTCAACTGCAAAATGATTGAGCCGGTTCATTCAAGAATTCCGTACAGGGCTTCGTCGAGCTTAGAATAACTCTCTCCATTTTCTCGTGCGCTAAACTGCTTTCGCTGCTGCTTGGCTTCCAGCCGAAGGATCTAGGGTTGCTCTATTTGCCAGCTTGGCTCCGTCATGCGCGGGCTTGACCCGCGTATCCACGAAAATACGTTTAGCCACCGTTTCAAACGGGCTGGAAGATTTTTCGAGCTATGCACCACAACCGTAAACGCCAAGTCCAGCCCGCGCAGGACAAGACTGCCGGACAAAACCGCAAAGCGTTTTTCACGCCAATCCGCCCCAAACCCGGCGATTTCCACCTTGGCCGACTTTGGCCACCTTTGGCCGACTTTTGGCCGGGTTTGGCCGTCAAATGCACAGGTTTTTAGGTATCTAATAACCTTAAATACACAAAAAACAGCGGATTTGGCCATATTTTAACGGTACTTATGCACCAATCAGCCACCGCAAACCCTAAAATCCCGCCGTCCCCTAGGCTTGAGGACGACGGGATTTACACGTTTTAGTTGAGCTTTTCCTTCGGGAAATGCACCACCACTGGGCTGCGTTTGGAGTGGGCCGGTTCGCCGCCAATCACCAGGGCGCCGTCCTGCACATCAATGGCAATGGTGGTGCCATCCTCGATTTTGCCCGCCAGCAACAGCTCGGCCAGCGGGTCTTGCACCTCGCGCTGAATCACCCGCTTCAGCGGCCTCGCCCCATAGGCGGGGTCATATCCGGCCTCGGCCAGCCAGTCCCGCGCGTCCGGAGTTAGATCGAGCACAATCTTGCGATCTTCCAGCAATTTCGCCAGTCTTTTCATCTGGATATCGACGATTGCCGCCATATTCTTGCGTTTCAGGCGATGAAACAGAATGATTTCATCCACACGGTTGAGGAATTCCGGCCGGAAATGCGCTTTGACATCGTTCATCACATGCTCCCGCGCCGCCTCGGTCTCTTCGTTGTCCTTCTGCGACACCAGATATTGCGAGCCGATATTGGAGGTCATGATGATCAGCACATTGCGAAAATCCACAGTCCGGCCTTGGCCATCGGTGAGGCGGCCATCGTCAAGCACTTGTAAAAGCACATTAAAAACGTCCGGATGCGCTTTTTCGATTTCGTCGAACAACACAACCTGATAGGGCCGCCGCCGCACAGCTTCGGTTAGCGCGCCGCCTTCGTCATAGCCGATATAGCCCGGAGGCGCGCCAATCAGCCGCGAAACCGAGTGCTTTTCCATATATTCCGACATATCGAGCCGCACCATCGCCGTCTCGTCATCAAAGAGGTAATGCGCCAGCGTTTTCGTCAGCTCGGTTTTGCCCACGCCTGTAGGCCCGAGAAACATAAATGAGCCAATCGGCCTATGCGGGTCTTGCAGGCCCGCCCTTGCCCTGCGCACGGCCGTCGCCACGGCATGCACCGCCTCTTCCTGCCCCACAACGCGCTTGGCGAGTTCCGCCTCCATTTTCAGGAGCTTATCTTTCTCGCCCTGCAGCATCCGGTCCACCGGCACACCGGTCCAGCGCGAAACAACTTGCGCAATGTGGTCTGCGGTCACAGCCTCGTCCACCAGCGCCTCACCGCTTTTCACCTCGGCAGCCGCAACTTTCTTTTCAAGGTCCGGGATTGCGCTGTAAGTCAGGCGTCCGGCCTCGGCATAATCGCCGCGCCGCTGCGCCTGTACCAAATCCGCACGTGCCTGTTCTAACAGCGTTTTTTGCTTCTGAGCCTCACCCAGCTTGTCCTTTTCCGCCCGCCAGCGCGCCGTCAAAGCGTCGGATTTCTCCTGCAAATTGCCAAGCTCTCCGGAGAGCTTTTCAAGCCGGTCTTTCGAAGCCTTGTCGGTTTCTTTACGCAGCGCCTCCTGCTCAATCTTGAGTTGAATGATGCGGCGGTCATATTCGTCGAGCTCTTCGGGCTTCGAGTCCACCTGCATCCGCAGCCGGCTGGAGGCTTCATCGATGAGATCTATCGCTTTATCCGGCAAAAAGCGGTCGGTGATATAGCGATTTGACAGCGTTGCCGCCGAGACGATGGCAGCATCGGTAATACGAACCCCGTGATGCAGTTCGTATTTTTCCTTCAAACCACGCAAAATCGACACCGTATCCTCGACAGTCGGCTCGCCGACAAACACCGATTGAAACCGCCGCGCCAAGGCAGGGTCTTTTTCGACATGTTTGCGATATTCGTCCAGCGTCGTTGCGCCAATACAATGCAACTCGCCGCGTGCCAGCGCAGGTTTCAGCAAATTCGAGGCGTCCATGGCGCCATCTGCTTTGCCCGCGCCAACCAAAGTGTGCATTTCATCAATAAACAGGATGATTCCGCCTTCCGCAGCGGTAACTTCATTCAAAACAGCTTTCAAACGCTCTTCAAATTCACCGCGATATTTCGCGCCAGCGATCAGAGCGCCCATATCGAGCGCCATCAGCTTTTTATCGCGCAAAGATTCCGGTACATCTCCGTTTACAATGCGCAAAGCGAGACCTTCAACAATCGCGGTTTTGCCGACGCCGGGTTCGCCAATCAGCACCGGATTGTTCTTGGTGCGGCGCGCAAGCACCTGCATCGCGCGGCGAATCTCCTCCTCGCGGCCAATAACCGGATCAAGTTTGCCGTTACGCGCCGCCTCGGTGAGGTCTTGAGCGTATTTTTTTAAGGCATCATAGGCGTTTTCCGCACTGGCAGAATCCGCTGTGCGGCCTTTGCGCAGGTCATTGATTGCGGCATTAAGAGTCTGCGCCGTGACACCGCTTTGCGCCAAAATCTTGCCCGCATCAGAGCTTTTTTCCATGGCAAGTGCCAACAGCAGCCGCTCAACCGTTACAAAGCTATCCCCCGCCTTCTGCGCAATCTTTTCGGCAGAATCAAAAATCCGCGCCGTTGTTGGTGCTAAATACAGCTGTCCTGCCCCCGATCCTTGCACTTTTGGCAGCTTGGCCAAGGCAAGTTCCGTGAGTTTCAAAGCCTCGCGTGAATTCCCGCCAGCTTTATCGATAAGACCGGACGCAAGCCCCTCCTCATCGTCGAGCAGCACTTTCAATACATGTTCAGGGTTGAAGCTTTGATGCCCATCGCGCAGGGCAAGGCTTTGCGCCGATTGTACAAATCCGCGTGCGCGTTCGGTGTATTTCTCGATATTCATAGATGTCCCCTTTCGCCATTCTCCCCGTAGCGAAGCATGGCATTTGAGTTCTGGCCCTAAAATAGCGGCCTCAAAGCAGATGTAAGAAGCCATCATCGGCTTGAGAAGGGGTGGCCGCGCAGAAACTCTACCCCGGTGATGCTGGCAGTCTTCCAGACCTTGAATTCGCATCCCACCAGCCGAAAATACTGGATTTCCGAGCTTATGACTTGAACCAAGCTGGCGAAAGTGGCTAAAGAGAGCATTGCGATGAAAAATTGACTGTTCTCAAATGACGCAGCGCGCTAACTTCACGCCATGAAAATTTCCTCGCTCTACCGCTACCCCGTCAAAGGCCTCTCCGGCGAACCGCTTCAAAGTGCAATACTCGCAGCGGACGCTTACTTTCCGTTTGACCGCATGTTCGCCATTGAAAACGGTAGGTCTGGCTTTGATGAAAATGCCCCAGAGCATCAGCCAAAAATCAAGTTCCTGATGTTAATGCGCAATGAGCGTCTCGCCAAACTTTCCACCAAATTCGACCAAAATACCAATATTCTAACGATTTCACGCGATGGGCGGCAGGTATCGCGCGGTGATATCTCGACACCGCTGGGTCGATCTATCATCGAACAGTTTTTCGCGGCTTTCTGTAGAGAAGACCTCCGCGGCCCGCCTAAGCTGCTGGAAGCGCCCGATGGCTTCCGCTTTACCGATTCGCGCAAGGGCTTTGTCTCACTTATCAATCTGGCTTCCGTGCGCGATTTGGCGCGCGTCGTCGGCCAAGAGCTTGATCCAATCCGCTTTCGCGGCAATATCATGTTGGAGGGTTTAGAGCCTTGGGCAGAGAACGACAGTGTCGGCAAAACCATCCAACTTGGAGCGGTAAAGTTCGAAATCCTAAAGCGTATTGAGCGCTGCGCTGCCACCAACGTAAACCTGCAAACCGCCACGCGCGATTTAAATATTCCAAAAGCTCTACTCACAGCCTTTGGCCACACCGATTGCGGCGTTTATGCCCGCGTGATCAACGGCGGCGAGATCAAACTGAACGACGAGAGCTTTCTATGAGCCTGCAAATCAGCGAAATCGATGTTGCGACACTTCAGGAAAATATCGAAACCCTCGCCAATATATTGCGCGCCAATGTGCTCAAGGGCGCCAGCGTCGGCTATGTCCTGCCCTTCTCGCAAGAGGAAGCTGAGGCTTTCTGGAGTGACCTCACGCCGAGCATGGCGCCAGGCCAGCGGCGGATTTTGGTGGCGCATTGGGACAAAAAGCTGGTCGGCACTGTGCAATTGGTTCAGGAGACCCGTCCCAATGGGGTTCACCGCGCTGAAATTTCTAAACTATTGGTGCATCCTGAATATCATGGCAAGGGCATCGGTCGCGCGTTGATGCTGGCGGCGGAGACACTTGCCATCCGCCAGAAACGCACGTTGTTGGTGCTCGATACCGCCGGAAACATTGCTGAAACGCTCTATCTTTCTCTGGGCTATGTCGTTGCCGGCGCCATACCGCAATTTGCCGTTGCTCCAGACCGATCAAAGATAGAGGCAACAAAATATATGTATAAGTTGCTCGCTTGACAAAAATAGCCGCCGCCGCTCATTGTGGTTTATGGGGAAAGCGATCTCCTCACCAAGCGCCAAGCTAGAGCATCGCGTCCCCTGTCTTCAAGGACGCATCATGTCTGCTCACCAAATGATTTCGGCCGAAAAATTAGCACGCCTGATCGGTCTTCCCCACTGCCCTATGTTGATCGATATTCGTATCGACGAGGATTTTGCCGCTGATCCGCGTCTCATTCCCGGCTCCGTGCGGCGTTCCCACCACAACGTCGCAGAATGGGGTAAAAATCTGCCCCGCGACGCTATCATAATCTGCCACAAGGGATTGAAGCTTTCGGAAGGCGTGGCAGCCCTGTTGCGGCATGCCGGAAAATCGGCCGTCATTCTTGATGGCGGCTTTGTGCGTTGGCAGCAAATGGCTCTGCCATTGGTGAACAATGCGCCTATCCCGCCGCGCGGCTCAGAAGGTGGCACTCTATGGGTTACACGCTCGAGACCCAAGGTAGACCGTATCGCCTGCCCGTGGCTGATTCGCCGCTTCATTGATCCAGCGGCGGTTTTTCTGTTTGTCTCAGCTTCCGAGGTGAATGGCGTCGCAGACAAATTTAGCGCCACGCCCTTCGATTGTACCGGCATTTTCTGGAGCCATCGGGGCGATCTCTGCACCTTTGACGTCATGCTTGCAGAATTTGGGCTTGAAACACCGCCATTGCTGCATCTGGCTCGAATTATTCGCGGTGCCGATACGGCCAATCTAGCCCTTTCGCCAGAAGCCCCCGGACTCCTTGCCGCATCCCTAGGGCTGTCGCGTATGTATTCAGACGATCTGGCGCAGCTTGAAGCCGGTATCACTCTTTACGACGCATTTTATCGCTGGTGCCGGAACGCAATCGACGAAACACACAATTGGCCAAGTCAGAAAAGGCCAAGCTGATGGAAAAACTTCCCTCCCTACGCCAAGCCCTTCCGGTTTGGACCCGCATTGCGCTGCTGAGCTTTGGTGGCCCGGCTGCGCAGATTGCGGTGATGCACCGCATTCTTGTGGATGAAAAACGTTGGATTTCCGATGCGCGCTTCGTCCATGCTCTCAACTATTGCATGTTACTGCCCGGTCCTGAAGCGCAGCAGCTCGCCACCTACATCGGCTGGTTAATGCACCGCACCAGAGGCGGGTTGATCGCTGGTGGGCTATTCATCCTGCCTGGCATTTTCACATTGATGGCGTTAAGCGTCATTTATGTACTTTACGGTTCCGTACCGGCCGTAAGCGCCGCCTTTTTCGGACTCAAATGTGCTGTGCTTGTGATTATTGCCAGCGCAATTCTCCGGCTGGCCAAACGAATTTTGAAGTCTCGCGCCAAAGTTGTGATCGCACTCGCCGCATTCACTGCCCTTTTTGCCTTCGCGCTACCGTTTCCACTGATCATCCTCAGCGCCGGACTTCTCGGATTTTTTGGCGCGCGGAATAATTGGAGTATTTTTTTAGAATCGGAGGGTCACGCCAGTGCCAAAGGTGATGAAGCTGATCTCATTTCAAGCGTTACGTTACCAAATCCAAATATCATCACTGCCCTGAAAACGGCAGCCATTTGGGGCATCCTTTGGCTAATGCCGACAATAACGCTTTTGATCTTTTTTGGTTCAGCGAACGTTTTCACCAGTATCGCCGTATTTTTCTCTAAAATGGCGGTTGTTACCTTCGGTGGTGCTTACGCGGTATTAGCTTATGTGGCGCAACAGGCAGTGGAAAATCACCATTGGCTGAGCGCCCCCGAAATGCTCGATGGTCTTGGGATGGCCGAAACGACGCCCGGCCCATTAATTATGGTGCTG
Source organism: Methylovirgula sp. (assembly GCA_043784625.1). Lineage (GTDB taxonomy): Bacteria > Pseudomonadota > Alphaproteobacteria > Rhizobiales > Beijerinckiaceae > JANXSV01. The sequence continues at coordinate 27,547 of JAYVYB010000102.1, forward strand.
CAATTTGTTGGCTTCATCGCAGCCTATCGTGGGGAGACCGGTCTTTCGCCGCTTTGGAGCGGCGTGCTTGGCGGTTTGCTCGCCACGTGGGTAACATTTACACCCTGCTTTCTCCGGGTTTTTACGGGCGCGCCTTATGTTGAAGCTCTGCGCCAAAACACAGCTTTGAACGGTGCGTTATCCAGCATTTCAGCTGCCATCGTCGGTGTTCTTTGCAACCTCGGCCTGTGGATGGCAATTCATACGCTTTTCCGGCAAACTCTGCCCGTGCGCAGCTTTGGCCTGCATTTCGACATGCCAAATCTGGCCAACCCGAATCTTGCCGCGCTTGCTCTCACGGTTCTGGCTGGCTTCGCCCTGTTCAGGTTGAAATATTCACTGCCGCTAGTTCTGGTTTTGGCCATCGGCAGCGGACTTATAGCAGGAACGTTAGGCCTGACATAGCGGTCATGGCCCGCAAAAAAGGGAGCTGTACAGCTCCCTTTTTTGGCTTTCATTTGGTCAAAGACTAGTCTTCCGCAGTCTCAGACGGCGCTGCAACAGCCACAACACGGCGACGGCGCGTCACTTTTGGCTTGGCCGGCGCCTCTGCAGGGTCGACAGCCGCAGCCGATGCCTGAACTGGTTCAGGCTCACTCACTGGCACACGCACTGGCGTGGTGATGAAAGCCGGCAACCCGACAATGGGCTCAACCGAAGCAATGGGCGGCATAACCTCTTCAAACTGCTGCTCGCGCGGGGCATAATTGTTTTCGCGCTGCTCTCTTGGCACATAGCCTTCGCGACGCGGGCGCTGAAAATCTCGCTGCTGATCATTCGGACGATTTTGACGGTTGTCGTTCGGACGCGCCTCTCCCTGAGGACGCTGCTCGTTATTTCGGTTTTCGTTGTTACGGCCCTCGCGCGGCCAGCGGTTATCCCTCTGGTCGTTAGGGCGATTTTGATTATAACGCTCCTGGCCGTTCCGGTCTTGATAATTGCCGCGATTGTCCTGGCCACGGTCAGGGCCGCTATTGCGATCTCCTGCGTTACGATCCTGACGCTGATAATCCTGTCGAGGCTGTTCGGGACGTTGATAGTCTTGCCTTTGTGGATCCGGCCTTTGGTAATCCTGACGGGGTTGATCAGCGCGTGGCTGTTCTCCCTGAGGCGCGACACTGATTGCCGGGGCGACAGGAGGCTGAATTTGTCTGTCAAAAGGGGAGGCAAACCTGTCGGGCAAACCTCCGACGTCATCGTCGTCTTCGGCGTCATCCGTTTCAACTTCGCCACGTTGTGCACCAAGCAGGGCTTGTTGTTGCGCTTGCTGGGCAGCGGAAATGAGCCGAAAGTAATGCTCAGCATGTTGCAAATAGTTTTCCGCGGAAACCGGGTCTCCCGATGTTTGTGCATCTCGTGCCAGCTGCAGATATTTTTCACCGATATGCTGGGCCGTGCCGCGAATTTTTACGTCCGGCCCGTTAGATTCAAATGAACGAGTAAGAGGATTAGGACCCTTGCGGCCGCTGTTCGGGTTACTGTTATTGTTCCGCCCGCGCATTCTCTGCTTGTTTTGACCAGGTCGCATCGAAATTCCTTAAACTTTCAAGTTATTTAATTGTTGGCCGACATTCGTTGTGAAGCATCCAACCGGTTTTTAAACAAATTCCGAACTGTCATTGTAGTCGAAATAAGTGAGCAAAGGCCGTCAACGACAGTGCTGCGCCCCTAAGTCTCAAGTCGATTTCACCTGTTTTGTGTCAAGCTTATGGCTGATACTCAACAGTGAAAGTGACATTTTCGTTTACGGACGCAACCCACTTTCGCGGTTCCATTTTCGCCGTTCAGTGCAAGGCTAAGGTTTGCAAGAACAAATGATAAAGGGAAGCGTTTCGTTTTAGACACATTAACTGCGGGACAACCGTTAGTAATATGCAACGACTCTTATTTTTCTTTTAAACGGTTTTACTGGCTGCGCCAAGCGCTAATTCAATTTCGAAGTATCTGAAGTTTTCGACGTATTACAACGAGTTATCCGAATCTTGCGGCAATAGCTCTGTCATGCCCGCCATAATCTTTAAAACGCAATACAGATTGCAAACCAGAACTTGCGTACAGAATCGATATTCCCTCCGCTTGGCCGGCACCGGCTTCAAGAATGCTCCAACCTCCCGGTTTTAGAATCCTTGGAAGTGCGGAGATGACGCTCCGATAGCAATCATACCCGTCTATTCCGCCATCCAGCGCCAAAATCGGATCAAATTCGCGTACTGACACATCCAACCCGGCTATCACATCGGTCTCAATGTAAGGTGGATTGGATACCACGACATCAAAACTCCCGTTCAGGGCGTCAGCCCAGTTGCTGGCCAAAATGCTGCCGCGATCCGCTAGGCCGTTTTGTTCAACGTTTTGCTGAGCCACTTTTGCGGCTGTTGTAGAAATATCAACGCCAACTCCTGTAGCGTTTTTAAACTCGCTTAGCAGCGCGCAGAGCAACGCTCCTGACCCTGTTCCCAAATCCAAAATGCGTAAGGACTCGGCTTTACGGTGGGCAAAAATCTCATTAGCAGCAATCACCAATATCTCTGAGTCGCCGCGAGGATCCAGAACTTCAGGAGTAACTATGAGCGATAAACCCCAAAACTCCGCATGACCCAGCACCCGCGCTAGGGGTTCTCCCTTTAGCCGCCGTTGAAGCATCAGATTTAATCGCATTTCTGCCTTCGAAGATAAATCTTGCTCGCCTGCTGTGACGAGGCTGACGTGCGTAATTTCAGCCGCTGCGCAGAGCAAATAGCGGGCTTCCAGATCGCTCATACCAATGCCTGCTCGCCGCAACTTTCGTGACAGCGCAGCCAGAGCCGTCTTTACGTTCATGATTCGCTGGCCGCCAATTGCGCCGCTTGGTGCTCTGTAATTAGCGGGTCGATAACATCGTCCAGCGCTTCCCCGGTTATAATTTTATCAAGCTTGTAAAGCGTCAGATTTATCCGATGATCGGTCAGACGTCCCTGCGGAAAATTATAGGTGCGGATACGTTCTGACCTATCACCACTACCAACCTGGCCGCGACGATCTGCGGCGCGCTCTGCGTCGAGTTTGCTCCGCTCTTCATCATAGATGCGGGATCGAAGCAAGGACATCGCGCGGGCACGATTCTTGTGTTGCGAGCGCTCTTCCTGCACAAAAATGATCGTTCCCGTAGGAATATGGGTAATACGAATAGCACTTTCGGTTTTGTTAACATGTTGGCCGCCCGCACCTTGGGCTCGCATGGTGTCGATTTTCAGATCCGAGTCCTTGATGTCCACATCAACCTCTTCGGCAACGGGAAGGACGGCGACGGTGGCGGCAGACGTATGCACCCGTCCCTGGGTTTCAGTGTCTGGAACACGTTGTACGCGGTGCACGCCACTTTCAAATTTAAGTTTGGCAAATACGCCTTTTCCGTTCACTTCCGCGATGACTTCTTTGTAGCCTCCGGCGGTTCCTTCAGACATTGACATAATTTCGACACGCCAACCTCGCGCTTCCGCGTATCTCTGATACATTCGAAACAAGTCGCCAGCAAAGATAGCAGCTTCATCTCCGCCGGTTCCAGCCCGCACTTCAAGTATGGCGCTTTTTTCGTCTGCAGCGTCTCTTGGGAGCAATTCCGTACGAATTCGATGCTCAGACTCTTCGAGCTTTTTAACGAGTTCTCGGTACTCATCTGCGGCCATTTCGCTCATGGCAGCGTCACCAGCATCTTCCATCAACATAGATGCTTCGCGAGCCTGCACTTCCAGCGCTCTGTGGGCACGAATGAGACCAACTAAATCATCAATTTCAGCCAATTCGCGTGAAAGTGCGACGAAAGTTGTAGAATCAGCCTGCTGTTCAAGCCGTGCCGAAATTTCGTCATGGCGGCGCAAGATGAGATCGAGTTTGTCGTTGGGAAGCATGGAAGACCCTAGTGTAAAACGAGCGGATTTTTACTATTTCCGTCGCTATAGCGGAATCTGGTTCAGATTCGCGTAATCTTTTAGCATTGGCCTAATTGAGGGGGACCCGTCATGGAGTTCAAGCCAGCTTGTCATCTTCTTTGAGAGATCCGCAACATCCAGCGCCAGAAGCATTGCCTTTACGGGGCCGATAGACGAAGCACTCATGGAAAGACCCCGGTAGCCCAGCGCGGCCAACGCCATCGCTTCTATAGGTCTCCCGCCCATTTCTCCGCACAAAGTCACCGGAATTTTATGCTTCTGTCCAGCAACGCAAATACTTTGTAACGCACGCAGCACCGGCGGTGCCAGTAAGTCATAACGCCCCGAAACGCGCTTATTTTCCCTGTCGACCGCCATCACATACTGAAATAAATCGTTTGATCCGACCGACACAAAGTCGACTCGCGCCATAATCTCGTCAAGCTGCCATAAAACACTCGGAACTTCCGCCATAATACCAAGCTTTAGTGGGCTGGGAACTCCGTGGCCATGGCGTTCCAAATGCGCCATTTCGCGCGCGACCATAGCTTTCGCTTGATCAAATTCATAAGCCATCGTGACCATTGGAAACATGATGCGCAATTCCCGACCAGCACCGGCACGCAACAGAGCCCTAAGCTGCGCTCGCAGCAGAACCGGTCTATCGAGACCAATTCTTAAGGCTCGCCAACCCAGGGCTGGATTTTCCTCATCTAACCGCGTCATGTAAGGCAATATTTTATCGCCGCCTATGTCGAGCGTCCGGAACGTTACAGGCTTATCTGGCACCGCGTCGAGAATGCTTTTATAGAGCGAAAATTGTTGGGCAGCCCGCGGAAATTGTGCTGCCACCATGAATTGAAGTTCAGTTCGAAACAAACCGATGGAGGCTGCGCCAGACTCCGAAACATGACGCGCATCCACCAAAAGTCCCGCATTCATGTGAAGATCGACGCTGACGCCGTCTTTTGAAACCGATGGCACGTCCCTCAGCCCGCGGTACTGCTCTTGCCTGCGCGCACGCAACCTCGCTTTTTCACCATATGCGGCCTCAACGTCGGGCTGCGGACGCACTTGGACATCACCGGTCGCGCCATCGATAATGATAGCATCGCCTGTTTCCACAATTGTGGTGATGTTGGACACATTGCCAACCATGGCAATGCCGAGTGACCGCGCCACAATCGCGACGTGGGACGAAGCGCCTCCGTCTTCAAGTATTAGGCCTCTCAGACGGCTGCGATCGTAATCAAGCAACGCAGCAGGGCCCATCGAACGAGCGACCAAAATTGCATTTTCTGGAATGCTCGATTGATCCACGATGAGCGTTTGCCCCGTGAGTTGATGCAACAAACGATCTGCCAATTCGTCGAGGTCATGCAGCCTCTCTCGCATATACGGATCGGTGGAGCGTTGCAGCCGCGCACGGGCATCGTTTTGCACGCGTTCGACGGCAGCCTCAGCGGTAAGACCCGTTGCCACCGCTTCGCGTAACCGGCGTAACCAGCCGCGATCGTTGGCAAACATTCTGAACGTTTCTAATATTTCCCGGTGTTCACCTGGGCCCGTTTGTGATCCGCGCTCGATTAAAGCATCTAGCGCCGCCCGCATCTGCTCGATGGCTGCATCAAGCCTTACAGCCTCTCCTGCCGTATCTTCAGCAACAATTTTTTTCACCACCACGCGGGGTTGGTGCAGTACAACATAGCCGAGGCCGACACCTTCAACAATGCCGACGCCCTTGAGAGACATTGCGCCTGTAAGCGCGATTGCAGCACCTGGCTGGGCTAAAGACTGCAACTCGCCAGATGCTATCATTTCAGCCAACAGCATGGCAGTGGTTTCTAACACCTCGACTTCTTCTTCGGGGTAAACGCGCCGCGCACGATTTTGAACCACAAGAACGCCAAGCGTATTGCCGCCACGCAAAATTGGCACGCCTAGGAAAGACTGGTAGATTTCTTCGCCTGTTTCAGGCCTGAAAGAGAAGGCAGGGTTGGCTTGAGCGTCGGAAAGCGCCAAAGGTTCAGCGGTTGACGCGATCAGGCCCACCAAGCCCTCGCCGGCACGCATGGTGGTTAAATGTACAGCCTCACGTTTCAGTCCCTCGGTAGCAAACAGCTCGAGCCGCCCATCGGAACGCTGGACGTACACGGAGCACACTTCTGCAACCATGTTAGACGCGATGTTGATTACGATTTTATCGAGGCGCACCTGAGCATTGATCGGTTCCGCCATAATCTCGCGGAGCCGACGCAATAATAGTCTGGGACCTCCCAATGCCGCCCGCATCACCAAACCTTTTCCAACCTGCAATCACCTTAACTGCTAACGCGTATATTCCACACCAAAAATGCACATTTTCAGGCAAAGCAATCTGATACGCTTCGCAATAACACTCTTGCAAACATCATGCAAAGCGCTCTCCACAGCAAATTTAAAAAGCCGTGTTGGCCGCAGATAAGGCCGTCAGAGAGTAAAAGATTGTCATCTATCCCAAAAAAGTGCACCAGTTTGCTCATGAGCGAAGAACAAACCAAACCTTCACTTCCACAACAGGCATCACAGACGATCCGACTCACTCCCCTGCGTCGCCGAGTGTTAGATATTGTATGCGCTGGAACCCAGCCGGTTGGTGCTTATGATATTCTTCACGCGTTGCGTCCGCTGGATGACGCCGCAACCGCTGCGGGCGTCTATCGCAGCTTAGAATTCCTGACCAAAAACGGGATGATACATCGGCTGGAGTCAACCAAAGCCTTTGTAGCGTGCACCGTGTCGCATCACAGCCACGGCAGTCAGTTCATAGTTTGCCACAGTTGCGGACAAGCGGTTGAGACGAATGATCCCAGTTTGAACAAAGCGGCACACGCCTTGGCAAACAGTGTCGGGTTCTCTCTGACGCCTGGAACTATGGAGATTTCTGGACTTTGTCGATCCTGCACTCAATAAAAATGATATAAAGTGTCAATCGATATATTGTATCATTTTATTGGGTGAGCTATTCACGAAGCTTATTGCAATGTCAAAATACGGCTTAGCTTGGATACATTATGAAGCTTTTTCAAGCAGCAATATTAGTGACTTTAGCCACGCCTGCTTATGCTTTAGAACCGCTTCAGGTCGTCGCTGCCGAAAACTTTTACGGTGATTTGGTTAAGCAGGTCGGCGGCAACCGCGTGACCGTCACATCTGTCCTCAACAACCCGGATCAGGACCCGCATTTGTTTGAGGCAAGCCCGTCGATTGTGCGAAATTTAAATTCAGCGGTTTTAATAATGGTCAACGGCATCGGCTACGATGCTTGGATGGACAAGCTAGTTCCGCCCTCGAAATCGAGCAGCGTTATAAATGTTGCAAAGCTAAATAACAAAAAGGACGGAGAAAATCCTCATATTTGGTACGATGTTTCCGTTATGCAAAAGGCTGCGGACGAAATCTGCGCGCGCCTGAGTTTCTTGGAGCCATCATCCAAACCAGAGTTCGAACGGAATTTGGTGCTGGTTCAAGCCGATCTTGGCGGACTTCAAACAAAAATCGAAGCCGTTTCGACAAAAACCAAAAATATGGCGATAACTGCGACAGAACCGGTTTTCGGCTATATGGCTGCGGCTCTTCACCTTGAGATGCGCAATGAGCGCTTCCAACTTGCGGTGATGAACAACACCGAGCCAAGCTTTTCTGACGTCACGGCATTTGAAGCCGATATTAAAAATCATAAAATCCGAGCACTTTTATACAACTCGCAAGCGAGTTCACTTACTGCAGATCGGTTAAAGAAATTGGCCGGCAAATCCGGTATACCCGTGATTGGGATCACCGAAACAGAGCCTGAAAACACCAAATATCAAGATTGGATGATGTCACAGGTCATCGCGTTGGAAGCAGAAATCGCCAAATGAGTGTTATAAAATTCTCTGGTGTGTCCATATCGCGAGGTAGCCATGAAGTGCTCCGCAACGTCGATTTGCAGATTTCATCAAACGCTTTTATTGGCGTTTTGGGATCGAACGGCGCCGGGAAAACCACTCTTTTCCAAGCCATCCTCGGACTTATAAAGCCAGCATCGGGACAAATTTCGGTTTTCAATAGACCCGTTAAGCGCGGAAATTTGAACATCGGATATTTGCCGCAAGCGCGCAGTCTTCCAAATCATATTCGTTTGGAAGTACGGGAGTTTTTAAAGAGCTCTTGGGATGGGGAAAAATGGGGTTTCCTTTCTGCTTCGCGATCGGTGGAATCGCCCATATTCGCTGCGCTCAAGCTCGTCGATGCACAGGACATGATGTACCGCCCGATTTCTGAATTGTCTGGAGGAGAACGCCAGCGAATACTCATTGCACAGTGTTTGATGCGCCAGCCTGAGCTTTTAATTCTGGACGAGCCCCTCATCAGCCTCGACCCCTCTAAAGCTCAGGACATCATTCATCTGGTTCGTAACATCCAAAAGAGTCTTGGCATAACCGTTTTATTGAGTGCACACGAACTCAATCCGCTTCTCGGCAGTCTTGATAAGGTGCTCTACATGGGCAAGGGTAGCGCCGTCTTGGGCGACGTCGAAGACGTCATAAATAACTCAACTCTCTCCAAGCTTTACGACACCAAAATCGAAGTTATCCACGTGAACGGCCGCATATTTGTGATGGCGGGGGCAAATCCTGTCGAGTTCAACGCTCACAATCACGAACATGAGCAAAATCGTCACTGGCACGGCCATGAATGAGCTAAATTTCATAGAAACAGCGCTCTTCGGTAGCAGCCTGATTGCTATTGTGGCGGCCGCAATCGGATATTTTATGGTTTTAAGAGGGCAAAGCTTTGCTGGGCATGCCCTTTCTCACGTCGGCTTTGCCGGAGCAACCGGAGCCATACTAGTCGGGCTGCCGCCATTCTGGGGCCTATTGGGGTTTTCGACCCTTGCGGGTGTGGCGATGGGGTTTTTGAGCGAGAAGCTGGCAGGTCGCGATATCGCCATTGGTATGATCTTGTCGTTTTCGCTCGGTCTTGGTCTGTTATTTTTGCATTTTTACACGGCCTATGCGTCGCAAGTTACCACTTTGTTGTTCGGTAACGTATTTGGCATAGATCAAGAGTATCTTCCCACACTCGCTGCTTTAAGTGCACTGTCCCTTCTTTTGCTCGGATTCATTGCCCGCCCGCTGTTGTTCGCGAGCTTACAACCGGAGTTGGCGGAGGCCCGTGGCGTACCCCTAAGGCTTATATCGGTGCTCTTTTTGGGATTGTCCGGCCTTGCAATTGCCTTATGCACACAAGTCGTCGGGATGCTTTTGGTGTTCACTCTGCTTATCGGCCCCGCCGCCGCCGCACAAAACCTTACTCGGCGAGTAACCACAGGTTTGTGGCTGAGCGCCTCCATAGGCCTTGCTGCCTCTTGGGGAGGCATTTGGCTGGCAATTATCTCTGACTGGCCCAGTAGTTTCTGTATTACGGCCCTGAGCGCGGCATTTTATGCGTTGAGTTTGTTAAGGCGTTAAGAGACTTTGTCCAGCCCGTACAACGAATGTAAAGTCCGCACTGCAAGCTCGGTATAGGCCTCATCTATCAGCACTGAAAACTTAATTTCCGACGTAGTGATAGCGCGGATATTAACGCCTTTTTCTGCCAAAGCCTTGAATGCTTTTGCAGCAACTCCTGCGTGCGAACGCATACCTACACCGATTGCCGACACTTTCACCACGTCCGTGGCACCCTGTAAGCTGGCATATCCAATCTTGTCATGATCTTTTTCGAGCAGCATCCGCGCCTTCTGGTAGTCCGCAGATGGCACAGTAAAGGTAATATCCGTTGACGCCGCATCATCGGAAACCACTTGAATAATCATATCAACATTGATGTTAGCATCTGCCAAAGGCATAAAAATTGCCGCGGCGACACCAGGTTTGTCGGCTACTTTGCGCAGAGTGATCTGGGCCTCGTCACGCGAAAATGCGATGCCGGTTATAATTTGACTTTCCATAATGTCCTCCTCATCGCAAATCAAAGTGCCAAGCCCCGGATTCGCGGGGTCGTCAAAACTAGACCGAACGTAGGTCGGGACTTTTTGGACCATGGCCACTTCTACGGATCGCACTTGCAAAACTTTCGCGCCCATAGACGCCATTTCCAACATTTCTTCGAAAGAAACCCTGTCCAGTCGCTGCGCCTTTGGCACAATCCTCGGGTCTGTGGTGTAAACACCATCAACATCGGTGTAGATGTCGCAACGCTCGGCGCGAATGGCGGCGGCAACGGCCACAGCGCTGGTATCAGACCCGCCGCGGCCAAGGGTGGTCACTCTGCCGGATGCGGTGTGCACACCCTGAAATCCGGCAATAACCGCCACTTCACCATTAGCAAAGCCGCTCAATAGCCGCGTTCCGTCAATTCCTTCAATACGCGCTGCGCCATGTGCGTCGTTGGTTTCAATTGGGATCTGCCAGCCTTGCCAGGATCGCGCCTTGATGCCCATGTCCTGCAGAACAATCGCTAAAAGGCCCGCCGTGACCAACTCTCCTGACGCGACAATCGCATCATATTCGCGCTGGTCGTGAATTTCAGCCGCATCTTTGGCGAAAGCCACGAGTTTGTTGGTCTCGCCCGACATGGCCGAAACGACGACAGCTACTTGATATCCCGCATCAATTTCACGTTTGACATGGCGAGCGACATTGCGGATACGTTCAACATTTGCGACGGAGGTTCCGCCAAATTTCATCACCAAACGAGGCATAATTCTACATTTCTTAGGTGCAAACGCTTAAAGCCGCAGCTCAAAGGCGCCAAATTCAGTCTTGCGCGCGACGAAGCGCCACGCATCGGACCACTAAAACGGCGCTATACATGACGAGACAGATAGCGCCTGTCAACTTTGAAAGCTTGATACGATGAAGAGCCCTTCCCGCCCGGCCAGCGCCTCGCTTGATGACGCCGATGTAGCCCGCTTTGAAGCCTTGGGTGATGACTGGTGGAACCCCAGAGGCTCGATGCAAGCCCTGCACAAGTTCAATCCGGTGCGCATTGCCTATATCCGCGATCAAATCTGCCAGCATCTGGGGCGTGACTGGAGAAACCCACTGCCTTTGGAAGGCGTTCGTATTCTGGATATCGGCTGCGGCGGCGGCGTATTATCGGAACCGCTGGCCCGTCTTGGCGCAACCGTAACCGGCATTGATCCTGCGCCCGGAAATGTCGAAATTGCCATCCGCCATGCCGCAAAATCAGCCTTGCCAGTAACCTATCTGGCAACCACAGCTGAAGACCTCGTCGCGCAACGACACGGCTATGATGTTGTTTTAGCAATGGAAGTTGTGGAACACGTGCGCAATCCGGCAGCTTTCATCAAAACCGCCTGCGCCTTGGTTGAGCCGGGCGGATTGTTTTTCGCGGCCACGCTTAACCGCACCTTAAAGAGCTTTGCTCTGGCCATTGTCGGGGCGGAATACGTGCTGCGCTGGGTTGCCAAAGGCACCCATCAGTGGGAAAAATTCCTGACGCCGCGCGAGCTTGAGCGGATGATCACCAAAGGCGGCATCGAAGTTTTTGATGAAGCCGGGGTCAGCTACAATCCGCTGCGCGATGCCTGGAGCCAGAGCAAAGACACGTCGGTAAATTATATGATGGCCGGAAAAAAGGCCGGAAAAACTGCATGATTTTATGGCCAAGCTGACGCTGCTGCCTTTAAAATCAAACACTTAGCTCTGATAAAAACTGGCCAAAACTTCGGCCAACATGGCCAAATGTCGGACATTCTCGGCCAACTTGGTGCTATAAAACCCTGTTTGGCCACATTATGGCCGAAAATCTGCAACCAGAATACAACCGTATTACAACCCGCACGGTTGTAATGCTAAAAAAGCCCTGAGATCCTAATTTCCCGCGTCCGGCAGCGGCAAAATGTCCACGCCATCTTCGAGCAATGCCGCAACATCCTCCGCGCTGGCCTTGCCATAAATTGGTTTGGTTTTGGTTTCGCCGAAATGTTGCTTGCGCGCCTCTTCCGAAAAATTTGATCCCACGTCCTCGGCATTTTGCACCACATGAGCGCGCAGCGCCTGAACCGCAGAGCGCATCTTGACCGCGTCCGCATCGCTCAGCGCGGTTTCGCTTCCGGCGCTTTTTTCCAGCCGGGTTTTTGCCGCCACAAAGGGGGCCATCACCGCCTTGCTGATCTGCGTCGAATTGCATTGCGGACACGACACCATGCCCTGTCCGGCCTGTGCCTCAAACGCGGCAGAATTGGCAAACCAGCTCTCGAATTCATGAGCCTGATCACAGACCAGACTGAACTTGATCATGCGGCCAACAGCGGGTCGAGCTTGCCGCTGGCGTCCAGAGCATAAAGATCATCGCAGCCGCCGACATGGGTCGCTCCGATGAAAATTTGCGGAACCGAACGGCGGCCTTTGGCCTTAACCGCCATCGCATCTTGCAAAGCGGGCTGGCCATCCACCGAAATCTCTTTGTACGGCGCTTTCTTTTTGGCGAGCAAATCTTTTGCCGCGTGGCAATAGGGGCAGGAGCTTTTGGTATAAATCAGAATGTCCGGCATAAATTTACTCCTTATTCCAAAGTCCCCACTGAATTCTCGTCGGGATTTGGCCAACATCAGATTGCTGCGCGCGCGGCTTTTATCGTCGCGCAGCTAGCGTTGAACTTAATATAGTTGCGTCACGTTCCGGTCACAACCCTTGCAAACACCAAAACATCGACACGCAAGGCCCCTGCCCGCAACAGCGCGCGTGAAGCGGCGTTCAAGGTCGACCCCGAGGTTAGAACATCATCGATCAGCAAAATTTTCTTGTTCTTTACGAACAAAGCCTGCTCTTCCAACACTTTAAACGCGCCTTGAACATTTTCGGCGCGTTGCACTTTGGAAAGCCCAACCTGTGGCCGCGTTGGTTTGACGCGTGTCAGCCAAAACGGTTCCACCGGCAGATTTGCTTGCCTGCCAATCACATCGGCCAAAGCCATCGCTTGATTAAACCGCCGCGTCATCAGCTTTCGCCGGTGCAACGGCACGGGAATCAGCACATCCGCATCAGATAGCAGCTCCGCTCCGGCGCGCGCCATCCATTGACCCATCGAAAGCGCGAGCTCGACACGGTCGCCATATTTGAGCCGGTGAATGAGGTGGCGCGCCGGCCCATCTTCAAAGCGCGCCACAGCGCGGGCCCGCTCAAACACCGGCGGATCAGCCATCGCCGCCGGAGAGAGCAGGGTTTGACCGTAATCTTGCGGAAATGGCGTGCCGAGCCGCTCGCAATAGGGCCGCTCGATAAAGCGCACCTTATGCCAGCAAGCGCCGCACAACACGCCATGATCCATTGTGGCTTTACGACAAGACAGGCACGACGGCGGATAAATGACATCCAGCACGGCATGGCCCGCACGGCGCAGCGGGCCCGCAAGCAGCGCGCCGAACCCCGTTGTCTGATAAAACCGCTTCCACATCGGCGGCAGATTAGCGCAGTGAAACAGCCTTGCCAAATGGCGCAAACTCAAGGCAGAACAGGGGCATGTTTGCACCCGCGCCCCTTTCTGCTATTTTTGACCACGACGTTCTGCGGCTGCACCTGCGCCGCGCCGCGCGCAATCCGGCGGCATTTCTGTTGCACCGCTGCCTTGATGACGCGCTGGACCGCTTGGCGGCCATCAAGCGCCCGTTTGCCAAAATTCTCGACGTGCTGACCCCCATCCCGGTTTCTGCGCAAGACTTGCCAAACACACAGCGTGACCACATCGGGTTTGACACTTTGCAGGCGGCTGGCGGCGGCGAAGCGCTTAACGCCGCCACACCTCCTTACGATCTGGCGATTTCCTTGTTGGGATTGCAGTTCATCAATGATTTGCCCGGTTTTATGGTGCAAATCCGCCAAGCGCTGAAGCCCGATGGCCTGTTTCTGGCGGCGATGATCGGCGGACAAACCTTGCATGAGTTGCGCACCGCGCTCAACGAGGCTGAGGCGGAGATTAGCGGCGGTGCCAGCCCGCATGTGGCCCCTTTTGCCGATATCCGCGACATGGGCGGGCTGTTACAACGCGCCGGATTTGCTCTGCCCGTCACTGATATTGACAGCATAACCGTGCGTTACGACGATATGTTCGCGCTCATCCGCGATTTGCGCGCCATGGGCGCGACCAACAATCTTGTCTCGCGCAGTAAAACACCTTCCAAAAAGGCGGTGTTTTTGCGCGCGGCGCAAATTTATGCCCAGCGTTTCTGCGATGCCGATGGCCGTGTCCGCGCCACCTTTGAAATCATCTGGCTGTCAGGCTGGGTGCCGGACGCCAGCCAGCAGAAGCCGTTGCGCCCCGGCTCGGCCAAAATGCGGCTGGCGGAAGCCTTGAAGGTGCCGGAAAATAAGCCTGAATAATGCCGCACGCCTTAAATCATTGTAAAAAGTCCGGGTTTTGCACTACAAGGCGCAAATGACTGATATTTCAACACCCCTCCCGTCCCTCGTTGGCCTCACCCGCGCCCAGCTGGCTGAAAAGCTCACCGCCATTGGCGTGTTGCCCAAAGAGCTGAAGATGCGCGTCGGACAGCTTTGGCACTGGATGTATTATCAGGGCGTGCAGAATTTTGACGACATGCTCAATGTGGCCAAGCCGATGCGGGCGCTGCTGGCGCAGCATTACAGCCTCTCGCGGCCACAGGTGGTAACCGAACAGATTTCGGAAGACGGCACCCGCAAGTGGCTGATGAGAATGCCCTCGACCGGCAAATTCGACAAGGGTGCCGAGATCGAATGTGTTTACATTCCTGAAAGTGACCGCGGCACGCTCTGCGTTTCGTCTCAGGTTGGTTGCACGCTGACATGCACCTTTTGCCACACCGGAACCCAGCGGCTGGTGCGCAACCTTACCGCACAGGAAATTGTCCAGCAGGTAATGGTGGCGCGCGACCGCATCGGCGATTTTCCCGGCCTGACTCCGCCCGACGACGGCTTGCTTCCCTCCGGCGAAGGCGTGAGGGCCGTGTCCAATGTTGTGTACATGGGCATGGGTGAGCCGCTCTATAATTTTGATCATGTGCGCGACTCCGTTTCGGTTTTGACCGATGGCGAGGGGCTGTCCCTGTCCAAGCGCCGCATCACCGTCTCAACATCGGGCGTGGTGCCGGAAATAGAAGCGCTGGGCAACCAATGCGGCACCATGCTGGCCATATCGCTGCATGCAACCCGCAACGATCTGCGCGACGTGCTGGTGCCACTGAACAAGAAATACCCGATTCACGAATTGCTGGAGGCCTGTAAAAATTATCCCGGCGCCAGCAATGCCCGCCGCATCACCTTTGAATATGTGATGCTGAAGGGCGTCAATGACAGCCTGCAAGACGCCAAAGAGCTGGTGCGGCTGTTGAAGGGCATCCCTGCCAAGATCAACTTGATACCCTTTAACCCTTGGCCCGGCTCAAACTATGAGTGTTCGGACTGGGAGCAGATCGAGAAATTTTCGGAAGTGGTGTTTAACGCCGGCTATGCCAGCCCGGTGCGCACTCCACGCGGCCGCGATATTCTGGCCGCTTGCGGGCAGCTCAAGTCTGAAACCGAAAAACTCCGCGCCAGAGCACGTATGATGCTGGAGGCAAATTTGGTGGCGGGGGAGGATTGATGGAATCACCGCAAATCGAAGAAAAAGCCGACACCATACTTCATTACACTACGCTTGAAGGACTCAAAGGAATCTTAGAAAGCGGGAGTCTATGGGCTTCAGACATACGATTTCTCAATGACATTCAAGAGTTTAAATCGGGGAAGAAAACCTTTCGAGATCATCTGTGTAGTGAATACTTAAAACTCGACAAAATATCTCAAGACGAGGCTGCTCACCTTGCAAATAATATTTCTGAGGTAGTCTTTGGAGGCGCCGAAAGCAACATAGCTTTACTATCAACGTCGTTTTGCAGCGTGCCCGGTGGGTCTTATGACGCAAAAAACGGCCTGTTAAGTCAGTGGCGTGGATACGGTGGAAAAACCGGCGTAGCAATAGTCTTTGAAAGATCATCGATAGATGCGTTAGTCAAAAAACAGCAAGCAAGCACCACGAGTTTTACGTTAATACATAGCGACGTTGCGTATGGCGAAGATTGGAAGAAAACCACGCTAGCAAGTTACGTTAGTGAAAAAATGCACATTTTCTTAGATAAAGATTTTGTGAGTAAAATTCGAAATCCACCTGTTAGTCCCGAAATTTTTGATGCCAGTCTAAGAGTCGCGATGGCCTTTGGCATGTTCATTAAGCATTGGGCATTTCATGAAGAAAAAGAGTTTAGAATAGCAGTCATTAAAAGTTTCAAGTCGCAACAAACAGGTGAGCAAGACAGACTCCCCGTTAGATTTAGAGTAAACGGGCAATTTGTGATTCCGTATGTTGAACTATTTAAGGAATCCGAACGCCTTCCAGTGAGTGGTGTTATTATTGGACCTGCGACTAACCAAGCTGGGGTGAAGGCAGGAGTAGAGATTTACGCCAGGAGTCTTGGCTATAACTTCCCGGTAACCATCTCCGAAACGCCTTATCGCGGCTGACGCTTCTCCGCCAAAAACGCGTCAAAATCAAACTCGAGTGCTTCGCCGCTCTCTTCGCCCTCGATCAGTGCGGCGCGAAGTTCCTGAATTTTCATTTCTTCGCTCATCTCATCGGCCCTGCGCGGTGATCAGTTTCAGCGCGAAGGCGCTCATCAGTCCGGCAAAACCATAGTCAAAATAGCGCAGGGCTTTGGGATTTGAGCGCAAGGCACCAATAAACCGCCCTGCCAAAACCCATATCACCAAGTTTAATGCGGTGCCGAGCACCAGAAAATACAGCCCAAGAAACAAAAACTTGCCGCTGGCCTGCGGGTCATTCGCTTCAACAAATTGCGGCAAAAAGGTCAGAAAAAACAGCAAAACCTTCGGATTTGTCAGGTTAATACCAACGCCGGTGAGGAAGGTGGCGAAATAATTGACCTTCGCGCCCTTGGCTTCACTCAAAGCCAGCGCCGAACCATAGCGAATGGCCTGATAGGCGAGATACAACAGATAAATCACCCCGACTACCTTCAAGACCGTAAAAGCGGTGTAGGAGGCGGCCAGCAGCGCCGAAATCCCGAGCGCCGCCAGCAGGCTCTGCACAACCAGTCCGGCCGAGGCACCGAGCAGAGCCGCCAGCCCCAGCCAGCGCCCGCCTGAAATGGTGCGGCTTAAAAACAGCGTCATGTCCGGCCCGGGGGTAAGCGCCAGCAAGACACAGGCCGCCGTAAAACCAAGCATTACGGTCAAATTTGGAACAAAGCTCATGGCGCGCCCTTCTAAAGCTGGAGCGCTAACATATGCGGAATTTCACATCAATGGATAGGCCGCCTCGATCTGATAAGGCCCGCCACCAACAGAATCACGCGACGAAAACAGCACAAAGCGCGCCGCATCGAAGCGCCGCGACAAAAATCCGCGATTGCCCAGATAATCCGCCACCGCAATTGGCGGTGTGTGCCGCAGCCGCGCCAATGTGATATGCGGCGTGAACTTGCGCGGCTCCGGTGCCAGCCCGATGCGGCGCAGCAAGCGCTCCTGCTCCGCCTGAAGCTCCAGCAACGGCGAGGCCGCATGCGCCTTGGCAACAATGGCGTGGGGCCTGTCTCCGCCAAAATAATCGAGGCCCGCCAAGGTCACGGTGAATGCGGCGCGCTTGATTTGAGCCAGGCTCAGAGAAATATCCCGCGCCATGTGGCGGTCCGTGTCGCCAATAAAGCGCAGGGTGATATGATAATTTTCGGGGTCGATCCAGCGCCCCCCTGATAGCCCGCCGCGAAACAGCGACAGCTCATCTGCCAAAGCGGCAGGAATTTCCAGTCCGGTGAACAGGCGCGGCATAGTGGCCTCCCGTTGGTACAGGGGCCAAACCGCAGGCCTGGCCCCGAATCATCTTAAGCTAACCTCAACATCGGCAAATGACCAGATTTTGACAGCCGCTTTTCACAATGTTTTTGCACCGCAACACGAGGCCGCCTTTAGGGCGCCGGATTGCTGTGCACCTGATGCACTTCATTGATGCGGTGCTCCAGCTCCGGCGTGATTTTTACGTTCACCGAGTCGATATTGACCTTAAGCTGCGCCATCGTGGTTGCCCCGATAATATTCGAGGTGACAAACTCGCGCGTGGTGACATAGGCCAGCGCCATTTGGTTAATATCCAACCCGAAATCTTTGGCGATGGCGATATATTTGACAATGGCGTCTTCTGTGCCGGGGCGCTCATAGCGTTGGCCGCGATTGAACAGCGTGCTGCGCGCGCCTGCCGGGCGGGCACCGTACAAGTATTTGCCGCTCAAATATCCCTGCGCCAGCGGCGAATAGGCCAGCAGACCGACATGTTCCCGCATGGCAATCTCGGCCAAGCCAATTTCGAAAGTGCGGTTCACCAAATTATAGGCATTTTGGATGGAAACCACCCGCGCGCCGCGGCCTGCCTCGGACGCCGACACAAATTTCATTGTGCCCCACGAGGTTTCGTTGGAGAGCCCGAAATGGCGGATTTTGCCGCTTTTGACAAAGGACGTCAGCACTTCCACCGTGCTCTCGATTGAGTTTTCCTCATGCTCGCGATGTTTGTAGATATTGCCCTCACCGCCAAACAGCGGCACCGCGCGATCCGGCCAATGCAACTGATAGAGATCGATATAGTCGGTTTGCAGGCGCTTGAGCGAACCTTCCAGCGCCTCGGTCATGTCCTGTTTGTTGAGCTGTGAAGGGCGACCGCGCATCCAATCCATCTGCGAGCGACCAGCCACTTTGGAGGCCAGAACAATTTTGTCGCGATTGTTGCGTGCCTTCAACCAGTTGCCGATGATGCGCTCGGTTGAGCCTTGGGTTTCGCGCTTGGGCGGAATCGAATACATTTCGGCGGTATCAAAGAAATTAATACCGCGCTCAAGCGAATAGTCCATCTGCTCAAAGCCTTCGGTCTCTGTGTTTTGCTGGCCCCACGTCATGGTGCCAAGACAGATTTCCGACACGGCAACATCAGTGCGGCCAAGTTTACGCATATGCATGAAAGTCTCCAAAAAAGATGAGGCAAGAGAGATGAGGGAGGAAAGATGGCGAAAAGAGATGAGAGGGGAAAGGGATTAGGAAAGGCAGGGTCGTAGCCGAAACTGAAAGCGTTAAATAAAGCGTTTCGGCGCGCTTGACCAGCTACCGCTACTATTTTTGCGGAATCAGCTTCTCAACCGAGGGAAGAATATGCGCCACCA
>JAYVYB010000103.1:0-6763 GCA_043784625.1 Methylovirgula sp.
TTGGGTCTGGCCGTTGGCGCAGGTATCGAAACAGCTTTGACCGATAAAATGTCGCTGAAAGCCGAATATCTTTATGTCGACACCGGCCATGCAACTGCAACCGATCCGACCGATGCGACATCTTTCATCCGGTTCAAAAACTCGGCAAATGTGTTCCGCTTCGGTATCAACTATAAATTCGGCAGCTGATCGTTTCTGCGAGCTATTCGAACCAAGGCGGCTTTCGAGCCGCCTTTTTTTGCCAATTAATAGAACGGTTTTTACTTGGAAACGCATTGTACTTATCAAATGCCCATGCAATTCTGCGGTATTGAAAGCGGAAATACGCCAAAAATTAGCACAATTTTAAGCCGCAGTTGACAGCCATCACACTGTCCGCGCATTATTGAAACGGTAATCCCCCCGTTTTTAACCTATCTGATGCGCACATCTGTTTGGGCTTGTGATCGATGGGATTTGCTGATTCACTTTGTATGGTTTGAATCGCGGAGGCCTAGAATCGCGGAGGCCTAGATGAGCTTGTGCTGTGTTGACGTCGAACGTTTTTTGGTTGGGAAGGTTGGCGATTTGCGCCTTCAAAAAAGGGGGCGTGGTGTCACCGTCTGCTTGTCCAGGCTCCCGGCTCGTGCATTTTGGAGCCTGTAGGCGGACTGAGGCGTGGAGAAATCGGGTTTGGGCGGTTCCTGCGCAATCCTGCGGTGGCTGTTCAGGCAATGAGCGAAGCTGCAGGCAAAAGAACCGGTGAGCGGGTAGATGGCCGTGACATTCTGGCCATTCAGGATACCGAGAGATTGTTTTGGGCGGTCCCAAAATGCGTGAAGCTGGTTTCGGGCCGGTTGGCCGGGGCGGCTTTCTGGGTGGGGTCCTTGTGCATCCTGTTCTGGCCGTTGATGCAATAAGCGGAAGAACTTGTTGGCTTGGCTGATGGTGCTGTGTGAAACCGCGACAAGCCGATAAAGACGCATCATGCCAATCGGCCTTTGGCAGAAAAAGAATCGCAGAAATGACTGAATGGAGCAAAGCGGGCGGGCGAGGTTTTAGCAAAGACCTCACGCATTACGGTTGTGTCCGATCGGGAAAGTGATCTCTACGACGACTTCGCGTGCAGGCCGCAAAATGCACATGTGCTGATCAGGGCCAATGCGAACCGCAACCTTGCGACTGGTGGAAAACTGTTTGATCATGCCGCGAACCTCGCCGAAGCGGAACGCATTAAAGTAAATATTGCTGCAAGCCCCGGACGGACTGCAAGAGAGGCGCGGTTGGTGTTGCATTTTGGCCCAGTCAGCATCAAGCTCCCAGAGCTCGGCATGCTAACGGCTGATCTCAAGCAATTGCCTGAAGCAGTCAATCTTCACCTCGTCGAGGTCCGGACATTTAAGGGACAAGGTGTCTAAAATTCTAGGGGCTACTCATAGTGGGTGATTTGCAAATGTTGTCGTCGGGCGTCTGGCAATTTCGAAGTTCATTTCTTCAGCAGCGCTTTTAAGGCGCTTTTGCATCAACGCGATTGGGATTTGTCTGTGCTTCAATTCGACGAATGGCACACAAAGAGCGCCGACGGCCACTTCTCCAAATGCATCAAAAACCGGGACTGCAACATTGATGACACCCATCACAAATGCGTTGTCAAGTTTTGCAAAGCCCTGCTGGATTATTTGCGTAAGCTCCGTTTGCAATTTGGTTTCCGCCCTGCCATTTAATCCCAACCGGCGGAGAATTTGGAGGCGACGCGGCGGCCGCGTGTAAGCCAACATGCAAAGGCCCTCTGCCGATTCATGAATTGCAACACGTTGTCCGAGCGTGACTGAAAACGTAAAGGCATCGGGACTTTCTGCTTTGGCCATTATAACGGCCTCAATGCCAACGGCGACCGATAGAAAACAACAAAAAGGCATGGATTCGCAAAAGGCATCCATCGCGGGTAATGCGACATCAGTAAGCCTGCGATTTGAGGGCTTGCGCAAACCGAGATGATAAAGTTTGTCTGACAGCAAGAAGCTATCGGTGTCTTGTCGCTCAATATATCCATTCTCTTCAAGAACGATAATCATGCGGAATATCTCATTTTTATTACGACCAACACCAGTCGCAATTTCAAGCATTGAACGCGCATGCGTCTGAAGTGATAAGAATTCGAGAATTTCCAAACCCTTTTCGAGTGCAGGTGCAGAATATTTCTGAAGCTTTGCACTGCGCTTGGCAAAGGGAAGAATTGGAAAGTCGTCAGATCCGGTCATTAAGTTTTCCGAATAGTTATTATTCTGCCTTTATTATCGCGTGAACGGCGTCCAAAAAGGCACCGGGCGCAAACTGCGGTCCGGTGCCTCCGTTACCGTAACGGTTCATCTACTTTGCCAATTATGGCCTGCCGTTGGCGGGAAGTAGCGCTGAGGCAAAGCGTCAATCTGCTACATGAGTCCATTGCGTTTCAGAATTGCGTCTGCATTCGCCTTAGTGATCGCTTCGGTGCCAAGAACAACGCTCTTTTCGACTTTCTGACCCGCCAGATATTTCAATGCCTGCCGCAGTCCTTCGGCACCGGGTGTTGGATAGAGAAATGTTGCTGCCAGAACGCCGTCGTGAACCCACTTCACACCTTCGTCTGGCAAACCGTCGACGCCCACGAAAATGATACTCTTTTCCCGCCCTGCATCTTTCGCCGCCAAATAAGCACCGTAGGCCATCGGGTCGTTATGCCCATAAACGAGAGTTATGTCTTCATGGTTCCGTAAGGCCGTTGCCATAATGTCATAGGCTTTATCTTGCTTCCAGTCGGCAGATTGTTTGTCGAGCAAAAACTTTACCCCAGCTTCGCCGACAAGCGCTGCGTGAACAGGATCAGACCTTTCAAACGTAGCCTTGATGCCGAGACCGCCATAGATCTCAACGACATTACCCTTGGCTTTACCTTTACCACCAAGCGCCTCAAGGATGTATTTGCCGGCGGCTTCACCGATAAGTACATTGTTTCCGCCCACCCACTGCACAAATTTGTCCGTGTCAACGTTGCGGTCAAGAACAAATACCGGGATGCCTGCTGCCGTGGCTTTTTCGACAACACCAGTTAAGCCAGCAGATTCCTTTGGGGAAATCAACAGAGCGTCAACCTGTTGGGCAATGAAATTTTCTACATCGGCGACCTGTTTTTCTGTTCGATCGCCCGCATCAGCTACAATGAGCTCAACATTCGGGTGTTTATCGGCTTCGTTGCGTAAGTCCTTATTAAATTGTACCCGCCATGGTTCTACAGTTGTGACCTGTGAAAAACCAATCTTGTATTTTTTGTCTGCTGCCTTGGAGACAGTAGAACAAATTGTTGCTATTATCATACCTGTGGCCGCGAGGCAGATGATCTGTTTCGCAAATTCACGTCTTGTTGTCATGGTCGTCTCCATATAATCGGGCTGTCTGTACGCCACTGTTGTGTCCTGGCCTTGCAAACGCGAATTTGCATGGTCAGGTCCTTCTCTTCCCAAGACCGCCTATGAACGTGAGCCTTGCGAAAAAACTGCGCAATTGCCCTTCTTGAACCAAAACAGCGAGTATGATTATTACGCCTTTTAGGATCAGTTGGGTATTGCTGTCGATATTGTTAAGTTGAAGAATATTGCCTAGGAAACCAAAGATGAGGACGCCAACGAGGGTGCCAATAACGCTGCCTTTGCCGCCCATCAAACTGGTGCCACCAATCACCACGGCGGCAATGGCATCCAGTTCAAGTCCCACTCCAGCGTCAGGTTTACCTTGGCGAAACTGTGCCACGTAAAGCACGCTCGCTAGCGCTGCAAGATATCCTGAAATTGCATAGGTTATGATTTTAATGCGGCCTACATTGATACCGGCCAAACGGCTGGCCTCTTCATTGCCGCCGATCGCCCTGAGATATCCGCCAAAGGTCGTCATTCGTGTCACAAACTGGAACACTATGAGCGCGCCGAGGAAAAACAACACCGGCACCGGAATAATGCCCCACAGCAGAATCCTTAAGTTTTCAAAATTGATTGTCGCGTTGGTGCCGGTGTAGACGGGGTAAACGGCAGTGTCCTGGCCAGCGATGACACGCGCTAACCCAAGAACTCCCACCATCATGGCAAGGGTAACGATGAACGGCTGCAGTTTCCCCACAACAATCAATGTGCCATTTAACGCACCAATCACAGCACCAATACAGGGAACCACCAGCAGCACGGCAAGCACACCAAATTTGGTATCCACCTGTGCCGCCGCCCACACCATGGCGAGTAGGGCGGTACCTGCGGCCGCCAACATAAGAACACTGCGAATTGCCACATCTGTAGATCTTGCAGACGCATTGTCATTGCGCTTGCCAATGAGGCCGGCCGCCTTGCCAATGAAGTTCATTGCAAATAGAGAGGACAGGAGAACTACGAGACCGGCTGCCGGAATTCCGAAATAGGTGGCCGCAGTCCAGCCACTTTTCGTCAATAACATTGCACAAGTGACCGAGCCAAGTGCAAGTAGCGAACCAACTGAAAGGTCAATACCTGCAATGAGAATCACAAGAGTCATGCCGATGGCGACGATGCCGGTTACAGACACTTGGCGGAGTACGTCCGTAGTGTTACCATAAGACACGAAGATGTTGCGGCCAGCCGACGTCAAAGGAGATGACAATACACCAACTAAATAGAGTGCTGCGAGACCCCAAAAGAGCTTCGTTTGCATGAGGATGCCCACAAGCTTAAGGTTGAAGCTCTTGCGCTCAACTTCCTGGGGCATATTTCTATCTTGTGTCGTCATAGGTATTACGTCCCGTTTTATCCATTCTTTCGCTGCAATTCTATTCGGCAAACTGCATGGACATTTCTTTGATCAAATCCGCCGAAAATTGCTTCTTGGTCAATTCCCCAATCTTTCGTCCTTCGCACAGCACAATCAAGCGATCACATACGGCCATCAGTTCTGGAATTTCTGAGCTTGCTATAACAATGGACAAGCCTTGATCGGCAAGCTGACCGATGAGTTGATAAATCTCGTCCTTCGCACCAATATCAACGCCACGCGTCGGTTCATCGAGCAGCAAGATCCGTGGGTTAGTGGCAAGCCATTTTGACAAAACAACCTTTTGTTGGTTGCCGCCACTGAGGGTTCCAACAACGTGTTCCGGCCCGCTGCATCGAATGCCCAGTTGATGGATTTTGGATTTTGTTTCAGTCGTAATCCGCTTGAATGAAGGTATGCCAGCCCAGCTCCAGCGTGCGAGCAAGGGCAAAGCGACATTGTCGTTGATGTCGAAATTTAACAAGAGACCAGTGTTTTTACGATCTTCGGTGATCAACGCCAAACCATGTTCGACGGCTTCTTCAGGGGACGCAAGTGTGCATAAAACACCTTCAATAATGATCTCCCCCGAAACCCTGCCGCCACGGGCACCAAAAATAGTTTCGAGCAATTCCGTGCGACCGGCCCCCAACAATCCTCCAATACCAAGTATTTCTCTACGCCTAAGATCAAATGAAACGTCCTGTAAAAGATGACGCTGCACTGCTTGCCCCCAGCTATGTTGGCCATCAACAGTCAAATTTCGAACCGACAGCACGTTCTCTCTTAAAGCCGGTTTTGTCCTCACAATGTCATTGGCTTCAATCCTTCGGCCAACCATCATTTCAATCACGTCAGAACGATCAATATCTGCTGCCATCTTGGAACCAATAAGATCACCATCGCGCAACACGGTAATGCGATCCGCAATTTCAAAGACTTCGTCCATACGATGTGAGATATACAAAATGGCAACACCTTCGAGCGCCAAGTCGCGAATAATCTCCATCAACACGTCGGTTTCTGCCTGGGAAAGCGCTGAAGTAGGTTCGTCCATAATCAGCAATTTGGTGTCGAGCGAAAGTGCGCGTACAATTTCAATAATTTGTTGTTCGCCTACTCGCAAAGTCTTGACCAAGGTGTCGGGCGCCAGACGAAAGCCGAAACGATCCAGCAGGTCGCGTGTCTTCGCCGCTGCGGCCTTACGATCCACAATCAGGCCAAAGCGCAATTGCTCATGGCCCAATGTAAGGTTTTCGGACACACTCATCTCGCGAACAAGCGACAATTCTTGGTGCATAATAACGATGCCCGCTGCCTCAGCCTCGCGGGGATTGTTAAAGTGCTGGAGTTGCCCTGCGATGAAAACTTCGCCGTCATATTGTGAGATGACGCCAGATAGGATTTTGACCAGAGTTGACTTACCTGCGCCGTTTTCACCCATTAAAGCATGAATTTCGCCGGAATAAATATCGAGGTTCAGCTCTCGAAGCACTTGGACTGCACCAAAGCGCTTACCAACATTGCGAAGCTGCACAAGTGCCGGTAACGACGCTTGGTCTTCGACAGGGGGAGAAGATAGATCAAGCGAGACTTGTGCTGGCACGTTTATTCCTCCCACCAACTTCTTATTATTATATTTATCTCTGAAGTCTATTCTCTATTCATATATGCAGTTGAATTTATATGCAAATCAAAAATATCAGAGATGCGAAGGCGTTCCATCTGAGGATGCCTGAGCCTTACAAGAATGAATTGCTGAACTGGAAGTGAAGGTGCTCATTCAACTCAGGCTAAGCTGATTTGCCAATTCTCGAAGATCGGTGAGTGTGAGGTGGCCCCGGAAATTCGGACAGGGTACTAAGCTATTCCCGATCTGACAAAGGACGGGACGATCGGCTAAGTTACACGCAAGCGGCCCAGCGCTGAGTTCACGGCGAAAGTGGCTTTGGAGGCTATGAAGTGTGAGCAGACGCTC
>JAYVYB010000104.1:0-5305 GCA_043784625.1 Methylovirgula sp.
AGCTAAGCTTCTAGGGTTAATCATAACTGACGCTGAAGCTTTGCGACTGCAACATGCCTATACACTGCAAGAGTGGCGAAAGCGTTTTCTGACTAGCCGCGATGAGTCCGTTGAGATGTACGATGAACGATTTTTCCGGATATGGAAGTTGTATTTATCTACTTCGGAAACCGCCTTTCGCTATGAGGGAATAGAAGTGTTTCAAATCCAACTCACAAAGCGGCAGAATGCTGTGCCGATTACGCGCGACTATATCGCTCTGCGCGAAAATCAATTAAAAATACAGGATTCTAACCCGTCCGAATTTTGATAAACCAAAACTCCTCAGAAAGACTTTCGCATATGAAACACGCTCCTCATCCCCATATTGCCGATCGCGCAAAACAAGGCGCATTGACCACCGCTCAGGAACACACAGGCTTCAACGGTTGGCTCGCTGTAAAAATTACCAATGGCGTAGCAACAATGTGGTGCGCTTATGCCTTTACAATTCTGGCGCTCATTAGCTTGCCGGAAGCCATAAGCGGCGGGACGGCACCGCTCATTGCATGGATTGCCCAAACGTTCTTGCAACTCGTTTTGCTTTCCATAATTATGGTCGGACAGAAAGTTGCAGCTTCCGCCTCGGACAAACAAGCGTTCCAGACCTTTAAGGATGCCGAAGCGCTACTGGAAATCAGCAATGACGTTCACAAACTCCTTAAAGCCAACAATGAACTGACGGCAGAAATTCACAAAATGCTGAAACAAAATTTCCCCCATGAGGCGTCCTCGGAGCAGTGAATCTCTTGGAGTCGAGTGCCGCGAAGCGTGTCGGTTGTTCGTCGGTTTTGCTTTCTGGCTGAGCCAAGTTTGCACTATTCAGATAGTATTTGCTGATCGACTATGGAACAAAATTTCATTGTGATGCCGTGTGATCTCACTACAAAATCCTCTGCCAGGGTTCGTTCCCGACCAGACTGTTGTGGAAGGCGAATGATACATTCGTCAAACGCTGTGCGCTAAATAAACGTCTTGCAACCTTCATAGTAAACGTCCAGACCAACAGCTCTACTCCTTGGCTTATTCACATGTTTGGCTCTTTATGAATTTGAAACAGCTCCCGGTCCAAACGTTCAACCGCCCTTCTCTACCCAATATCTGGGACGCTATAGCACTTTTGCTTATAGTTGGTGTGTTCGTCGTAATTTCAAAAGGAGCGGTCGGTGTAGCATTGCCGCTGCAGACCCTTTATGCATCTCCGGTCGATCTCGATTACTCACATCTGCCCTATTACGCAATGCGCACCACGTTGCGGATGTTCGCGGCGTTGTTCTTTTCGTTAATTTTCACTTTTTGCTATGCAACGCTGGCTGCAAAAAGCCGCCGCGCAGAAATGGTGCTGGTGCCCATTTTGGATGTCCTGCAATCAGTGCCGGTGTTGGGGTTTTTATCTTTCACAGTGACGTTTTTTCTTGGTCTTTTTCCCGGTTCGGTGTTGGGCTTTGAAGCCGCCGCTGTATTCGCCATTTTTACCAGCCAAGCTTGGAATATGGCCTTCAGCTTCTATCAGTCTTTAAGCACAGTACCTAAAGACTTAGACGAAGTGGCGCGCGGCTTTCGGCTGTCGGCTTGGCAAAAGTTCTGGCGGTTGGAAACACCCTACGCCATGCCGGGACTGATCTGGAATATGATGATGTCAATGTCCGGCGGTTGGTTTTTTATTGTCGCATCCGAGGCTATCACAGTTGGTGAGACAACCGTAAAGCTGCCGGGTATTGGGTCATATATTGCCGTGGCAATTGATCAAAAGGATGTGCACGCCATCATTGGGGCGAGCTTGATGATGCTGATTGTCATTCTTGCCTATGACCAATTGCTGTTCAGGCCAGTTGTTGCGTGGGCTGCGAAGTTTAAAGTCGAGCTTTCGGTCGGACAAACGATTGAGCGTTCATGGGTTCTTTCGGTGTTCCAACGCACCCGCTGGATCAAGTCTGCCTTTTCCCCCGTCGGCTGGCTGCTGCGGCAGTTTGCCCGTCCACGACTGGAAATAGTGCCGTCTTCTGTTAAAATGCCAACCCAAAATTTGGGTCGTGCAAAAGCAATCGACGTTGTATTCTTCGCACTTGTCGCCGCACTGACCGCTTACTCGCTCTGGGAAATTTTTACTTTCGTGTCGGCGAGTATGAGCTTCCATGACGTTTGGGAAACTTTCAGCCTCACCTTCATTACTATGCTGCGCGTTGTAATCCTTATCGCTCTGGCGACAGTTTTCTGGGTTCCAATTGGCGTTTGGATCGGACTGCGTCCGAATGTGGCGCAAAAGCTTCAGCCGGTCGCACAATTTCTTGCGGCCTATCCTGCCAATATTCTTTTTCCAATTTTTGTGCTTCTTATACTGAAGTTTAAGCTGAATCCGGACATCTGGCTCAGCCTTTTAATAATTTTCGGCACCCAGTGGTACATTGTCTTTAACGTCATTGCGGGTGCATCAGCTTTCCCTAACGATCTGCGGGAAGCATCTGCGAACTTCCGCATACATGGTTGGTCCTGGTGGAAAAATGTGATGCTACCAGGTGTCTTTCCTTATTACTTCACCGGTGCACTTACGGCGTCAGGCGGCTCATGGAATGCCGCAATCGTTGCTGAATATGTCAAATGGGGCGACGACAAGGTTGTCGCACATGGCATTGGTTCATACATCGCTCAGGCGACCGAAGCCGGTGACTATCCTAAAATCGTACTTGGCGTCGCTATGATGTCATTGTTTGTTGTGCTGTTTAACCGGTTGTTCTGGCGGCCATTGTTTTCTCTGGCAGAGCGCAAGCTGCGTCTAAGCTAAATTTTTCGGAGTCCTCTATGAACAATAATATGCCGTTGCTGGAAGTAAAAGGCGTCTGCCAGACCTATCGCAAAAGTTCCGGCGAAGACGGCAAACTGGTGTTGGACCACGTCTCAATGGGTCTCAACTCCGGAGAAATCGTCGGTCTCCTGGGCCGTTCCGGCTGCGGTAA
The DNA here is from genome assembly GCA_043784625.1 of Methylovirgula sp. GTDB lineage: Bacteria > Pseudomonadota > Alphaproteobacteria > Rhizobiales > Beijerinckiaceae > JANXSV01. The sequence continues at coordinate 2,994 of JAYVYB010000104.1, forward strand.
ATCCTCACTGCTTCGCATAGTCGCGGGACTCGTACAGCCCAGCGACGGCGAGGTTATCTATCAAGGAAAGCCCGTAAAAGGTGCCGCCGAAGGTGTGGCGATGGTTTTTCAGAGCTTTGCCCTGTTTCCATGGTTGAGTGTTCTGAAAAATGTCGAACTTGGCCTTGAGGCATTAAACGTACCAGAGGCCGAAGCTCGAAAACGCGCCCTGAAAGCTATCGATCTAATCGGGTTGGACGGATTCGAGTCTGCTTATCCAAAGGAACTTTCCGGCGGCATGCGCCAACGCGTCGGCTTTGCCCGCGCTTTGGTTGTAAACCCAAACATATTGTTGATGGATGAGCCATTTTCAGCACTCGACGTTCTCACCGCAGAAACCCTTCGCACCGACCTGCTCGATCTGTGGATTGAAGGGCGCATGCCAATCAAAAGCATACTGATGGTCACACACAACATTGAAGAAGCGGTTTTAATGTGCGACCGGATCATCATCCTTTCTTCCAACCCGGGCCGCATTGCCTCTGAAATGCGTGTCACTCTACCACACCCCAGGGATCGCCTTGATCCGCAGTTCCGCCAACTGGTTGATACGATCTATGCCCGCATGACTAAGCGGCCGGACCCGAAGCCACAATCAGATGGCAATTTCCCGGGAATGGGCGTTAATATGGCTTTGCCGCGCGTCTCCACCAATACTCTATCGGGTTTTATGGAGGCCGTTGCAGCAGCTCCCTTCAATGGTCAAGCCGACCTTCCCCACATTGCTGACGAATTATCGATGGAAATCGACGATTTGTTTCCCGTAGCTGAAACCTTGCAGTTGCTTCGTTTCGCCGAAATCGACGAAGGAGACATAAAGCTTACCGACGAAGGTAAACGCTTTGCTCAACTTGGAACTGATCAGCGCAAGAAATTATTCGCAGAACATCTCATCTCTTATGTTCCTCTCGTGGCAAGAATTCGCAACGTGCTCGACGAGCGACCAACCCATCGTGCAGCCGCTGTCCGCTTTCGTGAAGAATTGGAAGATCATATGTCCGAGGATTATGCTGCGATAACTTTGCGCTCTGTGACCAACTGGGGGCGATATGGTGAGTTATTCGCATATGACGAAACTTCCGGCATCTTCAGCCTCGAAGACCCGCAGTAAACAGTGAAGGCCTAAAAGTACAATTCGTCGGATGTTGCTGACATATCAATATTTTGATGGCAGCAATTGAAATTGGTGATTGAATTTCGGCGAGAGCCACATCGGGCGCGCGCCGGTCAAGATCAGGCTTTTGCGGCACCAAGGCAATATCAAAATAGCACCTACGTACCCCACGAATGGCCACGTTATATTAGCATGGCGCGTTTTTGCATTGATTACCCCAGAGACAGTTGGGTCCTGGCGCGAAAAATTGCAGGTAAACATGATTGCTTAGACATGGTACGGACTTGTCCGCAAACGTCGTTCGTATCGGCTTGCCGCGAATAACGCCCTGTAATCCCATGTCTTTCGTCAACCTTGCTACAGTACAGCGGGCAGCATTGACGCCCTCTCGGCCAAACTGGAGCCTGACCTTGCGCGCGCCATAAACTTCATAGTTTGCCTCGAAAACACGGGAAATCTCCGGCTGGAGCGCAGCATCCCGCTTCAACCGCGCCGATTTTTTGGCCGGTTCAATCCGCTTCGCGACATGTCTCACGATAGTTGGACGGGGCAATCGGCAAGACTTTGCATATTGGCTCGACCCCGTGAACGCTACAATGATCATCAATGAAAGCGATCATCGTTTGAATGGGCGGTCGAGCTCCGCGAGCCTCTCACTTTGAAATTGGCAAAATAAGCACTCGTTTTTACAATATCTCGCTTGCCTACATAAGTTCACGGTTCTCGCGTTCCAGCGCTTCAACTTATCGGCGACATCCGTTGGAACTCCCGCGCGCTTGCCCGTATCGGTTTCGGCTTTCTTCAGCAATCCGGCAGAGTGTTCGCCGAGCAGGCAATCTTGGCGGCAATTGACGAAATAGCTGTCCAGCGTGATGCGTGATCGCCTTCGTGGTCCAGAACCATACGCACCGCCCGCTGGCGCACTTCCGAAGAAAATCTATTGGGCGTCTTGCTAGTCATGGCACTATCCGATTTGAAAATTAGAGCCTTGGGTAACCCCGGCGCGGTTCACTTTCAAGCAGCGTCATGGATAGCTTATCGAAATGTCTGCTATTTCGATCGGCCGTCTCAAGTTTGAAGTGCACCACCTGACTGATTATCAGGAGGGTTATGGGACAGATTTACAATCACCTCTGCACTGAGGAGCGCAACTTCATTC
>JAYVYB010000105.1:0-10028 GCA_043784625.1 Methylovirgula sp.
AGTTGCGCTCCTCAGTGCTGAGGTGATTGTAAATCTGTCCCATAACCCTCCTGATAATCAGTCAGGTGGTGCACTTCAAACTTGAGACGGCCAAGTAAAACAGGCTATCAACTAAAGTATTGTATAAAACAGAGTTTATGCTTAGATTTATCCTGCATTGAGCCAATCTGCTGGCAACAAACCTTAAAAATCATTGCCGGCCACTTGGAGCTGAACACGCCAAAGCTTGCGCGCGCCAGGATGGCCGAGCCGGCATTTGGAAGTTTTGGGGGGTACAACGGTCGTGAGCGAACCTGATGCAAAGGGTTGGTTTAGTACGCTGCCCGGTATCTTGACGGGTTTGTCAGCACTTATCGGCGGAATCACCGGGCTTGTGGCCGCCGTTGTCGCGCTGCTGGGAACCGTGCCTCCAAGCACAAAGCCCAAACCACCGCACGAGCCTGTGGTTTCCAAGCCTCAGCCGCCCGACCATTCGATCGCCACCAGCCCCATTGATGAGAAGTGGTTAGAAATGGGCGGAGGGCTCGGGCACTTGGGGCAGGCGCGGTCTGAAGAGCGCGAAGCCACCCGTAACGGACGCTACATCGAATATAGATACGGCTATATATACTGGCATCCGGACTATGGCGCACATGCGGTTTATGGTGCCATCGGCGAAAAATGGAATGCCCTCACCCGCGAAGGCGACCTAGGCTTTCCCCTTACCGATGAACTGGCTGCCGCAGGCGGCGGCAGATACAATGATTTTGAAAACAACGCCACCATCACATGGCAAGATGAGGTGGGCGCGCACGCGGTGCGCGGCCTGATCCGCGACCGCTGGATTGCGCTGGGGCGCGAGCGCGGCTGCGGCTTTCCGGTGTCCGAAGAACATGACATCAAAGGCGGCCGCAAAAGCGAATTCCAGCGCGGCTTTATTGTTTGGCTGGACGGCCAAACCACCGCCAAAGGTCAATGCGGGGCGTGAGGGCGCAAACTATTCCCCTGCCCGTTGCCCGCCCCCACCCCAAATCCCTACCCTTCCCGCTTAATATCCGGCGGATTTGCTTCATCCTTGAAGGCGGCCAGCGCCTCAACCAAGCCCATGCCGGTTTGCGCCTGCGAGCCAAGGCGGCGGATGGAGACTGTACGCTCCTCGGCCTCTTTTTTACCCACCACCAGCATCACCGGAATCTTGGCCAGCGAATGTTCGCGCACCTTGTAGCCGACCTTTTCATTGCGCAAATCAAGCTCCACCTTTAGCCCGGCCTTACGCAGTGCGGCGGTAACTTCCATCGCATAATCGTCCGCGTCTTGCGTGATTGTCGCCACCACAATCTGCACCGGAGCCAGCCATAACGGGAAATGCCCGGCGAAATTCTCGATTAAAATGCCGGTAAAGCGCTCAAGCGAGCCGCAAATGGCACGATGTACCATTACCGGCGGCACTTTATTGCTGTTGCTGTCAATGTAAAACGCACCGAAGCGCTCCGGCAGGTTGAAGTCCACCTGCGTGGTGCCGCACTGCCAATCGCGGCCAATGGCATCGCGCAACACATATTCGAATTTCGGCCCGTAAAACGCGCCTTCGCCCGGATTGAGCGATGTCTCCACAATATCGCCGTGCTGCGCCTTGATGGTGGCCAGCACATTGCTCATCACCGCTTCGGCGTGGTCCCACATCGCATCTGTGCCGACGCGCTTTTCCGGACGGGTGGAAAGCTTGACGACAATTTTGTCAAAGCCGAAATCGCGATAGACCGACAAAATCAGATCGTTGATCTTGAGGCATTCCGCCGCCAATTGCTCTTCCGTGCAGAAAATATGCGCATCGTCCTGCGTAAAGGCGCGCACCCGCATCACGCCATGCATTGCGCCGGACGGCTCATAACGGTGTACCAACCCGAATTCGGCAAAGCGCACCGGCAAATCCCGATAGGAGCGCAGGCCGTGCTTGAAAATCTGCACATGGCCGGGGCAGTTCATCGGCTTTAGCGCAAACACCCGCTCGTCGCCGGTTTCATCTCCGGCAACGGTCGCCTTGAACATATTTTCGCGATACCAGCCCCAATGGCCGGACGTCTCCCACAAGGACTTGTCCAAAACCTGCGGCGCGTTCACCTCCTGATAGTCCGCTGCCAAGCGGCGGCGCATATAGGAGATCAAAGTCTGGAACAGCGTCCATCCCTTCGGATGCCAGAAGATAGTGCCAGGGCCCTCTTCCTGAAAATGGAAAAGGTCCATTTCACGCCCCAGCTTACGGTGGTCGCGCTTTTCAGCCTCTTCAATTTGCACCAGATAAGCGTCTAGCTGCTCCTGCTTGGCAAAGGCGGTGCCATAAATGCGGCTCAGCATCGGCTTGGTGGAGTCCCCGCGCCAATAGGCCCCGGCGACCTTCATGAGCTTGAACGCAGAGCCCACCTTGCCAACGGAGGTCATGTGCGGCCCGCGGCAAAGGTCCATCCATTCGCCCTGCGCATACATTTTCAGGCTCTGGTCGGCAGGAATAGCATCAACGAGTTCGATTTTGAACGCTTCGCCCTTGGTTTCGAAATGGCTCTTGGCCTGATCGCGCGTCCACTCGGATTTGGTGAAGGCGGCGTCGCGCGCGATAATTTCGCGCATCTTTTTCTCGATGGCCGGAAACTCTTCCGGTGTAAATGGCGTCGCGCGGAAAAAATCGTAATAAAACCCGTTCTCAATCACCGGGCCGATGGTGACCTGCGTGCCGGGATACAGCGCCTGCACCGCCTCAGCCAGCACATGGGCGGCATCATGGCGGATCAACTCGAGCGCGCGGGGGTCTTCACGGTTCAGAAATTCGATGGTGGCGTCGGCGGATACCGGATCGGCAAGGTCACACACCACCCCATTGAGCGCCATCGCCACGGTGCGCTTGGCCAAGGAAGGCGAAATGCCTTTGACAATTTCGAGGCCGGAAATGTTCTGGGGGTGTTGACGCACAGAGCCGTCAGGAAAAGTCACATTGATCATTTATAATCTCCAAGGCTCACTCGCCGATACCAATCGGCGTAAGCGGTTAAGTGCAAATAAAACCTAAACAAGCCACAAACTGCAGGTTAGCTGTACAGGCTATACATGACCGCAAGGATTCGAGGCAAGGTAGTTTGTCCTATGATGTAGCAATCGAGACGCACCCTCGCCAAATTGATGGAATACGAAATTGAATCTTCAAATGAAAACTGCGCTGGATTGGCAACGCTGGCACGATGAGCAAACCGATTTGTGGAACACGGTTCCGGGCGGGGCCGAGCTAATCGCACTTCTAGGAAAGTGTCCAAGTTTTCACGATGGCGAAATAGTTCAACTCACCCTGAATCGCCGCGCAAACAGCGGCATTGAGATACATATTTTTCCGGACATTACTTCTTCGAAAAAAGACGGCGTTCAAAAACAAAATACCATCCCGAATATGGTTGTAACTTTGACTTTAGGACCAATACTACATCTGCAATTGGATGGTTTCAGCGCTCAGAATGTGATTGGCAACTTGACCTTGGCGCGTGGAAAAGCCCGCCTCGATCAAGAAAACTCCTATTCGGGAAAAGTGGAGGCCACCGACTACGAACTTGAGTTTGAGCCTTGTTTCGGCGTCGACGGTTGGATTCACACCCGAAGTTTAAGCATCAGCTTTAAGATTGGTAAGCCATCAGACTACCTGCCTCCCACCTGAACACACAATCGAAAATATTCCGCCACTGGCACCAGCGTCCAAAAGTCTTTATGTCTGTCGGGTGAATTATAGAATCAACTCATGCGCAATCTGATCATCATCCTCGGTGCTGCTGCTGCGGTCATTATTGCCGCCGTGGCTTGGTTTGCGTTCGCCCGCCCGCAAGTGAGTACTCCCGAACCGGCAACGATAACTGTTCCAGACGCGCCGCAACCAAACGCCCCAAGCGCCGAGGCGGTTGCCTCCGCCAACGACAAGCTTGATCGTGCCCTCAAAATCTCGCTAGAATTCCAGCCGTTTTTTGAGCGCATGAAAACGCTCTACCCCGCAGACTTTGACCGGTTCGCTCAGGCTGAAACCCAAACACTGGCCGCAAACCCGCTCAGCCTCGCATCGTCTGATTCGCTCATCCTGGATGCTGTCGATGGTTTGCGCAAAAATCGTGGCGCGCAAGCGGCCAAAGCTTCGCCGCCAGCCATGGACAAGGTGTTCGAGGTGCAGGGCAAGGTGCTTGATGCCTTAGCTGCGCAAGACCCGCGCCTGTGCGAGCATTTTCTGTTTGGCGGCGATGCCCCGGCTTTTGCCGAGTTTTCCGCCAAAAACCGCGCCTTGATTGCCGAAATGGCAGATGCGGGCATGACCGCTATTGCCGATGGCGAGGCCAACAAAATCGAACGGCAGCCGCCCGCCGATGAGGACTTTAACCAGCTGGAAAAACGCCTGATTGAGATGAAGCTGGACAAGAGCGAAATGGCAGCGCTGCTGGATGGGCAAATGCCGGAAAAGCCATTTGAGCCTGCCCGCACCTGCGCTTTCGGCAAAAGCTATTACAGCGCGCTGCGCACCCTGCCCGATGACGCCCGCTACAGCATCTATGCTCTGGCTTTGCAAAATATGGCGCAGTAGCTACTCCCGCTCGGCACCCTCACATTTGAGCGGCCCGCGCCACTGGCCATATTTGAGCGGCCTATACCAGTGCGCGCCCTCAGGCTTAGAGTCGGGCACAGGGTCATAGCCTGATGTTCCCCAAGGCTGACACCGGCAAATGCGCGCTGCCCCCATCCAACCGCCCGCCCACAGACCGTGTTTTTGAATGGCCTCATCGGTAAAATGCGAACAGCTTGGCTCATGGCGGCATTGCCGACCGATAACGCTTGATAAAGTGAGCTGATAGAACCGGATCAGCGCATGCGCGGCACCACGCGGCAATTTGGCCAAAAAGCTCAAGCGCTGACCTTTTCAGCCCCGGAGCGGGCTGCCATGGCTTTTTCACAGGCCTCCACAACCGCGTCAAATGTCAACAATGTCGAATGGTGGCGGGCTTTATAGTCGCGCACCGGTTCAAACGCCTGCATGTCCACCCACTTGCCGCTTGGCGGCGCGCCGTTTTCTTTCAACATCGCCCGCACCTGATCGCGCAGGTTGCGCAATTCAGCAACCGAAGTCCCCACCACATGCTCGGCCATCAGGCTGGAGGTAGCTTGGCCCAAAGCGCAGGCCCGCACTTCATGGGCAAAGTCACTGACCACATCGCCCTCAAGCTTCACATCCACTGTTACGGTGGAGCCGCACAGCTTAGAGTGAGCAACCGCGCTGCCTTGCGCATCGCTCAGGCGGCCAAGGCGCGGAATATTGGCCGCAAGTTCCAAAATGCGCCGCGAATAAATTTCGTTCAACATCGCCAAACCCTTACGAAACTGAATCTGCCTCTAACCAAAGTCATTTCTCACTCTATATAGATCGCAGGAAGGTTTTTTGCGAGTGCGCGCTGTGCAGGAGTCGCAAAACAAACCTGCCGCTTTATATCATCTGATTACACTACCTCTGCGTAGACGAAACTCAGTAAACAGGAGGCTCCACATGGATGCCGTGGTCAAGTCCTTCAAGCATACCCCGCTGCCCCCCCGCCCTTCCCGCGAAGAGGCAGAGGCTGCAGTAAAGACCCTGATCCGCTGGGCCGGCGATGACCCGGACAGGGAGGGCCTGCGCGATACACCGCGCCGGGTTACCAAAGCCTATAACGAAGTTTTCTCCGGCTATGACCTAGAAGCGTCTGACGCACTCAAGCGGGTGTTTGAGGAGGTTGAAGGCTATGATGATATGGTGTTGGTGAAAGAAATCGATTTCACCTCGCATTGCGAGCATCATATTGTGCCTTTTGTTGGCAAAGCGCATATTGGCTATTTCCCCAATGGCGGCGTGGTGGGATTGTCCAAGCTTGCGCGCGTTGTCGATATTTTTGCCAAGCGCCTGCAAACACAGGAAACTATGACCAACCAGATCATCAATGCCTTGGAAGAGGCACTCAAGCCGCGCGGCGTCGCGGTGATGATTGAAGCCGAGCATATGTGCATGTCGATGCGCGGCGTTCAGAAGCGCGGTGCCAGCACACTCACCTCCGGCTTCACCGGCGTGTTTCAAAATAACCCCGCCGAGCAAATACGGTTTTTGACGATGGTGCGGGGGAAGTAGACTGGAGTGGCTTGCAACCATTGGTCTTTGGCTAGATGAACAATGGCTGGGCGCTGGCAGTGTCCTAGCCCTGGGTTTGCTCGTTATTATGGTCGCAACCTTTAGCGAACTTCCACCGGCAATTTTCTGGATATTGCTATCAAATTTTATCTATATTTTGCATCAGATTGAAGAGCATAGCGGCGACCGCTTTCGCAGCTTCATAAACAATATGTTGTTACCGGGTAAACAGCCCCTGACGCCGCGCGCAGTTATGGTGATAAATGTTGGTCTTGTCTGGGCGCTGATGGGAACTTGCCTTTTGGCATCAAAATATATCAGCCCGGCTTTTGCAGTCGTTGCGCTATGCCTTTGCTGGATAAATGCGCTTGCGCACATCGTCCAAGCCCTTGCTACCCGCGAATATAATCCAGGTTTGATAACAGCGACAGCTCTTCTGCTTCCCAGCGGGCTTTACGGCAACCTTTCACTTTCCGCCCACATTTCATGGCCGATACAAATTGGCGCGATGGTGTTGGTTATTCTGGTGCACATTGGTATTGCTTATCATGTGGCGCGCCGTGTTTCCGAACTGAAGGCTTGACGCAAACCGGCCCCTTCCTCATGAATACGCAAAACAGACACGCCTTGCATTAAAGGCAATCATCCAAAGGCTCCCATGTGGACTCCCTCAACCCCTTTCGCGCCGCCATCCACCAAGCAAGCCTTGGAAGAAAGCGGCGTTTTCACGCCTAAGTTTGATGCGCACGGCCTGATCACCTGTGTCACCGTTGAGCACACGACATCCGAAGTTCTCATGGTGGCGCATATGAATGCCGAGGCGCTTGGCCTGACGCTAAAAACCGGCATCGTGCATTATTTCTCGCGCTCGCGGCAGGCGCTGTGGCGCAAAGGCGACACCTCAGGCCAGGTGCAAACGCTGATCCAGCTGCAAACAGATTGCGACCAGGACGCGTTGGTCGCCCGGGTAACTGTCGGCGGCGACGGCCAGGCCTGCCACACCGGGCGCAAAAGCTGTTTCTACCGCACTGTTGTGCTTGGCACCGATGGTCCGGTTTTGAAATTTACACAAACTTAACCATATTTTAAAAAGATCAGGCGCAGTGCGCGGCGCAATTGCTAAAAATTTACGCAATTTGAGCGCTCTGAGGCGCATTTTTGAATTTCGCTCAGCGCCGCATCTTGGTGCCGGTACAAAGTTTAAAGGGTGATGCCGATGCGCAATTTCTTCATGCGACGGTCAGACACAGGCTCCGGCGGCGGGCGGCGGCGCACAGCAAAACTTGGTCTGGCGCTAGGCGCCGGCGCGGCGCGCGGCTGGGCTCACATCGGCTTTTTACAAGAGCTTGATGCGCATAATATACGCGCCGATGTCATCACCGGCACCTCAATTGGCGCGGTTTGCGGCGGTGCCTATGCAGGCGGCAAACTGATAGAGCTTGAGGCCTTTGCCCGGTCGCTCACCAAACGCCGCATTTTTTCCATGATGGATGTTTCTCTGGCCGGTGGCGGTTTGATTGGCGGCAGCCGCCTGCGGGCCAAGCTGGAAGAGGCCGTCGGCAACCTCAATGCCGAAGACCTCGCGGTAAAATTTGGCGCGGTCGCCACCGAAATCGGTTCAGGTCACGAAGTTTGGTTGACCAAGGGCAACATGGCCGAGGCCATCCGCGCCTCTTATGCCCTGCCCGGCCTGTTTGAACCGGTGAATTTTCATGGCCGTTGGATGGTCGATGGCGCGCTGGTCAATCCTGTGCCGGTTACACTTTGTCGCGCTCTGGGGGCGGACTTGGTTGTGGCGGTGAATTTAAGCACGGACTCCTTTGCCCGCGGTTCGGTTAAGCCGGATGAATATGAGGATGCTCCGCAAGCGCCCGTGGCCGCGCCGCCGCCAAACCTGCCGGAACATTCATCTTCGCGTGGCTTTTTGCGTGCGGTGAGCGATGGCGCTTTTGCGCTGTCCTGGCCATTCCGCGCGCCCTCGCCGCAAACAAAAACCACTCCGGCGTCCGGCCCTGGCGTGGCGGCAGTGATGATCGACGCTTTTAACATCATGCAAGACCGAGTTGCGCGCTCCCGCCTGGCAGGAGATCCGCCGGATATTCTGGTCAACGCCAAAGTCGGCAAGGTTGGTCTATTTGAGTTCCACCGCGCCGATGAACTGATTGCCTTGGGACGTGAGGCCGCGCGCCGCTCGATGGATGATATCCGCGCCGCGCAAGCCTCGTTTGACAGCTACAACTTTTAAGCGAGCCTAGGCCGAGGCAATATATTGCCGCAACGCCTGCCGCTCATTGTCAATTTCCTCGAGCCGATATTTCACCACGTCGCCGATGGATACCAAACCGGCCAAGCGCCCGCCCTTAACAATCGGCACATGGCGGAAGCGGCCGGATGACATTTCTTCCATCACGCCCAAAACGCTGGTCTCCTCGGTGGCGGTTATCACCTTCGAAGTCATATGTTTGGAAACCGCATCACTAAGAGCGTTTGCGCCGCCACGGGCCAAAGCCTTGACGATATCGCGCTCGGAAATAATACCCAGAACTTCGCCATCGGAGCCGGTGACAACGATAGCGCCAATGCGCTTTTCTGCCAAAATGGCAATGGTTTCTTCCACAGTGCGGTGTGGCAACACAGTGGTGACCACGCGGCCCTTAACAGCCAAAATGCGTGCAACGGTCATGAGAGCCTCCTAAAGTTTCCTCACCCGGCGGGCGCTTCATATGTCGCCGCGCCGAAATGACCCCTAGGATGCGCCGGATTTTTCCAAGCTGCAAGAGATTTGCGCCGCAAGTGCTGCGCGGAATTTAGGCGCGGTTTTTGGCGTCGAACAGCGGAAAAAGCAAAAAGCCCGCGAGCAAGCCACCCACATGCGCTTCCCAGGCAATGGGCGCGTCACCCAAACCAAAAGCTGTGGAGCCGACGCCGACAACCAGATTGATTACAAACCATACGCCGAAAAAGCTCATTGCTTTAGAATTTCGCACCACAGCGCCAAGGCTCGGCGCTGGCAAATGATAAGCAGCGTCCTGCTTTAAAAAGCTGAGACCGTTGGCATCACCCAAAGGCGCGCCCGGCGCAAACACAAACCGCAAGGCGGCTCCCATGCAGCCTGACACAGCGGCGGAAGCCCCGATAACCGGCTGAACACCCAAGCGGTGCATGATATAGTGCATCAGCGCTCCGGCTATGGCGGTCAGAACCAGAAAAACCGCAAAACGCACCGTTTCGAAACGCCGCGCCACAGCAGCGCCGAACGACAAAAACCAGACGCTGTTGAGGATGACGTGTGACCATGAGCCGTGCAATAACGCGTAGGTCAGCAGCGTCCACGGCTTGAGCTGTCCCCCGTCGAGAAAATACTGCGCCATCGCAGTTTGACTGTCAGCCTCCGGATTTTGCCCGATCGACGTCAATATGGACTGCATACTGGCCGGATTAAAATAATAGGACAGCCGCGCTGGAACAAAGGCCAGTTGCCTGATCAGCTCGATTTCGTTCAGGTCACTCAAGGCTGTCTGAATCGCGTAAATGATCAGAAGCGTGGCGCACAACACGACAACGCTGGTCGGCACGTTGAAAATCGGCTGTTTGGTCGGTTTAAGCAGCAATGTCGTCTCCGGAGGGCTTAGCGGCGGTGAAGCCGTTTTATACCACAGAAGACGACGCTACTCGAACCATTCAAAGACAACACAGAAAAAAAGCCGGGTTCTAAAAGGCACCCTCCAAAAACCATAAAAAAAGAGGGTTCCATTCGGAACCCTCTTTGGAGGTAAATTAACCTGCGGCCGCGTTAAAGTGGCGATCCCGCTGTGCTGTTCGAGTGGCAGGAGTGAAGGAGCAATTCACTTTGCCGGTTTGGATTGGCGAAGGAGCAATTCGC
>JAYVYB010000106.1:0-2454 GCA_043784625.1 Methylovirgula sp.
AGGACGCCGGATGAACTCGAGGGTGAGCTGGCAAAAGCCTGCCCCTCAACCATTGGCACAACTAATTTCACGCCGGGCACACCGCGGACGCGATCGCTCACCACGGCAAAGTCCGTCAGGGGCGAGTCAACCGGGGTGAGGTAAATATGTCCGTTGATGCCGGTAATGGTGTCAAAAAGCTCTTTGCGGAAACCATTAAACGCAGCCATTGCCACGATAAGCACAAAAACGCCCAAGAAAACCGCAATGAACGACAAAAACGCAGTGAGCGAAACAAAGCCGCGGTTTCCGCGCAGATAGCGCAACGCCACCATCCGCTCAAACGCCGAAAAAGGCTTGGCGCTGCCTGTCTCAAAGGATGCCGAGCTGGCTTGGGCGGCACTTGCCTGCGCTTGGTTGTCGCTCATGCCGCGGCCTAGTGCCCTGCCGCATATTTGGCGATAACATCGTCAATAGACAAATTTTCACGCGCGCCGGTTTTGCGGATTTTCACTTCAACCTTACCTTCAGCCAAACCTTTAGGCCCGACAATGATCTGCTTTGGAATACCAATTAAATCCATGGTGGCGAACTTTGCGCCCGGACGATCATCACGATCATCATACAGAACTTCAATACCAGCTTTGGCAAACGCCGCCTCAAGCTGTTTGCAGGCCGCGTCAGTTCCGGTATCGCCCACCTTGAGGTTTGCAATGCCAATACGGAAAGGCGCAACTGAGTCCGGCCAGATGATGCCGTTTTCGTCATGGCTTGCCTCGATAATCGCCGCCACAAGCCGCGAAGGCCCGATGCCATATGACCCCATGTGCACAGGAACCTGAGCGCCGTCCGGCCCGCTGACCACAGCCTTCATCGGTGCAGAATATTTGGTGCCGAAATAGAAAATATGACCGACCTCGATGCCGCGCGCCGAGACGCGATCAGCTTCCGGAATGGCGTTATAGGCGGCCTCATCATGCATCTCCGAGGTGGCGGCATAACGCGACGTCCATTTGTCGACCACAGCCTGACAGGCTTCGGCGCTGTCAAAATCGATGTCGACGGCTGGCGTTTCGAATTCCAGGAAATCCTTATGACAGAACACTTCGCTCTCGCCCGTCGAGGCGAGGACAATGAATTCGTGGCTCAAATCACCACCAATCGGGCCGGTGTCAGCGCGCATTGGAATCGCCTGCAAACCCAAGCGCTGGAATGTGCGCAAATAGGCAACAACCATGCGATTATAGGAGTGTTTTGCGCCCTCTGGTGTGAGATCGAACGAGTAGGCGTCCTTCATCAGGAATTCGCGGCCGCGCATAACACCAAAACGCGGGCGCACTTCATCGCGGAATTTCCACTGAATATGGTAGAGGTTGAGCGGCAGGTCCTTGTAGCTATGAACATGGCTGCGGAAAATGTCTGTGACCATCTCTTCATTGGTTGGGCCGAACAGCATATCACGTTCGCCACGGTCTTTGATGCGCAGCATTTCCTTGCCGTAATCATCGTAGCGGCCGGATTCGCGCCAAAGCTCGGCGGATTGAATTGTCGGCATGAGAATTTCAATCGCGCCGGAGCGGTTTTGCTCCTCGCGGATAATGTCGTTGATTTTGCCCAACACCTTGAGGCCGAGCGGTAGCCAGGCATAGATTCCGGCAGATTCTTGTTTGATCATGCCGGCGCGCAGCATCAAGCGGTGAGAAACGATTTCGGCTTCTTTAGGATTGTCACGCAGAATTGGCAAAAAATAACGGGAAAGACGCATGGGCCACCAAATGTAAATGCTCACGATACATCCGCAACCGCCTACGAATCGTGCAAATTATAGCCGCAGTGTAACGGCTCTCGTCTGTCTTTTGGCAAAAAACTCGGCTCACGTCTTGTGAATTTCCACGAGAACCGCAAAATTACTGAAACACTTTGTGCAAAAAGCTCAAGCGAAGCTAAAAATGCCGCTTTTCCCGCCATGGTGCAACGCAATGCATCAATTTGCCAAATATTATGTCATTTCAGCGACGAAACGCGTGACAAGTGCAAAAAGCTGCGCTAGCTTTCCCCTGCATGAAATGCGGCTGTCGCAACGTAAGTTTGACGGCCTTATGCAGTCCAAGTCACGGGAGGACATTTGTTTGGTGGCTCGTTCGCAGTTCCTGCGGCGGCGTTTTGCTCGACCAGAACGATAAGCGGCACACCATCTCAAATGCGGGCAAGGAAGGCGATATCGAAGAGGGCGCAATCCATCCGGGATTGTGCCCTTTTTTAGTTGTCAGATTGGAAGAACATCCCCGCGCGCCCAGTCGGCCTTGGTCTGCGCGTAGAAATCGTCAAACGTTCCGGCAGCGATGCTGGCGCGCATTCCGGCCATGAGCTCCTGATAATAGGCAAGGTTGACCGAGGTCAGCAGCATCATGCCCAAAATCTCTTCAGACTTAACCAGATGATGCAAATAGGCTCGGGAATAGGTGCGCGTGGTTT
>JAYVYB010000107.1:0-20082 GCA_043784625.1 Methylovirgula sp.
CCGCTGTCGCAAACCGAATGTAAGGTGGCCTTGCAGGGTTTTGTTGCAGGGGTGGATGAGCAACATCTTGATCGGGCGTGCCAGCTCGCCCTTGGTTCAGTTTCGCGCGCGCTTAAATTGATCAGCGGCAAAAGTTTGGATGTGAGTACAAAACTTGAGTCCATTTTAAGAAATTTGCCGCGCGTGGATTGGCGCGAGGTGCACGCATTGGCGGATGGCCTCACCGCACGCGCCAACGAAGAAGAGTATGAAACCTTCAAAGACACTGTGATGGATTGGTTGCACGGGCAGATCCATCGGGCGCAGCCACTGGCTGCCTTGGCACCGTTTGCCGACAGTTGGGACGCTGTGAGCGGGCTTATACGGCAGAGCGAGGCCTATAATCTGGACCGGCGTGCGCTGGTGCTCTCGGTTATTTCGACGTTGGCCAAGGCCGCAGATATGGCGCGCGGCCATCAAACGCCTAATCAAGCTTGACGTTGCCCGCCACTGGCGGCAAAACCAAAGAAACATTGGAATCCTTGCATGGCTACGCGCCCGACTTTTTATATTTCTACTGCTATTCCCTATGCCAACGGCGCGCCGCATATCGGCCACGCCTATGAGCGCATTGCCACGGATGCCATTCAGCGCTTCAAGCGGCTGGACGGGTTTGACGTGCGCTTTATTACCGGCATGGATGAGCATGGTCTCAAGATGCAGCAAACTGCGGCCAAAGAGGGTATTTCCGCGCAGGCTTTGGCAGACCGCACAGCCGCTCAGTTTCAGCACATGGGCGAAGTTTTGAATGCCCGCACCGACGATATTGTCCGCACAACGCAGGAGCGCCACAAGCGTGCCTCGCAGGCCATATGGCAACGGATGCAGGCCAAGGGCGACATCTATCTCTCCAAATATTCCGGATATTATTCGGTGCGGGACGAGGCGTATTTTGATGAGGCCGAACTTTCCACTAATGCCGAGGGCAAGAAATTTGCGCCCACGGGTTCGCCAGTGGAGTGGGTGGAAGAAAACTCCTATTTCTTCAAGCTTTCAGCCTATGCAGAGCGGCTTTTGGCGCTTTATGAAGCCCAGCCCGACTATATCTCGCCGGAAAAATACAAAAATGAGATCGTCGCCTTCGTCAAACGCGGCTTAAACGATCTCTCGATCAGCCGAACCACATTTGATTGGGGTGTCCCTGTTCCGGGAGATGACAAGCACGTGATGTATGTGTGGGTTGATGCGCTAACAAACTATCTGACGGGCGCGGGCTTTCCAGACGAAAGCAGCCCGCTTTACCGGTTTTGGCAAGGTGCCGACGGCAAGGGCGGGGCGCACCATGTTATCGGCAAGGACATTACCCGTTTTCACAGCATTTATTGGCCGGCATTTTTAATGTCGGCGGATTTGCCTCTGCCCAAACACGTGATCGTGCATGGTTTTTTGTTCAACAAGGGCGAGAAAATGTCGAAATCGGTCGGCAATGTCATCGATCCGATAGGCATGGCGGCGCATTACGGTGTGGACCAGATGCGCTATTTTTTCTTGCGCGAAGTGCCTTTCGGGCAGGATGGCAATTATTCGCATGAGGCCATTGTGGCGCGCATCAATGCTGATTTGGCCAATGATCTTGGCAATTTGGCGCAACGTTCGCTGTCGATGATCAATAAAAACTGCGCCGGAAAGGTGCCTGTGCACGGCGCGTTTACCCAAGGTGATCACGACATGCTGGCGCAGGTTCACGGCTTGCACGCCAAAGCCAAAGCGGCGATGGAGAGTTTTGCCCTACATAGCATTCTTGCGGAAATATGGGCTGTGGTGGGCGAGGCAAACCGCTATTTTGCCGCCGAAGAACCGTGGAAGCTGACAAAAACCGACCCGGCGCGGCGCGATACCATTCTCTATGTCACGGCTGAAGTCTTACGTCGTGTGGCAATTCTTGCGCAGCCATTCATGCCAGAAAGCATGACAAAGCTGCTGGACTTGCTGAATGTGGCCCCGGACAGGCGGGATTTTGCCCATATGGGCGCAGTGGCGCACCTAAAACCGGGTACACCGCTGATCGCCCCGAGCGGCATATTTCCGCGCTATGTAGAGGAGGGGGAGTCCCCTGCGGCACGTTGATGCCGGATCGCAACGCTTTATTGATCGACAGTCATTGTCACTTGGACTTTCCTGATTTTGCCGATCTGGATGCGGTGTTGTCGCGCGCAGCGGCGGCAGGGGTTGGGCGACTGATCACCATTTCGACCCGGGTGGCGAAGTTTGACACCTATCGCGCCATTGCCGAAGCTCATGATAACGTCTTTTTTTCGGTGGGAACCCATCCGCACCAAGCGTTTGAGGAGCCGGACGTTTCGGTCGAGACTCTTGTAGAGTTATCCAAGCACCCGAAATGTGTTGCGATTGGCGAAGCGGGACTGGACTATCACTATGATAAAACCCCGCGCGATATCGCAGCGCGCGTGTTCAGGGCGCATATTGCCGCGGCGCGGATCACCCAACTGCCGCTGGTGATCCATTCCCGCGATGCCGACAACGATATGGCTGCAATTCTGGAAGATGAAATGGCGAAGGGCGCTTTCCCGGCGCTGCTGCATTGCTTTACCTCGTCGCGCGCCTTGGCCGAAACCGCGTTGCGGTTGGGTTTGTCGGTATCAATGTCCGGTGTGCTGACATTTAAAAATTCGCAGGATTTGCGGGACATTGCCAAAGATATTCCGCTGAACCGTCTTCTGGTTGAAACTGACGCGCCCTATCTTGCGCCCATGCCACACCGCGGCAAACGTAATGAGCCGGCCTATGTTGCTGATACGGCAAAGGTTCTTGCCGAAGTGAAGGGCGTTTCGCTGGCAGATATTACGCTGCAAACAACGGATAATGTATTGAAATTGTTCACTAAAATACTATCGTTCGAGGGCGTCGCGTGAGTGTGAGCTTCACCATTCTTGGATGCGGCTCATCAGGCGGGGTACCGCGCGTGGGGCGGAGCGGATGGGGGGCGTGTGACCCGGCTGAGCCGAAAAACCGCCGCCGTCGCTGCTCGGTTTTGATACGAAAATTTGACGATAACGATGGCGTGACGACGGTTCTGGTGGATATGTCGCCCGATATGCGGATGCAATTGCTAGATGCCGACGTGCAGCATCTTGATGCGGTATTGCTGACCCACGCGCATGCTGACCATGTTCACGGCATTGATGACGTCCGGCCATTTGTGATTGATGCGCGTAAACGGATGGATGTTTATCTTGATGAGCCAACGTCCAAAACGGTGCGAAAGGCTTTTGGCTATATTTTTGAAACGCCGGCAGGAAGCCTGTATCCGCCGTTGGTCAACGAATTCCGCCTCGATCCCGGCGTGCCGGTTACAGTTTCAGGGCAGGGCGGCGCATGTCATGTGGTGCCGTTTCTGGTGCACCATGGCGAGATTGACGCGTTGGGGTTTCGTGTTGGCAACATCGCCTACTCGCCAGACGTGAAGGACATTCCGGACGCCAGCGTGGCTTATTTGCAGAACCTTGATGTATGGATCATTGATGCGCTGCGCTACGCCCCGCATCCGAGCCATTTTTCATTGTCCGATGCGTTAGGCTGGATTGAACGTATGCGCCCAAAACGTGCGATTTTGACCAACCTGCATAATGATATGGATTATGCGACGCTGAAAGCGCAACTGCCGCCACATGTCGACGTGGCTTATGATGGCATGTTGATATCAGAAGGTGCCAAATGACTGAAGTTGTCTCCCCACGGGTTACGCGGTGTTTGAGCGCGACGGGGAGGGGCTTTGTCACACATCAGGTGGAGCGGCTTGCCTTGATGCTTGAGGGCATCCCCGGCGACGTGCATTTTGGCTTTACGCGGCTTTCGGGCGGACGCGAGCCATGGCACCCTCGCCGCACGGAAATTCGCAATGACCGGCAGGTGACACTGGTGTGTGCAACGGAGCTGGCACTGATTGCAGCCAATCTTGGCGTGGAACAGATTTTGCCGGAGTGGCTTGGCGCTAATCTGGTTGTTGAGGGGTTCGGGACGTTGACCAAACTTGCGCACGGAACGCGGCTGCTGTTCGCGTCCGGGGCAACATTATATTTGAACGGCGAAAATCAGCCGTGCCGGGGTGCAGGAGCCGAAGTGGCTGCGCACTACACGCACCGTAGCGGCTTCGATTTAGAGTTTGTCAAAGCAGCGCGCGGCCTTCGCGGCCAGATCGCGGCTGTGGAACGGGCGGGTGATATTTGCCCGGGTGACGTCATTAAAGTAAGAAAGCCGTAAGTTTGAGCTGCCGCCGACCTTATCGCCCAAACAGAAAGTAATGCGATGCGCTTGTTTTATGCCACCACCTGCTTTGCCGCCGTTGTTGTGTCTTGCACTGCGGCGAGCGCCGCTACGCTCACAACGCCAAAGCAGCTGGTGAAAGATGTTGATGCGTTGCCAAAGCTGACGGCGCGGGACCCGGCATCAGCTAAACTCAATAAGGCCTTGCAAAAGCTCGACAAAATGGTGCTGAAGGCCCGCAAAGACTGTGTTTCCGGTAAAAATACCAGTTGGATGCGGACCGTGACAACGACAATGGCCGGACCGCAGTTTTTGAGTTTTTATGTCACCGATTCGGTTGATTGCGGCGGAGCGCATCCCGACGCCGCCAGTTTTGCGCTGGTGTATGATTTGAAAACCGGCAGCGCGGTTGATTGGTCAAAACTATTACCTAAGGCGCTGGTGGAAACCAGCTCAACCGATTCCGGCGCGGATGGCAGTATTATTGGCGTTGTCGGCTCCAAACAACTGTCGCAACTCTATATTGAAAGCCTGGGCAAGGACCTCGATAAGGACTGCAAAGAGGTTTTGGCGGAAGGCGATCTGAAATTTATTCTGTGGCTGGAGAGTGGCCGTAAAGGCCAGCAAGTGCCAGGTTTGGGCGTGCAGACCACCAGCCTGCCGCACGCAATGCAGGCTTGTGCCGACACGGTAATACTTCCATTGGCGCGATTGCAGCAGATTGGCCCGGTTCCTAGACTGGAAGAAGCCTTTTCTGCTGCTGACAAGGTGAATTAAATGGATTGGTCTGCCATCTCCGCCGTTAGCGCGGCCTTTTTAGCATCTGTGGTTGAGGTTGTTGAGGCATTCACCATCGTACTGGTGGTGGGCGTGGTGCGCGGCTGGCGTCCGGCCCTGATTGGAACGGGTGCGGCATTGCTGTTTTTGGCCGCATTGGTGGTGACTTTGGGGCCGCTGCTGCAAAATGTTCCCAAGCAAGTGTTGCAGGTTTCCATTGGTATTTTAACGCTTCTGTTCGGTTTGCGCTGGTTGCGCAAGGCGATATTGCGCGAGCTGGGTATCATTGCCTTACACGACGAAGACCAAGCTTTTTCCAAAGAAACCAATGCTTTAACGGCGGAAATTGCCGCTCACAAGTCCCGCGCCGATTGGATTTCCGGCATCACTGCGTTCAAGGCTGTGCTGCTTGAGGGCTTGGAAGTTGTGTTTATTGTCATCGCGGTTGGGGCAGGGCATGGTGCCGCGCATAGCCAGCTTTGGCCCGCCGCAGGAGGAGCTGCCCTCGCCTGCCTTTTGGTGTTAGCTATTGGAGCCCTCGTGCATAAGCCTTTGGCGCAAGTGCCTGAAAACACGCTTAAATTTGGTGTTGGCGTTATGCTTTCCAGCTTTGGTGTTTTTTGGAGTGTTGAAGGGCTCGGAGGGGTTTGGCCCGGGCAGGATTTTGCAATTATTGTCCTCGCGGCGGCTTTTCTTGGCTGCGGGCTGGTAGCCGTCAAGCTGCTGAGTTCCGCCTCTGCGGTAACGCCGGGAGCCGCATCATGACGATGATAGCCGCTATTTTCAAAGAACTGCTCGGTCTGTTTGTCGACGATGGCAGTTTGGCTTTAGGGATTGTCGTTTTGGTCATTGCACTGGCGGCGGCGCTGCATGCCGGGCTAAATCCGCTGATTGCTGGCCCGGCGCTGTTTGTTGCCTGCGTTGCACTGCTGGTGGAAAATATTTTGCGGACGATTAGGGCCAAGCGGCTCTAGGCTAAGACGTGCGCGCCGGGCAACGGCGGCAGTTTGCGCCAAAGCTGAATGATATCAATGCGTTAGTTTGAGCTAGCTCACTTCGATTGCTCGGAGCGGGAAAGTTGCGGCTTGCAGATTTGAGCTCAAACACAATGGCTATTTTAGTTCCATAATATTCATTATGCGAATTAGGCCTATAACTGTAATTGAGAAATGCGTTTAAGCCAAGGTGGCAACTGTTTGTCGCGGCCACCACCCAAGTGTGCCCTCTTTGATCGGTGGCAACAGTTTTTATAGGCGCAACGGCTTTGATAAGCGCAACGGCTTGCGCTTTGCAAATCCCAAGCCGAACCCAGACTAGCCCTTGTTTTTATAGTAGACGTCGAGGAACACGGCCAACAGCAGAACGACGCCTTTGATGACCTGTTGCCAATCAATGCCGATGCCCATGATCGACATGCCGTTGTTCATGACGCCCATCATGAAGGCGCCGATGACGGCGCCAACAACCTTGCCAACGCCGCCGGTGGTTGCTGCACCGCCGATGAAGCAGGCGGCGATCACGTCCAGCTCAAAGCCAGCGCCAGCCTTTGGTGTGGCAACGTTGAGGCGTGCGGCAAACACCAAGCCCGCCAAACCGGCCAGCGCGCCCATTATGGTAAACGCCAGCAATGTCAGCTTTTCGGTGTTGATGCCGGACAGCTTTGCTGCCTTTTCGTTACCGCCCATAGCATAAATGCGGCGGCCAAAAGTGGTACGGGTGGTGATAAACACAAAGGCCGAGATGAGCGCGAACATAACGATCAACACGTTCGGCAGGCCCCTGTAGCGCGCCATCAAAAAGGAAAAGCCAAGCAAACCGACGGCGATCAACAGATTGCGAATGTAAAAAATAACGTCCGGCTCTTCAGCCAAACCATGCTTTTGTTGGCTGCGCCGATCTGCCAGATTGAAATAGATAATGAGAGCTGTGGTGATCAGGCCGATCAGCATGGCCAGCAGATTGAACGGCTCTTCAGCGAAAGTTACGTTAAATAAATCAGGGACATAACCGGACGACAGCAACTGGAAAACCTTGGGAAATGGCCCAACAGAGGCCCCGCCCAGCGCGTTAAGCTCCAGCCCCTTGAAAATGAGCATTCCGGCAAGGGTGACGATAAAGGCCGGAATTTTATAGTAGGCGGTGAAGTAGCCCTGCCCTGCACCAATAGCCGCGCCAAGCGCGATGCAAATGACCGAAGAGGACACCACGTCCAGCTTCAAATTCACCATGAGCACGGCGGCAATTGCCCCGATGAATCCGGAAACCGAGCCCACCGAAAGATCAATGTGACCGGCGACAATAATGAGCAACATGCCAAGCGCCATGATGACGATGTAGCTGTTTTGAAGAATGATGTTGGTCATGTTGACGGGCATGAACAACGTGCCATTGGTGGTGAACTGAAAAAACACCATGATCGCCAGCAAAGACAAAAGCAGCGCGTAGTCGCGGATATTGTGCCTGATAAAACCGGCAAAATCGGCGGATTTGGCCACAGGGACATTGATGTCAGTCATTTCAGTTTTCCCATGATTTCATAATGGCGCGCATGATTTTTTCTTGTGTGGCTTCGGAAGTTGGCATTTCGCCTACAAAACGTCCTTCGTTCATCACATAGATGCGGTCTGATATGCCGAGCAACTCGGGCATTTCCGAGGAAATGACGATGACTGCTTTTCCCGCATCCGCCAATTGGTTGATGATGCCGTAAATTTCGTATTTTGCACCCACATCGATGCCACGCGTAGGCTCGTCTAGGATGAGCACGTCAGGGCCAGAAAACAGCCATTTGCTCAACACGACTTTTTGTTGGTTGCCGCCGGACAAATTCACCGTGTTCTGGAAGACCCCGGAACATTTGATGGCCAGGTCTTTGCGGTATTTATTGGCTACGGAAAGCTCTTTGACTTCGTCAATAATGCCGCTGCTGGAGACGGCTTTCAAGTTGGCAAGGGTGATGTTGTGTTTGATATGGTCAATTAAAATCAAGCCATAGGTTTTGCGATCTTCGGTGGCATAGGCAAGACCCGCCGCCATGGCCTTGGAAATGGTGCTGACATCGACGCTTTTGCCGCGCACCAGCACATCACCGGTGATGTTGCGGCCATAGGCGCGGCCAAACACTGACATGGCAAATTCGGTGCGCCCTGCCCCCATCAGCCCGGCAATGCCCACCACCTCGCCCGCCTTGACGTGCAGATCCACATTTTTGATCATTTGCCGATCGGCGTGCAGCGGGTGGTAACAGCTCCAGTTTTTCACCTCAAACATGGTTTCGCCAATTTTGGGAACACGTTTGGGAAAACGGTCGACCAGATCACGGCCGACCATGGCCTTGATGATACGGTCTTCGGAGATAGCCTCGGCATGACAGTCAAGCGTATCAATGGTCATGCCATCGCGGATGACGGTGATGCGGTCGGCGACCTTTGAAATTTCGTTAAGCTTGTGCGAAATCATAATCGAGGCAATGCCCTGATTGCGCAGTTCCATCAACAGCGCCAGCAGCGCGTTCGAATCGGTTTCGTTCAAGCTGGAGGTTGGCTCATCCAGAATGAGTAACTTCACCTGCTTGTTGAGCGCTTTGGCAATTTCGACGAGCTGTTGCTTGCCGGTGCCAATATTGGTGATGAGCGTGTTTGGATGTTCTTTCAGGCCAACTTTTTGCAAAAGCGCCTTGGTGCGGCCAAAGGCTTCGTACCAGTTTATGATGCCGTTTTTTGCGGTTTCGTGGCCAAGAAACAGGTTCTCCGCAATCGAGAGCAGCGGCACCAGTGCCAGCTCTTGATGGATAATGATGATGCCAGTGCCTTCACTGTCGGCAATGCAGCCAAATTTACGCTCCTGCCCTTCGAAAATGATTTCGCCGCTGTAGCTCCCGTGCGGATAGACGCCGGAAAGCACCTTCATCAGAGTTGATTTGCCAGCGCCATTTTCACCGACGATGGCGTGAATTTCAGCGGGACGGACCTCCAAATTTACGTTTGTAAGCGCGTTGACGCCGGGAAACGTTTTGGTAATACCGCGCATTTGCAGAACTGGCTGCATTGGATGATCGACCCTTAACGAATGTATGATTGCCGCCTGAACAGCTGAAGGCAAAATCCCGAGCTGGGAATGTCCCAAATTCGGACGGGCTCCGCAAGGTGCGAAACCCGTCCGGTTTGAATATAGTCGTGGATTACTTGTCGAGCTGATCCTGGGTGTAGTAACCCGAGTCAACCAAAGTGGCCTTGATACCAGCCTTATCAAGCGAAACCGGAACCAGCAGGTTTGAAGGGACAACCTTCACACCGTTATTGTAGGTTTTGGTGTCGTTAACAGGCACATCTTTGCCGGACATTGCAGCGTCCACCATTGCGGCGGTGAGCTTGGCAAGAACGCGGGTGTCTTTGAACACGGTCGAATATTGCTCGCCCACCATCATGCCCTTAACCGAAGCCAGCTCAGCATCCTGACCGGAAACGATTGGCATAGCCTGAGTGGCAGAACCATAACCAACACCCTTGAGCGAGGAAATGATACCGCGCGAAAGGCCATCGTAAGGCGACAACACGCCATTGACCTTGGCTTTGGTGTAGTTGGCAGACAACAGGTTATCCATGCGAGCCTGAGCCACTGCACCGTCCCAACGCAAGGTGCCGACCTTGTCCATGCCCATCTGGCCGGAAACGATCTTGATGTCACCCTTATCGATCATTGGCTTCAAGACCGACATCGCACCATCATAGAAGAAGAATGCGTTGTTATCGTCCGGCGAACCGCCAAAAAGCTCAACATTGAACGGAGGCTTGCCCTTTTCGTTCATGCCCTTGACCAGTGATGTTGCCTGCAAGACGCCAACCTTGAAATTGTCAAAAGTGGCATAGTAGTCAACGTTGGCAGAGCCCTTGATCAGGCGGTCATAAGCGAAAACTTTTACGCCCTTGTCATGCGCCTTTTGCAAAACGTCCGACAGGGTTGTGCCGTCGATGGCAGCGATAACCAGAACTTTTGCGCCCTTGGTGATCATGTTTTCGATTTGAGCGAGCTGGTTTGGAATATCGTCTTCGGCGTATTGCAAATCAGCGCCGTAGCCGAGAGCTTTGAATTCCTTAACCATGGATTCGCCGTCGGAAATCCAACGTGTGGACGACTTGGTTGGCATTGAGATGCCGACAGAACCCTTGTCTGCTGCAAAGCTAAGTGTGGCGGACAGCGCTAAGGACAACGCAGCGGCAGTTGCCAGCATGTTTCTACGATTAATCATGTTATCTCCTCCCAATATTGACAATAAAATCGACCGCTAAAACGGATCTTGTATTATCGCCGGACGTAATTTTTATGCAGCTATTTTACATTGGTCAAGCCGTTTTGTATGATAAATAAATTGAGGGGGAAACGCGACACAAAATGGCAAAATCACCTACGGGACAAAAATCACCCGCGAAACAACAATCACCCGCGCGACAAAATTTGCACGATATTGTGGCGCGCAACATCGGCGGGGCTATCTTGGCGGGGACCTATCCGCCGGGCACCCTGCTGCCAAACGAGGCCGAATGGACAAAAACCTTTGGTGCCAGCCGCACCGCTGTGCGCGAAGCGATCAAGACCTTGGCGGCGAAAGGCCTGATTCAATCCCGATCAAAAATCGGGTCTCGCGTTCAACCGCGCGTAAGCTGGAACATGATGGATCGCGATGTGCTTGATTGGCACGATGCGGCAAGCGACAAAGGCAGCTTTCTAAAGTCGGTGCAAGAGGCGCGCCGTCTGTTTGAGCCCGGCATAGCGGCGCTAGCGGCAAAAAAGCGTACCCACGAGCAGCTCATACGATTGCAGGCGGCTTTTCACATCATGCAGACAACCAAAATTCAGTCAGAAATCGTGGCTGCCGACACTGAATTTCATGAGGCTTTGATTGCGGCGGCGAACAATGATTTGATCGCGCCGTTTGGCATAATAATCGAAAAGGCCCTGCATAATTTATTTGATTTTACCACGCGGCGAAATCCTCACTACGTCCATGCCCTGAAACTGCACGGCGCAATTGTTGATGCCGTTACCAGTGCAGACCCCGAGGCCGCTCACACTGCGATGGTGGCGCTGATAGCAGACACCGATAGTCTGCTAACGCAGAGTTAGCGCAATTTAGGCTTTGCCGGTATTTCGGTGTCAATAGGTCAAGGATACCACAATTGTATCGTTGTAGGTCGCCGGGCTGGGGGTGATTTGCGGCTCAACTGCGCCGTATACTGTGTAAACTTGCCGCGTTCCTGTTCCGACACCGGTGACCGTATCGTCGCCTTCGGTCTGGCCCCACGGTTTGGAAAAGCCTCCGTCCTGATAGGTGCCATAGACTACTGACTCCTTGCCATTGGTCATTTGTCGGGTGAGCGGCCCCGGCTTGTCACCGTAGAGTGGATAGTTTAGCGCGATAGAGTAAGGCAATTCGGCTGTGCAGGTGACCACAAGACTTGCCTTGCCAACGACCCTGTGATCGAGGGTTCCTTCCGATCCAAAATCAAGCAGGCTGGCGTCAACAGCGCAATCTGCCGCCACTCGAGCGAAAACCGTAAACGGAAATGAACCGGTGAGCCCCAGACTCCCGCATTTTAAAGGCGGCTCGCTCGTGCTCTCTGATTGACTGGCATAAGCGGTTTTTGCGTTGAACACGTAAGAATATGCGCCGGGCAAAAGCGGCGTTTGACCCGCATACACTACGCCATAGACTGTGACGCTGCCCGATAACGATTGGCCGCCGCCGACAGCCAAGTTCAGCAGATATTCTGGATCGCCGCCAGTAAATGCGTTCGCACCCCAGCTTTGAGACTGCTTCGGGTCTTGGTACAGGCCAAAATTCAAAGGCGTACCGGTAGAATTTTCAAAGGGATGCGGATTCGTCGGATTGGTGGCGTTCAGTCCGAGGCAAAACAGCTCGTAGCTCGTGGCTTTTCCGGCGTTGGTGCAGGAATAGCTGATCGTTCCAACCGTCGTAGCCGCAGAATTTGTTGAACTGATGTTGCCAAAATCAAGCCCGCTGGCTGACCAAGCACAGTTGATATTTGCAGCTCGCACGTCTCGGGGGTGGGCTGTTAAACCGATCAGGATTACAACCAATAAGAATGCGGCGCGAAGTAAGTTATTGCTCATCTTCAAGAAGCTTTCAAAGCCAGACCAAAGCGCTGAAATTATAACACGTTGGCTATCGGCGTACCGCTAATTTTACAAAACATCTAAAAAATTGGGATGCGGAATAAAATTAATTTACGGGGCAACTTCAGACGCGGCCAAAACCAGCGCCTACACTGTTCGTAAATCGCGGGAATTGCCATGGAAAGTACCTATTTGTGCGAAAACCGCTGATAAACAGCAAAGATATTGCCTTGGAAATTACAAATCAGACGCGAATACGACACGCGCAAAGATTAGTTTGAGACTTTGGCAAAAAGTCAAGTTCTGTTGTTGGATGCACTAGCCATGTCCCCTATTTTAATGGTATGGAAACATGTCCAAAAAGTTTTGAGACGGCAGCGACGGCAGAGTAGTCGAATTTGGTGAGCGGAGATATTTTACTAACATGAGCAAAGGCAAAGAATTCCGGGGTCAACGCAAGCGTGGTTTTGATGATGACGGCCCAATGCCGTCCTTCGATATGCCACCTGCATTCGGATCACGCCCCCCTTCCCGCCCGTCCTTTGGTGGCGGCAACGACTCCGCTCCGTCCGGCCCGCCGGTCGATGCAACTGTAAAATGGTTTAAGGGCGACAAGGGCTTCGGCTTTGTCGAGCTCGGCAATGGTCAGGGCGACGCATTTTTGCACATTGGTGCTTTGCAGTCTTCGGGCCATGAAGGCGTACCTCCGGGCGCAAAGCTGAGCGTTCAGGTTGGACAGGGTGCTAAGGGTTTGCAGGTAACCAAGGTTTTGTCAGTGGACTTGTCCACCGCAACAGCCGAACGCCCGCAGCGCGCTTTTGGTGACCGGCCGGCTTTTGGTGATCGCGGCGGCAACGACCGTGGCGGTGATCGCGGCGGCTTCGGCGGCGGCAGCCGTCCACAGCGTCAGTCACCGGATCCATCGTCAGCGGTTGAAGTTCAGGGCACTGTAAAGTGGTTTGATGAAACCAAGGGCTTTGGCTTTGTGGCAAACAACGCCGGCGGCAAAGATGTGTTTGTGCACATTTCTGTTCTCGGTGCAGCCGGATTGCGCAGCTTGGCAGAAGGCCAAGCCGTAACCATGAAGGTTGTTGACACTGCAAAGGGCCGTGAGGCTTTGTCAATCTCAGCCTAAAGCTTTGGCTGATCTCGTAATTTTGAGGCCGGAGCCAACGCTCCGGCCTTTTTTGTTTCCATTTTGTAACGGCTGAGACAATGCATCCTTCGTGCGATATATCCCGCCTTCTTGAAATCATGTCCCGGTTGCGAAATCCCGTCGGCGGATGTCCTTGGGATATCAAACAGGATTTCGCCTCTATCATCCCCTACACCCTTGAAGAGGCTTATGAGGTGGCCGATGCGGTTGAGCGCGGCGACTTTGTCGACTTGAAAGACGAATTGGGAGATTTGCTCCTGCAGGTGGTGTTCCACGCGCAAATGGCACAGGAAGCGGGTCTTTTCGAATTTGGCGACGTGGTTGAGGCTATCACGTCCAAAATGATCCGACGCCATCCGCATATATTTGGCAACAAACGCGATTTGACGCCTGATCAGGTCAAGGCGCTGTGGGGTGAAATCAAGGCGGAAGAGAAGACCTTGCGCTTAAAAGAGCGCATGGCTGCGGGCAGGCCAGTTGAACACCGCGTTTCGGCGCTTGATGGCGTTCCTATCCCCCTGCCCGCGCTTGGCCGCGCGGTCAAATTGCAAGAGAAAGCCGGAACCGTCGGATTTGACTGGAACGACCCGCGTGAGGTTTTGCACAAAATGCGGGAAGAAATCGATGAAATCGAGCAAGCCCTTGAGGGTGGAGACACCCGGGAAATTGCGGGCGAAATTGGCGATATGCTATTTGCTATCGCCAATTTGGCGCGGCATCTAAAAATCGATCCTGAGGCTGCGTTGCGTTTGACCAACGCGAAATTCACCCGCCGATTCCACTTTATTGAGGACCAACTGGCTGTGAATGATCGCCAGCCTGAAGGCGCAACGCTGGAAGAGCTTGAGGCCTTGTGGCAGGCGGCGAAAGCCACAGAGCTGGCCAAATAAAAAAGGGCAGTCCGAAGACCGCCCTTTAAGACCACTCAAGCGGTCTGATTATTGAGGCAGCTTGTCGTCGATACCTTTGACGTACCAGTTCATACCAAGAATGTCGCCATCCTTGACGGCTTCACCCTCTTTGGCGGCAATAGTGCCGTCTTGCTTGGTGATCGGGCCTTTAAAGGGATTTAAAGTTCCGGCGGTGATGGCGGCTTGGGTTTCCATTGCCATTTTTTTCACATCGTCAGGCACATTGGTATAAGGCGACATCACAACGAAGCCGTCCTTCATGCCGCCCCATGTATCACCGGATTTCCATGTGCCGTCCAAGACGGCTTTGGCGCGGGAGATGTAATATGGACCCCAATTGTCTTCGATGGCGGTCATCTGAGCTTTAGGCGCAAACCGGATCATGTCCGACGCTTGACCGAAAGCCAGCTTTCCGGCCTTTTCAGCTTCCTGCATTGGCGCAGGGCTGTCGGTGTGCTGAGTGATGATATCCGCGCCTTGTGCTAACAGCGCCTTGGCAGCATCGGCTTCTTTACCGGGGTCGAACCAGGTGTTTGCCCAGACGATTTTGATTTTCACATTGGGGTTCACCGACAACGCGCCGAGATAGAAGGCGTTGATGCCGGATACCACTTCTGGAATCGGGAAGGAGGCGACATATCCGATGGTGTTGGACTTGGTCATTTTGCCGGCCATTTGGCCAATAACGTAGCGGCCTTCATGGAATTTGGCAGAATAGGTCGCAACGTTTGAGGACTGCTTATATCCGGTGTTGTGTTCAAATTTGACGTCTGGATATTTTTTGGCAACCTTCAAGGTTGGCTCCATGAAGCCAAACGAGCAGGTGAAAATCAGCTTGTTGCCAGCGCGGGCAAGCTGCTCGATGGAGCGCTCGGAGTCCGCTTCGGGAACGTTTTCCAGAAATGTGGTCTCAACCTGATCGCCCATAGCTTTTTGCAGCGCCAAGCGGCCTTGATCATGCTGATAGGTGAAGCCATGGTCGCCCACCGGGCCAACATAAACAAAACCGATTTTGAGTTTTTCGGCCGCCAGTGCCGCCCCGCTTAAAGACGCGGTAAACACCACGGCTGTTGCGAGCTTGGTAATTTTAAGCATTCATATCTCCCCTGACTATTACACCCATATGTTGCGCGACACTGTTTCGTCCCGCAAAATCCAGAACGGCGAACTGCCATCCGTCCAAGAAACCGTAGCAAGTTTTACGCCAGAAACACACCGGCGCAAGCTTTTCGTTTAGCCGTTAACGATCCGCGACAAAAGGCACACCCAGCGCAGCAGGCGCGGCGCCTCCGCGCCGGTCGCGAATGGACAAAACGATCAAAGCGATGATGGTGGCAAGGTAGGGCAAAGCTGAAAGCAATTGCCCGGGCAAGCCAACGCCCAGCGCCTGTAAGTGCAGTTGAATCATGGTTGCGCCGCCAAACAACAGCGCGCCCCACACCACACGCCACGGCCGCCAAGAGGCAAACACCACCAGCGCCAGCGCAATCCAGCCGCGACCCGCTGTCATGCCGGGCGACCAGAACGGCGTATCAGCCAGCGGCAGAAATGCCCCGGCCAAACCAGCGCAACCGCCGCCAAAAAGAACAGCCAAAATCCGGATTTTGCGCACCGGCACGCCCAACGCATGGGCGGAGCTGTGGCTTTCGCCAACCGCGCGCAACGTTAGCCCGGCGCGGGTTTTGAACAAATACCAGCTGACGGCAAACACCAAAGCAATGCCGCAATAGATGAAGGCGTCTTGCCCGAACACCAGCTTGCCGATGAGCGGAATATCGGAGAGGCCAGGAATGTACAGGTTTGGAGCCGGATCCCGCTTTTGACCGACAAAGCTCGCCCCGATCAAATTTGAGAGGCCGAGGCCGAAGATGGTCAGCGCCAAGCCTGTGGCGACTTGGTTGGTTGCGAGGCCGATGGCCAGAAATGCAAAAAGTGCCGAGAGCGCCATTCCGGCGGCAATTCCCGCCAGAGCGCCGATCAGGGTTGAGCCGCTCATATAGGCGACAGCAAAGCCGACAGACGCGCCGACCACCATCATGCCCTCGACCCCGAGGTTTAGCACCCCTGCCCGCTCGACCACCAATTCCCCGACGGCAGCGATGAGCAACGGTGTGGCCGAAGTGACGATGGTTATGAGCACGAGTTCAACCAGATGCAGATCAACTGTCATTGCCCTGCTCCGATGCGGAAATGAACCTTGTAACGGGTGTAGACATCGGCAGCCAGAACACACATCAACAGCAAACCCTGAAACACCCGGGTCATGTCCTGCGGAATTTTGAGCGACACTTGCGCAAACTCGCCGCCTATATAGGTGACGGCTAAAACCAGTCCGCCGATCAAGATGCCAACAGGCGATAACCGGCCCAGAAAGGCCACGATAATCGCGGTAAAGCCATATCCCGGCGAGATGCTGGGTTGCAATTGGCCGATCTGGCCGGAAACTTCCATAACGCCCGCCAGCCCCGCCAATGCGCCGGAAATTGCAAACACCGCATATGTTAAACGCCCGGACCTGAAACCGGAAAACTGCGCAGCGCGCGGTGCGGCGCCCACAACCCGCACCTGATAGCCGAACATGGTTCTGGCAAACACGATGGCAGCGATGACGACGACAATGAGGGTGATGATCACGCCAAAGTGCAAGCGCCCGGACGACAGCAGCAGCGGCAGAGTGGCCTCCGCATCAAACGGCACCGATTGCGGAAAGTTGAAGCCCTTGGGGTCGCGCCACGGGCCGCGAATGAGATAATCGAGAATCAATTGCGCGACATAAACCAGCATCAGGCTCGTGAGAATTTCGGAGACGCCAAGTTTGACTTTCAACAACGCCGGTATCAGTGCGTAGACCATGCCACCCAAAGCACCGAAAAGCAGCATGGCTGGCAAAATCCAGCTACCGCCCCACGCGCTTTGGTATGCCCCGTTGTGGGTGAGAATGGCGATGCCACCACCCACAGTGCCGCCGATGACGAATTGGCCTTCCGCGCCGATATTCCACAGGTTGGCGCGGTAGCAAAATGCCAATCCGACAGCGATGAGAACGAGCGGAGACGCCTTGACTACAATCTCCTGCAAATCCGTCGTATTGGTGAGCGGATCGACGAAGTAGACCCGGAAGGCTTCGACTGGCGATATGCCCATCAAAGCCACGGCTACGCCACCTAACAAAATCGAAATAATTAGCGCCGCAACTGGCGCCATCAGCTCTCGTGATCGGGAAATATTTTGGCGCGGCTCCAGATCAATGCGCATGGGGGCCGCCTGTGGATGCCGCATTTGCTGCCATTAAAAGCCCAACCTCTTCGCGCGTGGTGAGCCGGGCAGCGACACCCTCCGACAAATGGCCACCGTTGATTACGCAAATGCGGTCGGAAATTTCAAACAATTCGTCGAGATCCTGACTGATAACCAAAATGGCGGTTCCGCGCGCAGCCAAGTCCAACAAAGCCTGACGGATGGCGGCAGCGGCGGCGGCATCGACGCCCCATGTTGGCTGATTAACCACCAGAACGCCGGGTTCACGCAATATTTCGCGCCCGACAACAAATTTTTGTAAATTTCCGCCTGACAAGGTGCGCGCTGCCGGATCGGGCCCGCTTTTGCGTACATCAAACCCCTCGATAACGCGTTTGGCTTCGGCGCGCGCTTTTGCTGGCTGGAGAAAGCCGGACAATGTAACCCCGCCGGTGGCGTGGCGGCTTAGAACGATATTGTCCGAGAGTGCAAAATCAGGCACGGCGGCGTGGCCGTTGCGTTCTTCGGGCACAAAAGCGGCGTTTAGTGTGCGCCGGGCGTTGATGCCAAGGTTAGCTGCGGGTTTTCCGTCAAGAAACAGCATATTCGGATTGGCGAGTTGAGTTTCACCCGACAGCGCGGCGAAGAATTCCGATTGGCCGTTTCCGGCAATGCCGGCCACACCCAGAATTTCACCGCCATTGACGCAAAAAGAAACGTTGTTGAGATGGGTGCCATGCATTTCCGCTGAGGGGGCGTTCAAATTTTTACAGGCGAGGCGAATGCCGCCTTGTATCCGCTTGGACGCGCGAACATCGGCGATTTGCGCGCCAACCATTAGGTTTGCCATGGAACGGGCGCTCTCATTGCGTGGATTGCAGGTGCCAACAACCTTGCCATGGCGCAGGATTGTGGCGCGGTCGCACAGGCGCTTGACCTCATCGAGCTTGTGAGAAATGTATAGCAGTGCGCGCCCTTCGGATTTTAGCCGCTCCAAAGTTACAAAAAGCTGATCGGCTTCTTGCGGGGTCAGTACGGAGGTTGGCTCATCCAGTATGAGAAGTTTCGGGTCCTGCAAAAGGCAACGGGCAATTTCAATGCGCTGGCGTTCGCCCGCCGAAAGGCTCCAGACCGGACGGTCCGGTTGCAGCGCAATGCCATAGCGTTTGCCGATATCGGCAATGAGCGCCGGAACGGTGTCCAGTTTTGCGGATTTGGGCAATACAAGCGCGATATTATCGGCAACCGTGAGATTATCAAACAGGGAAAAGTGCTGAAACACCATGCCGACGCCCAGCGCGCGGGCTTCCTCCGGATTGGCGAGCGAAACGGGAGTGCCGTTCCATAAAATCCTGCCGCTGGTCGGGGCCAGCAATCCGTACAGCATTTTGACGAGCGTGGATTTTCCCGCGCCGTTCTCTCCCAGCAGCGCATGGATTTCTCCGGCGCGCAGTTCCAAATTTATCGAGTCATTGGCTGTAAACGCTCCGAAGCGCTTGGTAACGTTTTCCACCTGCACCAAGGGCGCAGTGTGCGATTGCGGTTGAACTTCCGCCTGACCCATAATTTACACGCCCCCACCCGACAAGCGTGATCTTAGCGGCGTCCAGAGCCAGCGCTAGCGCAAATTCTGGACTTTTTCGATTTGATGCACAAAAAATGATCAAATGATCTTCAAATTAACCGGAACAATGGTTCATGGAATCAGAATAGTTGAACCTGTGGTGGCGCGGGACTCCAGCGCGCGATGCGCATCACCAGCCTGCGCCAGCGGCACGCGGGCATGGATGGGTATATCAAGAACGCCGGATGCCACAGCTTTCATAAGGTCGCGCGCGTTGGCAACCAATTCCTTACGGGTTCCGGTGTAGCCAAAAAGCGTCGGGCGGGTGAGAAACAGTGATCCCTTCGAGGCGAGTATGCCGAGATTAAACGCATCTACCGCGCCGGAGGCATTGCCAAAGCTCACCATTAAACCGCGCGGACGCAAACAATCCAGCGAGCCCATGAACGTGGATTTGCCAATGCCGTCGTAGACAACATCGCACTTTGCGCCGGAGGTAATTTCGCCAACACGGGCGACGAAGTCTTCCGTGTTATATTGAATTACATGTTTAGCGCCGGCTTTCTTCGCCAGCTTGGCTTTTTCGAGCGAACCAACTGTGCCGATGACCGTTGCTCCGAGTGCTTTGCCCCATTGGCACAACAACAAGCCAACACCGCCCGCCGCCGCATGAACCAGAATTGTGTCGCCCTTCTTTACAGGGAAGGTTTTGTGCAGCAGGTAATGCGCCGTGAGGCCCTTGAGCATCATCGCCGCGCCGGTTTCATAGGAAATGCTTTTTGGAAGCTTCACCATATGTTTCGCATCGATGTTACGCTCCTCGGCGTAGGCGCCCAGCGCTGTGGCATAAGCCACCCGGTCGCCAACCTTAAACTCTTGAACGTCGGAGCCCACTGCCAGCACTTCTCCCGCACCTTCGTTGCCGGGGGTAAAGGGCATGGAGGGCGCCGGATAGAGTCCGGTGCGGAAGTAGACGTCGAGAAAATTTACGCCGATGGCGTGGTGTTTCAAGCGCACTTCCGTGGGCTGAAGCGCGGGCA